>JBBCJM010000104.1:0-12245 GCA_037190175.1 Paracoccaceae bacterium | reverse complement strand
CCGCGGCGCGGGGCGGTGGTCGGCAAGCAGCCGCCCCCCGCCGCGCGGGGTGGTGCCGCCCACGCCCACCCGCCCGCCGATCCGCCACCAGAGCCCGGGCACCCAGGCCGGCCGGGCCTCGGCCGTGGCCAGCGTCAGGCCGAAGCCGCCGGCGGGGCGCAGCGACAGCGCGGCGTGGCGCACCTCGGCCACCTCCGCCACCCGGGCGACCAGCCGGCCGCCCTCCTCGCGCAGTTCCGTCTCGGTCAGCACCAGCGCCCGCGCCGTGGCCCGCCAGACCGCCCGCGCGGCGACAAGGCCGAGGGCCGCCACCGCCACCCCCGCCGCCAGGGCGACCGGCCCTGCCCCCTGCGCCGCCGCCCAGGCCAGCGGCACCGCGCCCAGCACCGCAATCAGCCCGGTGACGATCGTCCGCCGCGCCGGCGCCGGGCGCAGCCGCGCCAGCACCTTGTCCCCCTGCGGCTCCGGCTTCCTGCGCGCCATTCAGTCCCCCCGCACCCGCACCGCGTTCAGCGCCATCGCCGCATAATGGTCGGCCACCTGCGCCCGGCTCAAGCGCCCACCCTCGCGGAACCATTGCGTGACCCCGGTCAGCATGGCGATCAGCGCCAGCGTGGTCAGCCGGGTGTCGGCCACCGCGAAGACCCCCGCCGCCTGCCCGTCGCGCAGGATCGCCTCCAGCGCGTCCTCATAGGCGCGCCGGCCGGCCTCGACGGCGACGAAGTTCTCCGGGCTCAGGTTGCGCAGCTCCATATAGGCCACGAACACCGCCTCGGGCCGGTCGAGGTGCCAGGTGACGTGGAAGCGGGCGAAACGCTCCAGCCGCGCCGCGGGGTCGGAGAGCCTCGGCAGCCCGGCCAGCGCGGCGTGCAGCTCCGCCAGATGCCCCTGCATCAGGTCGTAGAGCAGCCCCTGCTTGTCGGGCGTATAGAGATAGAGCGCCCCGGCCTGCACCCCCACCTCAGCCGCGATCTGCCGCATCGACACCGCGGCATAGCCTTGTCGCGCGAACAGCCGCAGCGCGGCGGCGCGCAGGCGGGCGCGGGTATCCTCGGCGGTCGAACCAGAACGGCGGGCCATGACGGCCAAGCTAGATGAACACCCGTTCAGTTCCAACCCCCGCCGCTTGCCGGTCCTTGCTCGCGCCCCTATGGTGGCGGCCATGCTTCGCCCGGCCCTCGCGCTTCTCCTCCTGGCGGGCTGCGCCACCTTTCCGCAGGTGGACGCGGCCGGCCGCGCCTTCACAGACGCGCCGGCGCCGCAACTGCTGCCCACCGCCCGCATCCTGGCACTGGGCGAGGCGCCGCCCGGCGGGGCCGAGGCGGCGCAGGCCGCGCTCACCGCCCGGGCCGCGGCCCTGCGCAACCGCGCCGCCGCCATCCGCAACCGTCCGGTCAGCTGACGTTGCGCCCGCCCGACCGACGGGCTAGGAGGCGGGGCGTTTTCCTGCGACGAGGTTTCCCATGCCCGCCCCCCTGCGACTCGGTCTGGCCGGCCTCGGCACGGTGGGGATCGGCGTGGTGCAGATCGTGCAGCGCAACGCGGCCCTGATCGCAGCGCGCGCCGGGCGGCCGGTGGAGATCGCCGCGGTCTGCGCCCGCGACCGCACCAAGAACCGCGACGCCGACCTTTCGGCCTATGCCTGGGAGGACGACGCGGTATCGGTGGCGCGGCGCCCGGACGTGGACGTGTTCGTGGAGGTCATGGGCGGGCACAACGGCGCAGCCCTGGCCGCGACCGAGGCGGCGCTGGCCACGGGCAAGGATGTGGTCAGCGCCAACAAGGCGCTTTTGGCCCATCACGGCCAGGCGCTGGCGCTGGCGGCCGAGGCCGCGGGCCGCACCATCCGCTTCGAGGCCGCGGTGGCCGGCGGCATCCCGGTGATCAAGGCGCTGACCGAGGGGCTGGCCGGCAATGCCCTGCGCCGGGTCATGGGGGTGATGAACGGCACCTGCAACTATATCCTGACCCGGATGCAGTCCGCGGGCCTGCCCTACGAGCAGGTGTTCGAAGAGGCGCGGCAGCTGGGCTACCTGGAGGCCGACCCGCAGCTGGACGTGGGGGGCATCGACGCCGGGCACAAGCTGAGCCTGCTGGCCGCCATCGCCTTCGGCGCGCAGGTGGCCTTCGACCGGGTGGAGCTGGAGGGGATCGAGAACATCTCGATCGACGACATCCGCCGGGCCGAGGACATGGGCTATCGCATCAAGCTCTTGGGCGTGGCGCAGATGACCGGGCGGGGGCTGGAACAGCGCATGTCGCCCTGCCTGGTGCCGGCCGACAGCCCGCTGGGGCAGCTGCCCGGCGGCACCAACATGGTGGTGCTGGAGGGCGACGCGGTGGGCCAGATCGTGCTGCGGGGGCCCGGCGCGGGCTCCGGCCCCACGGCCAGCGCGGTGGTGGCCGACGTGATCGACCTCGCCCGCGGCTGCCGGCTGCCGGTCTTCGGCCAGCCGGCCGCCACGCTGTTGCGCCCGCCGGCCGCCTCGGTGGCCACGCCGGCGGCCTGGTATCTGCGGATGACGCTGGTCGACAAGCCCGGCGCGCTGGCCAAGATCGCCACTGCCCTGGGCGAGGCCGGGGTCTCGATCGCCCGGATGCGGCAATACGGCCACGAGGGGCCCGACGCCCCGGTGCTGATCGTGACCCACAAGGCCACCCGCGACGACATCGCCCATGCCGTGGGCCTCTTCGCCGCCACCGGCGTGCTGGTCGGCGCCCCGGTGGCGCTGCGGATCGAGGAGGTCTGAGCCCCTGCCCGCCGCTATTGCAGCACGATGCGGGGGGCGTAGCGGGGCGGGGTGACGATGAACTCGCGGAAGGTCGTCTCCTTGAGCCCCGCCAGCGTGCCGAAGCCGAAGGACATCGGGGGCCGGTAGAGGATCGACGCCTCGAAGATGATCGCGGTGCGGCCGTCGGTCATCAGCGGGATCCGGTCGGTCATGCCGGCCAGCTGCGGCGTGGTCAGCAGCGGCATCCCGGTGGGCGAGCGCGACCATTCCACCTCATAGCGGTCGTCCCACTCGTCCCACATGATCGAGGTCACCCGCAGCTGCACCTGCTGGTCGCTGGCCAGCATGGAGTTCATCGTGTTGCGGATCCCGACGATATAGCCGTTGTTGATCGCCCGCTGCTCGCGCGAGATCAGGTCCGACATCGCATAGGCGACCTTCTGCAGGTTGGTCATCGAGCGATAGGCGTCCCAATAGGTATAGAGCGCCACGTAGCCCCACAGCAGGAACGGCACCACCAGCACCGTCTCGACCAGCATGGAGCCGCGCTGCCGGCGCAGGAACCGGCGCAGGCGGCGAAAACGGCGGGCGGGAAGATCGCGTTGCATCATGACCTCAGGGCTCGTTCACGAAGCCGTTGATGGAGACCAGCCGGTAGCCGCCCTGTTCGTCGCTCTTGATCGCCTGCGAGAAGGCGGTGCCGGGAAAGATCGCGTCCTGGATGACGCAGACCCGCACCAGCATCAGTTCGTTGCCCACGCCCGGTTTCGGGGTCAGCGAGGGGTTCACCTCCTCGTCGCGGTCGAAGCAGGTGACCGGACCGGCGGGCAGGGCCCAGGTGGTGGTCGGGACCGGCTGCAACTCGATGCGGATCGTGTCGCCGCAATGGCGCAGCACCGGGGCGCGGTCGCAGATCCGGTCCTTCAGCGCGTTGTGCATCTCGTCGGGCGCGATGCCGGCCAGACGCCCCAGCCGCAGGTCGCGCACCGTCTGGTCCACGGCCCGCTCCAGCATGATGTGGCGGACCATGTAGAGGCCGCTTTCGAAGGCGAGCATGAAGAGCAGCATCACCAGCGGCAGCACGAAGACCAGTTCCACCGCCGCCGCCCCGTCCTCGCGGCCGATCAGGCGCGCGAGCCGGCCGCGGAGGCGCGGGAGAACGAGAGGGCGGCGGTGGGTGGTCATTGCGTCAGCCTCAGCTGGCTGATGTTGGCGGCGATCGAACGGAAGGCCGAGCGGATCTCCAGCCCCGTGGCGTCGTAGTAATGCGCGATGGTGGAGGCGCATTTCTCGATCACCTTCTTGCCGTTGGAGGGCGCCTCGAAGGCGATGCCGTAGATCAGCACGCCACGGTTCTTGGCCAGGTTGCACATGGTGTCCAGCTGGGTGTCCATGGTGCCGATCGGCGTCAGGGTGCGGAAGTTGTTCATCGCCGTGTTGTACTGGTTGGTCCGGGTGGACGAGCTGGTGCCCAGCGCCCGGGCATAGAGCTGCCAGGCCACCCAGCTCAGCCGCGCCCGCGCCCAGACCTGCGGCCAGGTCTGCTTGACGTAGCCCGTGCGCAGCGAGGTCCATTCGCCGCTGCCCGAGGAACGTGCCGGATACCAGAACCGGTTGTTGTTGCTCACGCCCGAGGGCCGGCCCGTGGTATGCTCGATGGCGAAGGCATTGTCGGCCGAGCTGTAGTAGATGGGCGAGTCACCCGACTTGTAGGCAAGGTTCACCCGCTCCTCGGCGAAATGCTCGCCGTCGGTCATCAGCACGATCACCTTCATCGCCTCGTCGTCGGTCCAGTCGAAGGGACGGCCGCCGAAGCCCGGGTTCACGTGGCCCGAGGCGATCAGCTCGTTGATCATCGGCCGCATGGCGGGGTCGAGCAGCATCAGGCCCCAGCGCATCCCGGCGTTGATCGAGGTGGCGCCCACGACCTTCAGCGCGTCGATCTGCGCCTTCAGCTGGGTGCGGTTGTTGCTCATCACGCGCACGATGTTGGTGGCCTCGGGCGGGCACCAGACGTTGGTGCGGGTGCCGCTGGCGTCCACCGTATGGCCCTGGATCGCGGTATAGCTGGTGCCCTGCGTGGTGGTCGAGAAGGTGTCGGCGTGGGCCGTCATCGGCAGCTGCAGCGTGCGCGACAGCGTCAGCGTGGTATAGACGCTGGCCGGCAGGTCCACGCAGTCGACGTTGGCCGCGCCGTTCGTCGGGGTCGCGTTGAACTTCGCGCGCAGCACCGGCCCCAGGTTCACCTGCCCGTTGTAGGGCACGATCGAGATCGAGATCCGCCCCTCCACGTCGTTGCCCAGGACGGTGTCGATGAAGTCCTTGGCCGCCGCCTTCATGTTGGTGGCGCGGTTGTTCGAGTTCATCGAGCCCGAGATGTCCAGCACCAGCGCGATCTCGACGTTGCCGATGCGCTGTTCGGCCTGGCTCAGCGTGTCGACGGCCAGTTCGGGGATGCCGACCATGTGCATGAAGAAGGTGCGCAGGTCCGATCCCGCCGCCGCCTCGACGTTGCGGAAGTTCAGCCCCTCGCGCACCACCACGGACTTGAGGTGGGGCAAGAGGTCCGCCTTGTCGAAATAGTCGTTGACCACCGCCTCGGGGTCGAGGCTCTGGTTCAGCGCGGCCGCGGCCAGCACCGAACGGTCGATGGTCTGCTGCAGCGCCACGCGGCGCTGCTCGTAGCGCATCACGTCGACCGCGATGCCGCCGATCATGATCATCAGCACGAAAAGCACCATCCCGAAGACGATCAGCGAGCCGTCCTCGTTCCTGGCGAAGTGCCGCGCCGCCTGCCGCAGCCGGGGGGCGGCGGGCAGCGCCTTCGGGGTCGTCTCGATGCGACCGTCCATGTCACACATCCTCTGTTCGGACCCCGTGGGGTCCGGTCCACATGCAGACTGCCTGCCCTCCGACCGGCGTCCCACCCCGCGGATTCGGGACCGCAAGGTGAACGCGCCCCCCGGAAGAGGGCTTGCCGCCCGCCAGTAGCAGCAGGGGTTGGGGCGGAATTGTGGCAGGCGCGGCGGCGGATGCGGCGAAATCGACAGGGCCGTGGACGGTGCCCGAGGCCCGTCCGGGATTGTCTGCGCGCCTGAAACAGCGGCCTGACGGGGCGGCCGAAGCCCTACAACCCCCGGTTGACGAAGGGTTAACCGGGCCGCCGCGCGGCGCCGCCGCCGCCCGGGCCGCGAATCACTTCCGGCCCCGGGCGGGGGCGCCGGCTGCCTCCGCGCCGCCGTTTTGCGGCCTGCCGAAAATTGCGGCGGTCGGTCGCAAAGGGCGGATGCTTTCGGCCCGCAGGCAGGCTAGGCTGCCCCCGCGGAACGGGCGGCCCGGCGCCCCCGCGGCGCCGGTCCGGGCGGACAAGAAACGAGGGGCTCATGCGCGAAGGCAACGAACCGAGTTTCCGCGACAGCGTCGATCTGATGTTCAACCGCGCGGTGCGGCTGATGGATCTGCCGCCGGGGCTGGAGGAGAAGATCCGGGTCTGCAACTCCACCTATACCGTACGCTTCGGGGTGCGGCTCAGGGGGGCGATCCACACCTTCACCGGCTACCGCTCGGTGCATTCCGAGCATATGGAGCCCGTGAAGGGCGGCATCCGCTATGCGCTCTCGGTCAACCAGGACGAGGTGGAGGCGCTGGCCGCGCTGATGACCTACAAATGTGCGCTGGTGGAGACGCCCTTCGGCGGATCGAAGGGGGGCCTGTGCATCGACCCCCGCGCCTGGGACGCGCACGAGCTGGAGCAGATCACCCGCCGCTTCGCCTACGAGCTGATCAAGCGCGACCTGATCCACCCCGCGCAGAACGTGCCCGCCCCCGACATGGGCACCGGCGAGCGCGAGATGGCCTGGATCGCCGACCAGTACATGCGGATGAACACCACCGACATCAACGGCCGCGCCTGCGTGACCGGCAAGCCGCCGCACGCCGGCGGGATCAAGGGCCGGGTCGAGGCCACGGGCCGCGGCGTGCAATACGCGCTGCGCGAGTTCTTCCGCCACCCCGAGGACGTGGCCCGCGCCCGGCTGACCGGCGGGCTGGCCGGCAAGCGGGTGATCGTGCAGGGCCTGGGCAACGTGGGCTATCACGCGGCCAAGTTCCTGTCCGAGGAAGACGGCGCCATCGTCACCGCGGTGATCGAGCGCGACGGGGCGGTGGTCGACCCCAAGGGGGTGCGGATCGAGGAGCTGCGCTCCTGGATCGCGCGGACCGGCAGCGTGACCGGCTATCCCGAGGGCGAGTTCGTGGCCGACGGCCCGGCGCTCTTGGAGGCCGACTGCGACATCCTGATCCCGGCGGCGATGGAGGCGGTGATCCACCGCGGCAACGCGGCCGCGGTGAAGGCGCCGCTGATCGTCGAGGCGGCCAACGGCCCCGTCACCTTCGGCGCCGACGAGATCCTGCGCCAGAAGGGCACGGTCATCATCCCCGACATGTACGCCAATGCCGGGGGGGTCACGGTCTCCTATTTCGAATGGGTGAAGAACCTGTCGCACATCCGCTTCGGCCGGATGCAGCGCCGGGCCGAGGAGGCGCGCTCGCGCCTGCTGGTCGAGGAACTGGAACGGCTCTCGGCCGACCGGGGCCTGGGCTGGACGCTCTCGGCCGACTTCAAGGCGCGCTTCCTGGAAGGGTCGGACGAACTGGCGCTGGTGCGCTCGGGGCTCGACGACACGATGCGCACGGCCTACCAGGCGATGCGCGAGATCTGGCACGGGCGGGACGACGTGGAAGACCTGCGGGTCGCGGCCTATATCGTCTCGATCAGCCGGGTGGCGGCGACCTACCAGTCGAAGGGGCTTTAGCCTTTCCCGCCCGCGTGGCCCGGTTGCAGGCGCCGGGGGCTTCGCAGCCCCCAGCCAGTGGTTCACTCGAACCAACGGCGTAAACCACTGGCAACCCGTGGGATGTTTTCGGACAGAAGAAGGACCGCTTGAGGCAGATTGCCCCCCTCCTGCTTCTTCTTTCCGGAGACCCCGGGCCGGGTTGCGCAGGGGGCGAAAAATGGTTCAATGGCGGCGGAGGCGAAGGGCCACCATGACCACGTTCCACTGCCATATCGCCGTCACGCTGGACGGGATGATCGCCCGCGAGGGGGGCGGGATCGACTGGCTGGTGCCGGACTACCTGCCCGAGGGGCTGGGGATCGAGGCGTTCTACGCCCGCGTCGGCCTGATCCTGATGGGGCGCGGCAGCTATGATGCGGCGCGGCGGATGGGGGACTGGCCGCATCCCGGCAAGCGCGTCACCGTGCTGACCTCGCGCCCCCTGCCCGACCCGCCCGCCGGCGTGACCGCCCGGGGTGACCTCGCCGCGGTGGTGCGGGAGGCCGAGGCGGAGGGCATTCCGCTGGTTTGGGTCGAGGGCGGCGGGCAGCTGGTCCGGGCGATGATCGCGCTGGGGCGGCTCGACCTGCTGGAGATGGCGGTGATCCCGCGCATCCTGGGTGCCGGCATCCCGCTCTTCCCGCCGGGCACGCCCGAACTGGCGCTCCGGCTGGATTTCGTGCGGGAATGGGTGAAGGGGGCGATCCACCTGCGCTACAGTCGCGCCTGAGCCCCCGGCGACAGCTTTTGTCGCGGACAGGCAAGGCGCGGGCGGCCGGGTGGGGATGATGGGACGGCGAGGGGCGGAATGATGCGCTATTCGGGGCTGCGGGTGTTGTGGGAGGGGCTGCGGGGCAACCGCGGCTGGCAGCCGGCCTGGCGCGAGCCCGAGCCCAAGGCGGAATACGACATCGTCGTCATCGGCGGGGGCGGGCATGGGCTCTCCACCGCCTATTACCTGGCGAAGAACCATGGGCTGACCAACGTCGCGGTGCTGGAGCGGGGGCTGCTGGGCCAGGGCAACGTGGGGCGCAACACCACCATCGTGCGCGCCAACTACTTCCTGCCCGGCAACAGCGAATTCTACTCGCACAGCCTGAAGCTGTGGGAGGGGCTGGAGGCCGAGCTCAACTACAACGTGATGCATTCGCAGCGGGGGCTGATCAACCTCTTCCATTCCGACGGGCAGCGCGACGCCTTCGCCCGGCGCGGCAATGCGATGATCAACCAGGGCGACGACGCGGTGCTGCTGGACCGGGACGGCGTGCGGGAACTGCTGCCCTGGCTGGATTTCGAGCAGACCCGGTTTCCGATCTACGGCGGCCTGCTGCACCCCCGCGGCGGCACCGCGCGGCACGATGCGGTGGCCTGGGGCTATGCCCGGGCCGCCGACCGGCTGGGGGTGGACCTGATCCAGAATTGCGAGGTCACCGGCATCGACATCGCCGGCAACCGGGTGGCGGGCGTGCAGACCTCGCGCGGCCCCATCCGGGCGAAGCGGGTGGGGATCGTGGTCGCCGGCCGGTCGTCGCAGGTCGCCGCCATGGCGGGCCTGCGGCTGCCGATCGAGAGCCACGTCCTGCAGGCCTTCGTCACCGAGGGGCTGAAGCCCTGCATCGACCATGTGGTCAGCTTCGGCATGGGGCATTTCTACATCTCGCAGTCCGACAAGGGCGGGCTGGTGTTCGGCGGCGACCTCGACTTCTACGCCAGCTATGCCGCCCGCGGGAACCTGCCGATGGTCGAGCATGTGATGGAGGCCGGCATGACCCTGATGCCGATGATCGGCCGGGCGAAGGTGCTGCGGTCCTGGGGCGGGATCATGGACATGTCGCCCGACGGCTCGCCCGTCATCGACCGCACGCCGGTCGAGGGGCTCTATCTCGACTGCGGCTGGAACTACGGCGGCTTCAAGGCGGTGCCGGCCTCGGGCTGGTGCATGGCCCACCTGATGGCCACCGACGAGAGCCACGACCTGGCCCGCCGCTACCGCCTGGACCGTTTTGCCACCGGCGCGGTGATCGACGAGGAAGGCACCGGCTCGCAGCACAACCTGCATTGAGGGGACGGGATGCGGGTGCTGGCGGCAGTGGCGATGATGGTGGCGGCGACCGGAGCGCAGGCCGAGATCTGCATTGGCGGCGACTCGCGCAGGTATGTCAATTCGCCCGGCTGTGTGGTCCTCCTTGAGTTGGCTCGCGTGGTCCGGGATGCTGGGGGCGCCGAGACCGGCCGGGGGCTCAGGCTGAACCAGAGCGTACAACTGTCCGCCACCGAGGACGGGCGGCCCCTTGCCCGGATCTCCTACACCATCTCGCTGCAACCGGGCCGCGGCCCGGCGCTGGACGCGCGGCCCGAGGTCGTCGCCGCCCTGCGCGAGGTGCTGGTGCGCGACTATCGCCGCTCGGTCTGTCACCGTTTCGGCGGGTTCATGCAACTGGGCGGCGTGGTGGACATCGGGGTGGACCTGTGGTCGGATTCCATCGAGACGCCCGAGGGGCGAATACCCTCCCGCCATCGGAACGTGATCGACACGCTGGTGGTCGAGAGCTGCGATGCTCTGCCCGCGGCCCGCCCGTCGCCGCGGGCGCTGGTGTTTCCAGCCACGCGTACCCTTCGGCTGGTGGAAACCATCCCTTCGACCGACGATCGCGTCGCCGGCGCATTCGGCACCGGCGTGTCGCCGCACCTGTCGTCCCTGCCGCTGTCCTCGGGGCGCGAGGCCGACCCGCAGCCGGCACAGCCCGCATCGAGGTGATGATGCCCGACCTTGCTCCACCCCGGCGCCCCCCCACCCCATCCCTCCCCCACGAGGGGGGAAGGAGGCGCCATGTCCCCGGCCGGGATGCGGGTTGCCGGCAGGCCCTCCACCGCGCCGCGGCCAGCCATGGGGCGCTTCCCTCCCCCTCGTGGGGAGGGAGAGGGAGGGGGGCCTCGCCGCGGGGCGCAGACGAAAGGATCCCACCATGCGCCTGACCTGCCCCCTCTGCGGCGACCGCGACCGGCGGGAGTTCACTTACTACGGTGCGGCGGTGATGCTGGCCCGGCCCTCGCCGGAGGCCCCCGTCGAGGCATGGGCCGACTGGCTGCACCTGCGCGACAACCCGGCGGGGGTGACGCAGGATCTGTGGTATCACGAGCAGGGCTGCGCCTCCTGGCTGAAGGTGACGCGCGATACGGTGAGCCATGCGGTAATCGCGGTGGAGGAGGTGGCGCCGGTGGGGGCCTCCGGCCCGGTGGTGCCGGCCGAAGCGGGGCCGGCGCCGGTCTCGTTCGAGGACCCGCCGCCCGAACCACCCAAGCCCCGCAAGCGGCGCAAATCCACGGAGGCCGGCGATGCGGGTTGAGGGCAGGGGGCGGATCGACCGCAGCCGCCCGGTGCGGTTCACCTTCGACGGGCGGGCCTACACGGGCTTCCATGGCGACACGCTGGCCTCGGCGCTGATGGCCAGTGGCGTCCGTCTGATCGGCCGCAGCTTCAAGTATCACCGCCCGCGCGGCATCTTCACCGCCGGGGCGGAGGAGCCCAATGCGCTGGTCACCGTGCTGGACCCCGATGGCCAGTCCACCCCCAACCTGCGCGCCACGGTGCAGGAGATCCACGAGGGGCTCACCGCCATCAGCCAGAACCGCTGGCCCATGCTCGCCTTCGACGTGATGGAGGTGAACGACCTCGCCGCCCCCTTCCTGGGCGCGGGGTTCTACTACAAGACCTTCATGTGGCCGCGCCGGCTGTGGGAGGGGCTCTACGAGCCGCTGATCCGCCGGGCGGCGGGTCTGGGCCGGCTGTCGAAACGGCATGACGAAGCGACCTATGACAAGGCTTTCGCCTTCTGCGATGTGCTGGTGATCGGCTCCGGCCCCGCCGGGCTGATGGCCGCGCTGACCGCCGGCCGGGCGGGGGCCGAGGTGATCCTGGCGGAGGAGAGCGCCGAGTTCGGCGGGCGGCTGCTGTCCGACACCGGCAGCGTCAGTGGGCAGGCCGGGGCGGTGTGGGCGGCGGGCGCGGTGGCGGAGCTGGCGGCGATGCCCAACGTGCGGCTGATGGCCCGCACCACGGTGACCGGCGCCTACGACCACGGCACCTATGGCGCGCTGGAGCGGGTGGGGCTGCACCTGCCGCCGCAGCCCGACCTGCCGCGCGAATGCTTCTGGCGGATCGTGGCGAAACAGGCGGTGCTGGCGGCGGGCGCGCTGGAACGGCCCATCGCCCACCCGGGCAACGACCGGCCGGGGGTGATGCTGGCATCGAGCGTCCGCAGCTTCCTCAACCGCTGGGGCGCGGTGCCGGGCAAGCGGATCGCGGTCTATGGCGGCACCGACAGCGCCCGGGCCACCGCCCGGGATCTGGCGGCGGCGGGGGTGGAGGTGGCCGGGATCATCGACCCCCGCCCGGATGCCCCCGCGGAGCCCGGGCTGAAGGTCTGGAAGGGCGCGCAGGTCACCGGCACCCGCGGCCGGCTGGGATTGCAGGCGATCACCGTCTCGGAAGGGGGTACGGAGCACAGGGTCGAGGCCGAGGCGCTGGCCCTGGCCGGGGGCTGGACGCCGACCATGCATCTGGCCAGCCACCTCGGCGCCCGGGCGGCGTGGGACGATGGCTTGGCCGCCTTCCTCGCCCCGCCCGGCGCGGTGCCCGGGCTGACCCTGGCCGGCGCCTGCACCGGCGCGGGCTCCA
>JBBCJM010000103.1:0-5642 GCA_037190175.1 Paracoccaceae bacterium | reverse complement strand
GGCGGGCGCTGGCCTCTCGTGGTCTCGGGCTGACAGGTCTCCGGTGGCTATCGTCGCGAGCGGGCGGGGGAAACGACATGCGTTTCCTTGTCCCGCCCGGTCTGGCCGGGCCACGAGACGATCAGCTTCATCCGGGCAGCTTCATTCGAGGCCGAGCGACTTCCAGACCTCGGAGGCGGGAATACCCTGGCCGGCATCGAGTTCGGCAATACCCTTCTCGATCTCCGCCGCCAGCCATTCCTCATAGCCGGGTTCCGGCCGGTTCTCCGGGCTGTCGGGCCGGGTCCAGCGTTCGGCCTTGGTCCGATCCTCGGTGCGCATGACGTGCCTCCTGACCTACAATGCAGGCCGGCCCACGGTTTCAGGCAAACCCTGTTGACCGAACACCTCCGCCACCCGTTCCCGCAGGTGCAGGTCGGCCTCGATCAGCGCGCCGCCCTGGCGCAGCGCCGCCAGCGTGTCCGGGCCGGCCCCCTGCACCCGGTCGTAGAACCCGGCCAGTTCCGCCGGGGTTGCGGCGGCGAGGAAGGCGGCGAGCGGGGGATTGTACTGATAGGCCCCGCGGGTGACGCGGAAGGGCACCCGCTCCAGCCACCGCGCGCGGTCCTCGGCGTGGAAGTGCAAAAGCGCGAGGTCCGGGGCGAAACCCGGCCCCTTCACCCGCTCGCCCCCCAGGAAGGCGCCGTGCAGCCGCGGCTCCAGCCCCGCGATGCCGGTGCGGAACAGGCACTTGCCGGCCGAGTGGCTCAGCACCCCCTCGGGCAGCAGGTCGGCATGGGGGCCGAAGACCTGTGCCCGCAGCCTCGCCCGCCCCGGCCCCTTCAGCGCGGCGCGGAAGGCGCGGGCGGTGAAGATGTCGCGGGCCAGCCCGGGGTCGTGCAGCGCCTCCCAGGGCGCGATGCGGACCATCCTGTCCCGCACGGCGTCCAGCACCTGATCCACCGGGCGGGCGGGCCACAGGAATTCGTCCACGTCCCAGTGCCCCAGCCAGGGAAGCGTGGTCTCGGCATAGACCCTCTGCACGTTGCGGCTCTGCCGCTGCTGGTGCTTGGCCGGCCGCCGGCCCATCAGCGCCTGCCAATAGCCCTCGTCGCAGGCCACCGCGGTGATGCGGGGGTGGCGGGGGGCCTCCACCGCCTGCGCCGGGTCGTCGAAATGCAGCCAGAGATGCGCCGCCCCCAGCGCCAGGTGATGCGCGGCAAAGGCCGCCACCTGCTCGGGCGGCGCCAGCACGGTGGCGCACAGGCCCCAGTCGGCCATCAAAGCGCGTTCAGCAGCGCCCGGGTGGGCCAGCCATCCGCCGGCAGGCGCGCGCGGATCTGTTCCTTCTGCACCGCCGCCCGGGTCAGCGCGCCCAGGATGCCATCGACCGCGCCCACGTCATGGCCCCGCGCCCGCAGCTTCTGTTGCAGCGCCTTCATCTCGTCCAGGCTCAACTGCGGATCCGGGTTGCCGGGGGTGAAGACCGGCGCCCCCTCCAGCCTTGTGCCGAAATAGGCCGCGGTGGTGACGTAGACGAAGCTCTTGTTCCATTCGAACAGCACCCGGTAGTTCGGATAGGCGAGGAAGGCCGGCCCCTTGCGCCCTTCCGGCAGCAGGATGGACGCCCGCAGGTTGCCCGCGATCTGGCCGTGCCGCGGCCGCACCCCCAGCCGCTGCCACTCCGCCCCGGTCAGCTGGGTGTCGAGCCCGGTCTTCGACCAGTCGAACTCGGCGGGCATCGCCACCTCCTGCAGCCAGGGCTCGCCCGCCCGCCAGCCGTGGTGCTGCAGCATCCGGGCGCCAGAGAGCAGTGCGTCGGGGGCCGAGGTCTTCAGCGTCACCCTGCCGTCGCCGTCGCCGTCCACCCCGCGGTGCAGGATGTCGGCCGGCAGCATCTGCACCATGCCGATCTCGCCCGCCCAGGCGCCGGTGGTGGTGGCGGGGTCGAACATCCCCCGCTTCCACAGCTGCGCCGCGGCGAGGACCTGCGGCTGGAAGAGATCCGGCCGGCGGCAGTCGTGGCCCAGGGTCACCAGCGCGTTCAGGGTGTTGTAGTCCCCCTGCACCGCCCCGAAGTCGGTCTCGAAGGCCCAGAAGGCCAGCAGGATCCCCGGCGAGACGCCGTAGTCCCGTTGCGCCCGGTCGAACACCGCCTTGTATTTCCGCAGGTTGGCCGCGCCGCCGTTGATCCGGCTCTGGCTGATCAGCGCGCGGGAGAAGTCGGTGAAGGTGCGGCGGAACACCCCCTGCGAACGGTCGGCGCGGATCACCCTGGGGTCCTGCTGCGCGGTGCGGAAGAAGCGGTTGGCCTCGTCGGCCGTCAGGCCCTGCCGCTGCACCTCAGCCTTCATCGCCTCGATGAAGGCGGGGAAGGAGCCGCCGCAGGGCGCGGCCAGCGCGGGGCCACTCAGGAGAAGGGCGGCAAGGGTGGCAAGGCGCATCGGGATCTCCCTGTTTCCGCCGCAGGGTGGAGAAGGCGGGCGGCCTTGTCAAAGGGAGGGGCGGATCACAAGGCGATGATCAGCGCCACCGCCAGCATCAGCCCCCAGGCGCGCCACAGCGCGGCCACGGCGCGGTCGATCTCGGCCGGACCGATCTCGCGCCGGCCCTCGGGGCGGACCCAGGGGTAGTCCCGGCGCTCTCCGTGATAGCTGCGCGGGCCCGACAGCGCCACGTCCAGCGCGCAGGCCATCGCGGCCTCGGGCCAGCCGGCGTTGGGGCTGCGGTGCAGCGGCGCGTCGCGCAGGATGGGGCGGGCGTCGAACCAGCCATGGGCCAGCGCCAGCAGCAGGGCCGTCAGCCGCGCGGGGATCCAGTTCAGCACATCGTCCAGCCGGGCGGCGGCCCAGCCGAATTGCTCGTGCCGCGGCGTGCGGTGGCCGATCATGCTGTCGGCGGTGTTGACGGCCTTGTAGATCATCAGCCCCGGCAGGCCGGCGACCAGATACCAGAAGGCCGGCGCGATCACCCCGTCGGACAGGTTCTCGGCCGCGCTCTCGATGGCGGCGCGGGCGACCTCGGCCTCGGTCATCGCCGCGGTGTCGCGGCCGACGATGCGGGCCACCGCCCGGCGGCCCTCGCCCAGCCCGGTGCGCAGCGCCGCGGCCACCGCCGCCACGTGGTCGGACAGCGAGCGTTGCGCCAGCAGGATCGCCACCGCCAGCACCTCCAGCAGCCCGCCATCGGGCACCGCGGCGATCACGGCGCCGGTCAGCCCCGCGCCCAGCACCAGCACGGCCACCGCCGCCACCCCCTTGGCCCGGCGGTTGTCGCCTTCGTTCAGCCGCGCATCCAGCCAGCCCACCGCGCGACCCATCAGCACCGCCGGATGCGGCCAGCGCGACCACAGCCAGCGCGGCTCGCCCAGGCCCGCGTCCAGCAGCATCGCCAAGACCAGTATCGCCGCGCCGTCCATCGCTGCCCTCTGCCGCGGGCGGGAGTGAACCCGCAACCGGGCCTTCGCGCAACCCTCCGCCGTGCCCGGCCGGCCACCGGAAGAACGGAAACAATCCCTCCCCACCTTTTGCCTTGAATTCGAGCGATTCGCCGGATTGGTTGGGAGGCGAGGGTGTGACCATGCTGGAATATCTGCCGCAGGACATTCGCGAGGAACTGGCGGCCGCGCAGCGCCGCGCCGCAAGGCGCAAGTCGCGGCTGCGGGTGCAGGTGGGCGATGCGGTCTTCCCGGTGCTGCGGCTCTGGGACGACGGGCTGGCGCTGGACGGCGCGCTGGCGCCGCAGTTGCGCGGCCTCGTGGACATCTACGAGGGCGGCCGGCACCTGTTCCAGGCGCTGATCGTGGCCTCGGCCGAGGACAGCGGCGAGATCGTCTGCGATTTCAAGCGGATGACGGTGGTCACCGAAACCCCGCCCCTGGATTTCTGGAAGGACGAGAATGCGCCTGCGGGCCTGCTGCCGAAGCTCTAGCCTCGCCTGGCTCATGGTCTGGCCGGCGGCGGCGATGGCCTGCCCGGCCGGCGGCGCGGTCTATCGGCTGGAGCTGCCGGGGGATCCCGCGCCGGTGGAACTGCGGCTGGAACCTGCGGCGCTGCCCGGGCCGATGGATCTGTGGCTGGCGATCGGCCCGCCCGACGGCCCGACGGTGCTGCGGCTGATGCCCGTCACGCCGATGGGCCACGGCGCCATGGCCGCCTATCCCGCGCCCGACCCGCTGCCCGAGGACTGGCTGCCTTCGCAGGACGATATGGGCCTGCGCCTGATCGCGCTGGAGGTCGGGCGGGACGACCGGCTGGTGCCCTATGACAACCTGTTCCCCGAGGCCGGCGACCAGGCCCCGGCCGCCCTGGCCCTGCCCGGGCTGGCCTCGGAACTGTGGTACGGCACCAACGCCGGCCCCGCGCCGGTCTCGCTGGCCGATGGGCTGTGGTATCTGGCCGCCTGCGGCCCCTGACTATTGCAGGTCGGCGAAGGCCGCCGCCAGCCGCTCCACCGCCGCCTCCACCCGCGCCCGCGGGGTGGCGAGGTTGAAGCGCATCCAGCCCTGCCCGCCCCGCCCGAAGGTCTCGCCATGGTTGGCCGCGATCCGGGCGCCGGCCTGCACGCGGGCGGTGACCTCCTCGACCCCCATGCCGGTGGCGGTGAAGTCCACCCAGGCCAGATAGGTGGCCTCCAGCCGCATCGAGCGCAGGCCGGGGATGGCGTTGATGCCGGCGTCGAAGACCTGCCGGTTGCCGTCGAGATAGGCCATCAAGGCGTCCACCCAGTCCGCCCCCTCGGGCGAATAGGCCGCGGTGGCCATGTGCATCCCGAAGGCATTGGGCGAGATGCCCAGCGCCTGGTGCCGCCTGGCGAAGGCCGCGCGCAGGGCGGGGTCGGGCAGGATGACGTTGCCGATATGGGCGCCGGCGAGGTTGAAGGTCTTGGTGGTGGCGGTCATCATCGCCGTGCGCCCCGCAGCCTGCGGCGCGGCGGTCAGGAAGGGGATGTGCCACCGGCCGGGGAACACCAGGTCGTGGTGGATCTCGTCCGAGACCAGGATCAGGTCGTGCTGTTCCGCGAAATCCGCGGTGGCGCGCAGCTCCGCCTCGGTCCAGACCCGGCCCCCGGGGTTGTGCGGCGAGCACAGGATCAGCATCCGCTCACTGCCGGTCATCAGCCCGTCCCAGGCGCCGAAGTCCATCTCGTGCCGGCCGTCGCGCACCGCCAGCGGCAGTTCCCGCACCTCGCGCCCCGCGGCGCGGATCACCCGGGCGAAGGCGTGGTAGACCGGGGTCATCAGCGCCACCGCCTGACCCGGCCGGGTCCAGGTATCGACGCAGAGCGCGGTGCCGTTCACGAGGCCGTGGACGGTGAAGATGCTGGCAGGCTCGACCTCCCACCCGTGGCGGGTCGCCATCCACCAGCGGATCGCCTCCAGATAGGCGCGGTCGTCGCCGAAATAGCCGTAGACCCCATGCGCCGCCATGCGCTCCACCGCCCCTTGCACCGCGGCGGGGGGCGGGAAGTCCATGTCGGCCACCCACCTCGACAGCCCGTCGCCGGCCGGCACGCCGTAAAGGCTTTCCATCATGTCCCACTTGGCGCTGTGGGTGCCGCGGCGGTCGATGATCCGGTCGAAATCCATGGGCTGCTCCGATGCTGCGGCCGGGGTTCTAGCATCGGCAGCAGGGGGTTCCAAGCAGCAGGGGGCGGGGCGGGGG
>JBBCJM010000102.1:0-2962 GCA_037190175.1 Paracoccaceae bacterium | reverse complement strand
TCCCGCAGAACATACAAGGGTGGGAGGGCGGGCGATCCGCCCACCTTTGCGTGACGGGCGTGGTGGGCAGATTGCCCATCCTACCGCAGCGAGCGCCCTTTCAGGATGGCGTCCTGGCCGAACCTGGCGCGGATCGCATCGGTGGCGCGTTCGGCGGCGGCGCGGCGGGTGGCGCCGGGGTCCAAGAGGTCGCCGGCCGCGGCCTCGGATTCGGGGCCGAGGTCCGACAGGCCCACGCCGATCAGCCGGAACGGGCCGGCGAGCCCCGCGGCGTCGTAGAGCCCCTGCGCCGCGCGCCAGATCGCGTCGGCGGTCTGCACCGGGCCGGGCAGGGTGGTGCGGCGGGTGACGATGCGGAAGTCGCTGCGCCGCAGCTTCAGCGTGACCGAACGCCCGGCCAGCGACTTGGCCTTGGTCCGGTCCGCCACCCGTTCCGCCAGCCGCCACAGGTGGCCGGTCAAGAGGTCGGCATCCCCGGTGTCCTCGTTGAAGGTGGTCTCGGCCGAGATCGAGCGCGCGGGCTCGTCGCGCGCCACCCGGCGGCGGTCCTCGCCGCGGGCCAGATGCCAGAGCCGTTCGCCCATCGAGCCGAAGCGGGCGGAAAGGTCGGCGCGGTCCCAGCGCCGCAGGTCGGCGATGGTGCGGATGCCCGCGCGCTCCAGCGCGGTCTGGCCCGAGAGCCCCACCCCCCAGATCGCCCGCACCGGCAGCGGCGCCAGAACCTCCAGCGTCTCGGCCCGGCCGATCACCGCGAAACCGCGCGGCTTGTCGCGGTCGGACGCCATCTTGGCCAGGAACTTGTTGTGCGACAGCCCGACCGAGGCCGTCACCCCCGCCTCGGCCTCGATCCGCGCCATCAGGCGGGCCAGCACCACCGCCGGGGCCGCCCCGTGCAGCCGGGCGGTGCCGGTGAGGTCGAGGAAGGCCTCGTCCAGCGACAGCGGCTCGACCAGCGGGGTCAGCTCCTCCATCATCGCCCGGATCGCCCGCGAGACCTGCACATAGACCTCCATCCGCGGCTTCACGACCACCGCCTCGGGGCAGAGCCGCAGCGCCTCGAACATCGGCATGGCCGAACGCACCCCGCGGATCCGGGCGATGTAGCAGCAGGTCGAGACCACCCCCCGCCGCCCGCCGCCCACGATCACCGGCTGGTCGCGCAGGCCGGGGTCGTCGCGCTTCTCCACCGCGGCATAGAAGGCGTCGCAGTCGATATGCGCGATGGTGAGGTCCAGCAGTTCCGGGTGGGACAGCACGCGCGGCGACCGGCACCGCGGGCAGCGCGGCCCCGCGGCAAGGACGGTCAGGCAGTCGCGGCAGAAGGCGGGCATGATGGCGGCAGGATAGGCCCGCCGCCGCCGCCGGAAAAGCCCCGGCCGGCGACCCCCACGCGCCCCTTGCGCGACGCGGCGTCACGCGGCAGTTTGGCGCGCAGGAATTTTCATCAGGAGATCGTTCGTGGACCTCGATGCCTTCATCGGCGGCAACGCCGTCTTCCTCGCCATCGCGCTCTTCCTCGTCCTGTGCATCTTCCTCGGCGTGCGGATCGTGCCGCAGAGCGAGAAGCACGTGGTCGAGCGGTTCGGCCGGCTGCGGGCGGTGCTGGGGCCGGGGATCAACTTCGTGGTGCCCTTCCTCGACAAGGTGGCCCACAAGATCAGCGTGCTGGAACGCCAGCTGCCCAATGCCTCGCAGGACGCCATCACCGCCGACAATGTGCTGGTGAAGGTGGAGACCTCGGTCTTCTACCGCATCACCGAGCCGGAAAAGACCGTCTACCGCATCCGCGACGTGGACGCGGCCATCGCCACCACCGTGGCGGGCATCGTGCGCTCGGAGATCGGCAAGCTGGAACTCGACCACGTGCAGTCCAACCGCAGCCAGCTGATCGAGCGGGTGCGCGAGCAGGTGACGGCCATGGTCGACGACTGGGGGGTCGAGGTCACGCGGGCCGAGATCCTGGACGTGAACCTGGACGAGGCCACCCGCGCGGCCATGCTGCAGCAGCTGAACGCCGAGCGGGCGCGCCGCGCGCAGGTGATGGAGGCCGAGGGCAAGAAGCGGTCGGTGGAACTGGCCGCCGACGCCGCGCTCTATGCCGCCGAGCAGGAGGCCAAGGCCAAGCGCGTCTCGGCCGATGCCGAGGCCTATTCCACCGGGGTGATCGCCGAGGCGATCCAGAAGAACGGGCTGGAGGCCGCGCAGTACCAGGTCGCCATGGCGCAGGTCGAGGCGCTGACCAAGGTGGGGCAGGGCGCCGGCAAGCAGATGGTCTTCGTGCCCGCGCAGGCGCTGGACGCCTTCTCGGACGCCTTCAAGATGCTGAAGGGCAGGGGCTGAGCCGATGGCGTGGTGGCAGGTCTGGTGGGTCTGGGTGGCCGGCGGGGTGCTGGTGGCGGCGGCCGAGGCGCTGCTGCCGGGCTATATCTTCCTGGGCTTCGCCTCGGGCGCGGTGCTGACCGGGATCCTGCAGCTGGTGGGGCTCTTGAAGGGCAGCTCCATCTCGGTGCTGCTGGCGGTCTTCGCCGTGCTGTCGCTGCTGTCCTGGATCGCCTTCCGCGCCATCCTGGGCAAGCGCGAGGGCCAGGTGAAGATCTGGGACCGGGACATCAACGACAACTGAGGGCCGGGGCCCTCCCGCCCCCCTCGGCCTGACGGCCTGCGGGGGTTGGGCCGGGCAAGGGGGGCGGAGCCCCCCTTGGACCCCCCCCTTCGCCTGTCCTGCGGGCGTGGTGCCGGTGGCTGCCCCCGGGGCGCTGCCCCGGACCCCGGGATATTTATGGACAGAAGAAGGAGCGGAGGGTCGGGCACCCCCCGGACGCGGGAGGCCAGGCCAAGCCGGCCGGGAGGGCGCCTTCTCCTGCCACGGTCATCGGCTTCCCAGCTGTACCGTGAACGCAGGCTCATCCGATTCTGCTGAAAGAACCATTAACGTCCTTCTTCTGTCTGGAAATATCCCACG
>JBBCJM010000101.1:0-71373 GCA_037190175.1 Paracoccaceae bacterium | reverse complement strand
GGCGCCGCCCCAATCCCGAAAATCCCCCCCGACACGCGGCCAGCGTAGGGCGGGGTTCACCCCGCCAATCCTGCCACTCGCCACCCCGGCCAAACCTCACACCCGTCCCCCCAACCGGAACGCGAACCCGTTCGCCCCCAGCGTCAGCGCCGCGCCGCCCGAGGCCGCCTGCTCCGGCCCCACCGCCACGCCGGGCGCGGGCAGGGGCACCGTCACCGTGCCGGGCGAGAGGTTGAAGAGGCAGAGCACCGCCCCCTCCCCTTCCCCCCGGGTGAAGGCCAGCAAGGGCTCCAGCGCGTCGTGGAAATGCGAACGCCCCAGCCGCAGCGCCGGGGTGGCCCGCCGGAAGGCGATCATCGCGCGATAGGTCTCCAGCACCGAGCCCGGCACCCCCACCTGGGACCCCACGTTGCGCGCCAGTTGCGGCGGCTTGACCGGCAGCCAGGGCGGGATGCTGCCCGCGGTGAAGCCCCCGTGCGGCGAGCCGTCCCAGACCATGGGCGTGCGGGTGTTGTCGCGGCCCACCGGGGCGGGCCAGAAGGCGATGCCCTGCGGGTCGGTCAGTTCCTCATAGGCCAGTTCCGTGTCGGTCTGCCCCAGTTCCTCGCCCTGCCACAGGCAGACCGAGCCCTGTAGGGACAGCAGCAAGGCCCCCGCCTGCCGGGCCAGGGCGTCCTGCTCGCCATGCCCGTGCCAGCGGGTGACGTGCCGCGGCACGTCGTGGTTGGATAAGGCCCACATCGGCCAGCCCTGCGGCGCGCCGCCGAAGAACCCCTCGATCCGCGAGCGGAAGAAGGCGGGGTCATAGTCCTTGCCCAGCATCTCGAAGGAATAGCACTGGTGCAGGAGCCCCGGCGCGGTATAGGCGCCCATCAGCGGGATGGCGTGGTGGCTGTCGCCCACCTCGCCCACCGCCATCCGCGCCCCGTACTGGTCCAAGAGCGTGCGGATCCGCCCCAGCCAGGCCAGGTTCTCGGGCCGGTTCTTGTCGAACAGGTGGTACTGCATCGCGTAAGGGTTGGCCTCGGGCTCGGGCGGGCCCAGCGGGTCGGCCGGGTTGTCGCGCAGCCGGTTGTCGTGGAAGAAGTAGTTCACCGTATCCAGCCGGAACCCGTCCACCCCCCGGTCCAGCCAGAATCGCATGTTGGCGAGCTGCCATTCCTGCACCTCGGCGGAGTGGAAGTTGAGATCCGGCTGCGAGGTCAGGAAGTTGTGCAGGTAATACTGCCGCCGCCGCCCGTCCCAGGTCCAGGCCGGGCCGCCGAACACCGACAGCCAGTTCGTGGGCGGGTTGCCCTCGGGGCGCGGATCGGCCCAGACGTACCAGTCGGCCTTGGGGTTGCGGCGGCTCGACCGGCTTTCCTCGAAGGCCGGATGGCGGTCGGAGGTATGGCTCAGCACCTGGTCGATGATGACCCTCAGCCCCAGTTCGTGCGCCCGGGCGATCAAGAGGTCGAAGTCCGCCAGCGTGCCGAACACCGGGTCCACGTCGCGGTAGTCCGACACGTCGTAGCCCATGTCGAGCATCGGCGAGCGGAAGAAGGGCGAGAGCCAGATGGCGTCCACCCCCAGATCCGCCACATGCCCCAGCCGCCGCAGGATGCCGGCCAGGTCGCCCACCCCGTCGCCATTGTCGTCCTGGAACGACCGGGGGTAGATCTGATAGGTCACCGCGCCCCGCCACCAGTCATCCATCGCCGCCCTGCCTTCGCTGCCCTGCGGCAAGGATAGGGGGCGGCGGGGGCGAGCGGAAGATGATGTTTCACATATCAACATGCTGGTATCAGCCTTGCCTTCTGCCGTGCAGCCTGTCATCAATGCCTCCATGATCACCTCCGGCCAGATGCGCGCGGCCCGCGCACTCCTCGGGATCGACCAGCGCACCCTGGCGGCGCGGGCCGGGCTGTCGCTGCCCACCATCCAGCGGATGGAGGGAAGCGATGGCGTGGTGCGCGGCGTGGTCGACAGCCTGGTGAAGCTGTCGGCGGCGCTGGAGGCGATGGGGGTGGAACTGATCGCCGAGGGCGCGGTCTCCGAGCCGGGGGGGCGCGGGGTGCGGCTGCGGGAAAGGGCGCCGCCGGTGGCCCTGCCGGCCGAGCCCGATCCCGACCGAGGTTGACCGATGCCCCCGATCCCGTCCGTCCCACCCGCCGACGCCACCCTGGCCGAACTCTATACGCCCAAGCTGATCACCGTGCTGCGCGAAGGCTATGGGCTGCCCCGCCTGCGCGCCGATGCGCTGGCCGGGCTGACCGTGGCCATCGTGGCGCTGCCGCTCAGCATGGCCATCGCCATCGCCTCGGGGATGAGCCCGGCGCAGGGGCTGGTGACCGCGATCATCGGCGGCTTCATCGTCTCGGCGCTGGGCGGCTCGCGGTTCCAGATCGGCGGGCCGGCCGGGGCCTTCATCGTGCTGGTGGCGGCCACGGTGGCCGAACACGGGGTGGAGGGCGTGGTGCTGGCCACGCTGATGGCCGGCGCCATGCTGATGGTCGCGGGCTGGCTGCGGCTGGGCACCTTCGTGAAGTTCATCCCCTTCCCGGTGACGGTGGGCTTCACCGCCGGGATCGCGGTGATCATCTTCGCCAGCCAGATCAGGGAGTTGCTGGGGCTCACCTTGGACCACGAGCCCGGCCCGCTGGTCGAGAAGCTGCCCGCGCTCTGGGCCGCGCTGCCCACATGGTCGCCCGGGGCGGCGGCGATCTCGCTGGGCACGGTGGCGGTGATCCTGCTGATGCGCCGCCTCCTGCCGCGCTGGCCGGGGATGCTGGCGGCGGTGGCTTTGGCGACCTTCGCCGCCTGGGCCTGGGTCCCCGAGGCCGCCACCATCGGCAGCCGCTTCGGCGGCATCCCCGACCGCCTGCCCGCCCCGCACCTGCCGGATCTCACCTGGGCCAAGGTCTGGGCCGTGCTGCCCGCCGCCATGTCCTTCGCGCTCTTGGGCGCCATCGAATCGCTGCTTTCCGCCGTGGTGGCCGACGGGATGAGCGGGCGGCGGCATCGGTCGAACGCCGAACTGGTGGCGCAGGGGGCGGCCAACCTGGGCTCGGCGATGTTCGGCGGCTTCTGCGTCACCGGCACCATCGCGCGCACCGCCACCAACGTGCGCGCCGGGGCCACCGGGCCGGTCTCCGGCATCATGCATTCGGCCTATCTGCTGGCCTTCATGCTGCTCGCCGGCCCGGCGCTGGACCTGATCCCGCTGGCCGCATTGGCGGGCGTGCTGGCCGTGGTGTCGTGGAACATGGTGGAGCGGCCGGCCATCGTCGCGCTCTTCCGCTCCGGTCGGGCCGAGGCGGCGGTGCTGGTGGTGACCTTCGGGCTGACCATCTTCCGCGACCTCAGCGAGGCCATCGTGGTGGGCTTCCTGCTGGGCTCGGTGCTGTTCATCCACCGGATGAGCCGGATGGCCGAGGTCAGCGCCGAGGCGCCGCTGGTGCCCGCCGACCGCCCCGACAGCGGCGAGAGCTATGACGCCGCCACCGCCGCCGACCCCGAGGTGGTGGTCTATCACCTGCGGGGCGCGCTGTTCTTCGGCGCGGCGGCGGGGATCGGCGCGGTGCTGGACCGCATCCAGTCGCACCACAAGGCGCTGGTGCTGGACCTCGCCGGCGTGCCCTTCCTCGACTCCAGCGGGGCCAACATGATCGAGGGGCTGGCGGTGAAGGCGCGGCGGCAGGGGGTGCGGCTCTACATCGCCGCCGCCACCCCGCAGGCCCGCCGGGCCTTGAAGGCGCTGGGGCTGCGGCCGCCGGCGGTGATCTTCTCGCCCTCGGCGGAGGCGGCGCTGGCCGCGTTCCGCCGGTGAGCCGGGCCTTGCGGGCGCGGCTGCGGAAGCGGCTGGAATGGGCGGACCATCCGCTGGAGTATGGCGGCGAGGATGGGGGCCTTCTGGCCTTCCGCACCAAGGGGGGAGAGGCGGTGCGCGGGCGGATCTGCCGGCCCTCCGGCCCCGGCCCCTGGCCGGCGGTGCTGGTGATCCACGCCCATGGCGGCCGCTACGCCATCGGCTGCGACGAACTGACCGAGGGTCGCCCCGCCCTGCCCCGGCCCCTGGGCCCGGAACTGGCGGCGGCCGGCATCGCCTCGATCTGCCTCGACCTGCCCTGTTTCGGCCTGCGCGCCGGGGTAAGCGAGAGCGCGGTGGCCAAGGCCGCGCTCTGGGCCGGCCGCTCGCTGGCCGGGCAGATGCTGGGGGAATGCAAGGCCGCGCTGGACTGGCTGGAAGCGCAGCCATGGGTGCGGCGCGGCCGGATCGGGGTGTTCGGGATCAGCATGGGCTGCACGCTCGGCTATTGGCTGGGGGGCATCGACCCGCGGGTGCGGGCGCTGGTGCAGGAATGCTGCCTGGCGGATTTCGACGCCCTGATCGCCACGGGCGCGCATGACCGCCATGGCATCTACCTGACCGTGCCGGGCCTGCCCGCGCTGGCCCCGAACGGGGTGATCGCCGGGCTGATGGCGCCGCGGGCGCAATTCATCGGCCTGGGCGACCTCGACCCCCTGACCCCGCCCGCGGCGGCCGATATCGCTTTGGCGCAGGTGGAAGCCGCCTATGGCCGGAAGGGCGGGCGGCTGGTCATCCACCGCGAGAAGGCCGAGGGCCACCGCGAGACCGAAGCCATGCGGGCGGCGGCGGTGGGGTTTCTGACGGCCGAGTTGGGGGGCGTGGCGGGGTGAACCCCGCCCTACCCCGTGAACCGCTGGCCCTCGGCGTCGAAGACATGCAGGTCGGGGGCGGCGAAGCCCAGCGTGATCCGGTCGCCCCGCTGCAGCCCGGGCTGGCCGGGCAGGACGGCCAGCAGGGGCGCGCCGCCCTCCAGACTGGCATGGACCACGGTTTCCGAGCCCAAGGCCTCGATCATCGCGGCGGTGGCGGAAAGCGGCCCCTCGCCCTGCCGCAGGTGCTGCGGGCGCAGGCCCAGGGTCAGGCGGCCCTGCGGCAGCGCCACGCCGGGCAGCGAAAGCTCCGGGCCGCCGTCCAGCCGCAGCCGGTCGCCCGCGGCCTCGCCCGGCCAGAGGTTCATCCCCGGCGCGCCGATGAAGCCCGCGACGAAGAGGTTGGCCGGGCGGTTGTAGAGGTTCAAGGGCGTGTCCACCTGCTCGATCACCCCCGCGCGCAGCACCACGATGCGGTCGGCCATGGTCATCGCCTCGACCTGGTCGTGGGTGACGTGGATCATCGTCGCCCCCAGCCGGTCGTGCAGCGCCGAAAGCTCGGCCCGCATGGTGACGCGCAGTTCGGCGTCGAGGTTCGACAGCGGCTCGTCCAGCAGGAAGGCCACCGGGCGGCGCACGATGGCCCGGCCGATCGCCACCCGCTGGCGCTGCCCGCCCGACAACTGCCCCGGCCGGCGGTCCAGCAGGTGCTCGATCTCCAGCATCCGCGCCGCCTCGGCCAGCCGCTGGCCGATCTCGGCCTTCGGCATCCGGGTGTTCTCGAGGCCAAAGGCCATGTTCTGCCGCACCGTCATGTGCGGGTACAAGGCATAGCTCTGGAACACCATGGCCAGCCCCCGGTCGGCCGCCGACAGCGCCGTCACGTCGCGCCCGTCGATCTCGATCCGGCCCGAGGTCGGCCGGTCCAGCCCCGCGATCATCCGCAGCAGGGTGGACTTGCCGCAGCCCGAGGGGCCGACGAAGACCACCAGCTCCCCCTTCTCCACCGTCAGGTCGATGCCCTTCAGCACGTCCACCGCGCCGAAGGACTTGCGGATCGCGGTCAGGTTCAGCTGGCCCATGGCGCCCTCACTTCAGGCCCGACCCGGCGATGCCGGCGGTGATGAAACGTTGCAGGAAGACGAAGACCAGCACGACCGGGATCATCGTCACCACGGTCATGGCGAGGATGAAGTGCCACTGCACGTTCAGCTCGCCGGCATAGGTGTTGAGGCCGACCTGCAGCGTGTAGACCTCCTGCCGCGACAGCACGACCAGCGGCCAGAGGAAGTCGTTCCACCGCCAGACCACCGAGAAGATGGCCAGAACGGCCAGGGCCGGCGCGGTCAGCGGCAGCACGATGCGCCAGTAGATCTGCCATTCGGACGCATGGTCCATCCGCGCGGCCTCCAAGAGCTCGTCCGGGATGGTCAGCATGTATTGCCGCAGCATGAAGATGCCGGTGGGCGTGGCCACCGTGGGCAGGATCACCCCCCAGAGCGAGTTGAAGAGCCCCACGCCCGAGACGATGGAATAGAGCGGCACCAGGATCACCGACAGGGGCACCATCAGCGTGGCGAGGATGGTCAGCATCACCGCCGTGCGGCCGGGAAACTGGTACTTCGACAAAGCGAAGGCGGCCATGGAGTTGGTCAAGAGCGTGATCAGCGTGGCGATCCCGGTCACGAAGACCGAGTTCTGCAGGTAGAGGAAGAAGTCGAACCGCACGAAGGGATCGACATAGTTGCGCCAGGCGAAGCCCACCTCGCGCACCGGGCTGCGGTCGGCGATGTTCACCCGCAGCACCTCGGACGGGTCGGCCGGGTCCACCATCTGCGCCACGGTGCCCACCCGGCGCACCTCGGCCAGTTGCCGGACCTCGCCCTCCACCCTGGCGTTGAAGAGCGGCAGCGGGCGATCGTGGCCCTCCACCTGCACGGTCACCGCCTGGTAGGGCAGCGCCGAGGGCGGGAATTCGGCCAGCTGCGCGGGGGACTTGAAGGACGACAGCACCAGCCACAGCGCCGGGCCGAACATCACGATGACCCCGGCGCCCAGCCAGAAGAAGGTGATCACGTCGGTCCAGTGCCAACCGCCGATCGAGCCGGGGCCACCCCGGCGGCGGAACAGGAATTGCCCCACGCGGCTCATTTCAGCCTGCTCCGCTTCTCGTTGCGCCGGGCGATGAGGAGCTGGATCAAGGTCAGCAGCACCAGCACGCCCCCCATCAGGATCGAGGCCGCCGCGGCCAGCCCGAGGTTCTTCAGCAGCGAGGCGAAGCCCACCTCGTAGATGTATTGCGTGAGATACAGCGTCGCGGTGCCCGGCCCGCCGCCGGTCAGCACATAGGCCTCGTCGAACACCTGCACCGCGCGGATCAGCGCCAGCACGATCACCACCAGCATGTTGGGCATCAGGAGCGGCAGGGTGATGCGCCAGAACACCCGCGCCGGGCGGGTGCCGTCCATCTCGGCGGCCTCGTAGAGGTCGCGGGGGATCGCCTGCAAGCCCGCCAGAAGGATCAGCGCGTAAAAGCCCAGATGCGCCCAGATCGTTACCCCCACGGTGGCGACGAAGGCCCAGTTGCGCTCGATCAGCCAGTTCACCGGGTCGAGCCCCACCCCCACGGCGAAGGCGTTCAGAAGCCCGTCGCGCTGCAGGATCCAGCGCCAGATCAGGCCCACCACCACCGGCGACAAGAGCACGGGAAAGAAGAACACCGCCCGCCAGAAGGCCCGCGCCCGCAGCTCGCGGTTCAGGATCAGCGCGGTCACCGTGGCGGCGACGATCAGGAGCGTGACCTGCACCACCACGAAAAGCCCGGTGTTGCGCACCGCGGTCCAGAACTGGTCCTCGGCGCAGGTGGCGGGCCGCGTATAGTCGGCGCAGTTCAGAAGCCGGGCATAGTTGGCCCCGCCCACATAGTCGCGGTCGCCCAGGAACAAAGGCGCGCCCGAGGTCGTCGAATAGGCGATGTTCAGGATCAGCGGCAACAGCACGAAGACCCCGAACACCGCCATGTTGGGCAGCAGGAAGAAGGCCGCCATGCCGCCCTGGCCCGTCGCCCGCTGCCACAATCGCAGCAGGGGGTCGATCAGCCCGGCAAGCCAGCCCAGGGGGGCCGTCGCCACGGCCCCCGCCCATTTCGCCGCCCGGTCCACGGGGCTCAGCCGCCCTGGGCCTTCACCGCCTCGGCGATGTCGGCGTCGATGCGCTGGTAGGCCTCGTCCAGCGACATCTCGCCCGCCATCACCTGGCTGATGCGGTTGACCAGCGCGCCGTAATAGGTGTTGCCCCATTTCCACGCCGGCAGTTTCGCCGCCTCGGGCTCGATCTGGCCCGCGGCCGCCACGAACTTGTCGAGCGCGGCGCCCACGTTCGGGTCGTCGGTGACCCAGGCGAGCCCGCCCTTGTCGATCACGCCCTGATGCGCGGGCAGGAAGAGGGTGCGTTCCGAGAACTCCTTCACGATGTCCTCGCGGGCGAACCATTCCATCACCGTGGCGACTTCCTCGGCGTTCTGGCTGTACTTGATCGCCACCAGCGCCGCGCCGCCGGCCAGGCCCGAGCAGCCATGCGTGCCGCAGGGCGAGCCGGTCGCCACCCAGTCGAACCCGTCGCCGATCTTGGTCGACAGGTTGGCCACCTGCCAGGAGCCCGAGTAGTAATAGGGGATCGCCGCGTTGATGAAGTCGTCGGCCGCCGCGCGGTAGGACGACCCCGCCGCCGCCACCCAGGTGTCCTTGAGCATCTTGCCCTCGTTCACCCATTGCACCAGCTTTTCGGAGTAAGCCTTCACCCCGTCGTCCACCGGCAGCGGCATCCCGTCCGGCCCGATGTAGATGGCGCCGTAGCTGACGTTCGGCCCGCTGATCCGGTGGCCCGAGCGGTCGATGGCGAAGGCCGCCGCGGTGCCCTGGCTGGCCGCCACCTCGGCCGCGGCGTTCACCCAGTCGTCCCAGGTGGCGTCGTCGCCCGGGATCGCCACGCCGGCCTGGTCGAACAGCGTCTTGTTGGCAAAGCCCCCGGTCAGGGTCAGCTGGGTCATGAAGCCGGTGATGGCCTCCGACCCGTCCTCGCGCATCCAGTCGGCATGTTCGCCGAAGTTGGTGCGCCAGTAGTCGGCGTCGCTGAGGTGGGGCGTCAGGTCCAGCCAGTGGTTGGCCAGCGCCTTGATGTTGGTGACCCGCGCGATATCCGGCCCCTCGCCCGCCTCCAGCTGGATCGGCAGCTGTTCCTGGATCACCCGGTAGGCCACGTTGTCGAGGATCACGTTGATCCCCGGATGCTCGGCATTGAAGCGGTTCACGAGGTCGGCCATGACCTCGCCCTCCACCCCGTCCGAATACCACATGATGCGCACGTCGCCGGCCCAGGCGGCGCTGCCCATGCCGAAGGCCAGCGCGAGCGTGGCGGTCAGTGTCTTTCTCATCTTCTCTCCTCCTCTGTTCGCCCCTTGGCGGGCGCGTTCCCTTGGTCCTGCGGGGTGTCAGCCGGCATCCCGCAGGGTCAGCGTTCCCTCGACCGTGAATTGCTTCAGTGCCAGCCGCCTTCCCTCGGCCGACACGCTGCCGTCCGGCTCGAAGACTACCATCCCGTATTCGGGGTCCTCAACGCAAACGCGGCCCCGGGCGTCTCCGGCGGGGGCCAGGGCGGCGAAGCGGGCGGCCCGTTCCCCGGCCCCGCCCGAGGTCAGGCGGACCAGCCACCAGCCGCTCCGGCCCGCCAGCCGCAGCTCGCAACCCGTTGTCGGGCCTTGGGTCACGGGATGCAGGGGGCCCGAGGCCGCCAGCACCGCCACCCCCTGCCCGGACTGCGCCACGGCGCGGTTGCCATCGACGTTCCAGCGGTCGAAGGCGGGGGTGGGGAACCAGGCATGGGTGAAATCCGGCTGCTCCGGCTGGCCGTCGAACCACACCAGCGCCAGCCCGCGATACTGCTGCACCCGGGGAATCGAGGCCGAGCCGCCCCAGTAGGAGGGCCGGCCATAGCCCGAGTGAATCACTTCGCCCGGGTGATTGATCCAGATCTGCGCATCGGCGTTGCGGCCGATCCGGGCATGGACCAGGGTTTCCTGATAGCCCCAGTCGAACCAGCGATAGCCCGCGGCGGTGCCCAGCGCCCAGTCGGGGGTCTTGGCATGTTGCAGGATGGCGAAGCGGTTCGCTCCTTGCGCGAAGATCCACTCCTGTTCGCCCTTGGCGAGGCTTGCCCGCTGGCCGAGCGTTTCGTCCAGCGTCAGGCCGTGGTCGCGGATCGCCAGCGCCAGCCCCGGCACCGCATGGAACCGCGCGCCGAGGTTGCCGAGACCCCAGAGCATCCGGGTGATGGCCGAAAGCTCCAGCGTGCGGCCGGCCCGCAAGGTATGCTCATAGCTGCGCCCCTGCGCCGCGGTCAGCACCCCGTGATGCGCGCTGGCCGCCACCATCCCGATCAGCCGCCGGATCGACCGCCCCGCCCGTTCGCGGATATCCGCATCCGGGGCCAATGCGTAAAGCGCGGTCAACCCCTTGAGGTCGATGGGGAAATAGGGGGCGGAGTTGAACTCGGCCATCTCCCATTGCTCGAAGTGGTCCAGCCAGGCCCGCACCCTGTCCCGCCCCACCGCGGACTGCTCCGCGCCGGTGCGGCCCGAGCGGCGGAAGGTGGCCTCGGGCAGCAGCGCCCCGGCCAGATAGGCCGAGGTATGGAACAGCAGCGCGTGGTTCTCGCTGAAATACCACTGCACGTCGTTGCCAGGCTCGTCCATCCAGTAGCGATAGCCCAGCACCGCGGCGTCGATCCGCGCGCGCAGGGGGGCCGACAGCAGGTCGCCGAAGCGGATCCGGCCCCACAAGAGCGGCACCAGCGCGAAGTCGGCGCAGTCCCAGCAATCCTCGATCACCGGCAGGGTGCGGGCGATCATCTCCTCGGTGCGCGCGTCGCCCTTGCCCAGCGCCAGCCGGGCCAGGGCGGCCACGGTATCGGGCTCGGCGCGTTCGGCGATCCACTCCAGCGCCTCCTGCACCCGCCCCTCCGGCGTGGCCGGCACCGCGCCCTGCGCCGCCAGGTCGCAGACCTCCACCCCGAACACCCGGGTGGCGGTGAAGCCCCCCGCGGTCAGGGTCACGATGAAATGGCGGAAGTCGCCGGGGAGGCTCGCGACCGGGGCCAAGACCAGCCGGGTAGCCCCGGCGGGCAGGCGGTGGGCCAGTTTCTCGTCCACATGGGACATGAAATCGCCCTCGACCTTCACCGCCACCGCGACCTCGGCCGGGATCGGTTGCGGCAGCACCAGCGCCACCTCGCCCCCGGTATAGGCCGGGCGGTCGAAATGCATGGTGGCCAGCGCCAGTTCCAACGCGCCCGCCAGCGCCTCGTCGGGCACCTCGATCCCCGCCTCGACCCCCGGGCCGTCCAGCCAGTCCAGCTGGATGTAGAACCGCGCATCGCGCTCGGCCAGGTCGTCGAAGGCGACCTCGATGCGGTTGTCGCCGGCCTGCACCGGGAACTCGAACTGCTCGATGCTCTCGGCGTTGCGCCTGTAGGGGGCCATCCAGCCCACCTCGGCGCCGTTCACGGTCAGGATCGCCCCGCCGCAGGTGCGCAAGGAAACCCGCGCAATGCCGGCCATGGCCGCGCGCACCACCGTCTCCGCCCGCGCCGCGATCGCCGTGGGGCGGAACCAGAAGCCCGAGAGGTCCAGCCGCGGCGAGCCGAAGGGCAGCCAGTTGCGTTCCGGCGCCAGCGCGCCGACCTGCGGCCGCCTGCCCCGCCGTTCGGCCGCGAATTGAGTCCGGCAGGGATATTCGTGCGGGATGAAGTTCTTGTCCTTGGTCAGGAAGAAGAACGGGTCCATCTCGCCCTGCATCGGCAGGTCGGGCAGGTCATACCGCGCCTCGGCGATGGCCGAGACCCGCCAATAGCCGATGGCGGTGCCGGGGGTCAGCGGATGCGAGAGAAGCGCCGTCATTTCAGGGTGTTCACCGGAACGGGGGTCACGTCGTTATAGGCCTGGTTCTCGCCGGTCATGCCCCAGACGAAGGCATAGGGCCCGGTCCCGGCGCCCATGTGGATCGACCAGGCGGGCGACAGCACGATGTCGCCGTCGGCCAGGATCAGGCTGCGGGTATGGTCGGGTATGCCTATGAGCTTCACCACCCGGTCCTCGGGCGACAGGTCGAAATAGCAATAGGCCTCCATCCGCCGCTCGTGCACATGCGGCGGCATGGTGTTCCAGACCGAACCCTCGGCCAGGTCGGTGATCCCCATCAAGAGCAGGCAGGAGGGCGCGACCTCGGGGTGGATGTACATGGCCAGCGAGCGGACGTTGGACTTCCGCGCCTCGCCCAGATGGATGCGCTTCGCCTCGGCCCGCTTGATCAGCCGGTGGGGATGGTCCGCCCCGGCGGGGACCGAGTTGATGTAGAATTTCGCCGGCGTGTCAGGGCTTTCCGAGGCGAAGCTCACCTCCTGCGCCCCGCGCCCGACATAGAGGATGTCGCGGTTCTCCAGCCGGAAAACCTGCCCGTCCACCGTCACCGTGCCGGGACCGCCCAGGTTCGCCACCCCCGCCTCGCGGGCGTCGAAGAAGCGGGGGGTGCCGACCTCCGCCCCGTCGCCCAGCACCAGCGGGGTCCCGGGCACCGCCGCCCCCACGATCATCCGGTCGATATGGGTATAGATCAGCCGCAGGCCCCCGGCGAAGGCGCCTTCCACCAGGAACTCGGCGCGCAGCCGGTCGGTGTCCCAGGTGCGATAGTCCAGCGGGTTCACGCCATAGCGGGTATCCATCACAACTGCCCCTCCGCCTCGACCAAACACAGGATGGCCAGCGCCTGCCCGTAGCCGGTGGGCTGGATCGGGATGTCGCGGTAGAACTGCAGGTCGTGGCCCATGCGGGTGCCATAGCTGACCCCCTGCACCGTGCCCTGCGCGTCGATCCGGTCCAGCACCGCCTGCACGGCCTTCCATCCGGCCTCGGCCCACGCGCTACGGCCCAGCCCCTGCCGCGCCGCCTTCAGCAAACCATAGGCAAAACCGGCGGTTGCCGAGGTTTCTTCATACGAGGTCTCATCGTCCAGCAGCGTCCGCCAGGCCCCGCTGTCCGCCTGCAGGGGCAAGAGCGCCTCCACCTGCGCCGCCAGCACCCCCTCCAGGAACAGCCGCACCGAGACCGGCACCTCGCACAACTCGAACAGATCGAGGATGCAGGCCGTCACCCAGGCGTTCCCCCGCGCCCAGCGCGCGCGGGCGAAGTTGTGCCGGCCCGCGAAGGTCCAGCCGTGGAACCACAGGCCCGTTTCCGTATCGGTCAGGTAGCGGGCATGGACCAGGAACTGGCGGATCGCCTCGTCCACCAGATCCCGCCGCCCGGCGCCCTGCCCGTAGCTGGCCAGGAACAGCGCGCACATGAAGAGCGTGTCGTCCCACAGCTCGCCCGGGTTCAGCCGGTCGGAGACATCGTGCTGGAACCCGCCCTCGGCGGTGCGCGGGGCCTCGGTCATCACCCGGTTGGCCCAATCCTCCAGCGCCGGCTGCCAGCGGGCCTCGCCGGTCTCGCGCCACAGCACCGACAGCGCCAACATCGGGCCGGTGGTATTGATGTTCAGCCCCGGCAACCCGCGGGCCAGCGCGCGGTCGTACCAGCCCTCCAGCAGCGCCAGCAAAGCCGGGTCGCGGTGGCGGCGCCAGAGCTGCACCAGCCCGTAGAGCCCCACCCCCTGCGGCCATTCCCATGCGTCGAAGCTGATATAGTCCCCCGCCGTGCCGTCGAGGTTGGGCTCGTCATAACGGCCGTCATGGCGCAGCGCGACCATGCCCTGCACCAGCAGGTCCAGCCGGGCGCGCAACAGCGCGGATTCGGGGCGATGCAGCGTCATCCCTCCATCAAAGCCGTGAAAATAATTTGCGCAATACGAAAAAATTTTGCACGGAATATGGGCGGGAGGAAAACCATGAAGACGAGACGCCAGAAGGTGCGGCTGGCCGAGGTGGCGGCGCAGGCCGGGGTTTCCATCGCCACCGTCAGCCGGGCGCTGACCGGCGCGGCCGGGGTGCATCCCGACCTGGTGGCGCGGATCCGCCGCACCGCGCAGGACCTGGGCTATGCCCTGCCCCCGGCGCTGGCCGGACGGCGGGTCATGGTGCTGGCCTCGGCCGCCGCCATGGTCGACCTGTCGAAGAGCCTGTTCACCTTCGGGGTGATGCAGGGGCTGACCGCGCGGGCGGGGCACCTGAAGCTGGATCTGGTCACCCGCGCCGTCGCCGACACCGACGAGGAACGCGCGGCGCTGGCCGAGGCGGCGGCGGACCCGGAGGTCGCGGGCCTCCTGTTCCTGACGCTGGACGACGAGGCGATGCTGGCCCCCACCCGAGGGTTCGGCAAGCCCATCGTGCTGGTGAACGGCGACGATCCCCTGATGCAGCTGTCGTCGGTGGCCCCCTCCAACCGCGCCGCGGCGGCCTTGGCGACCGACCACCTGATCCGCCTCGGCCACCGCCGCATCCTGTTCCTGACCCGCCCCGGCCGGCGCACCATCGAGCGGCGGATGGAGGGCTGGCGCGACCGGATGCGGCTGGCGGGCGCCGAGGACCCGGGGCTGGTGGTGGAGGTGGAGGACTGGCTGCCCGAGCTTGCCGCCGCCGCGGTAGCGGCCCGGCTGGCCCGCGGCCGCGACTTCACCGCCATCCTGGCCGCCGGCGACAGCCTGGCCTTCGGGGCGATGCAGGCGGTGCAGGGCGCCGGGCTCTCGGTGCCGGGCGACGTCTCGGTGGTCGGGATGGACGGGCTGCCGCAGGGCGAGTTCCTGACCCCCGCGCTCTCGGCCATCCTGATGCCGATGCAGGCCATCGGCGCGGCCTCGGTTGACCTCTTGCGCGAGATGCTGACCGGCCTGCCCCTGCCCGCCCGCCGGGTGGAACTGGCCTGCGCCTTTCGGGCGAAGGGGTCCTGCGGGCCGGCGGGGGCCGCTCATCAAGCCTGACGGCTTTCTTCGCTGGCGTCGCCCTGGAGGCTCACCCCGGGGGTTACACCCCCCCGGACCCCCGTGGAGTATTTCAGCCAAAGTGAAGATCGCTTTGGGCAAGCGAAGAAAGCCGTCAGGCTTGATGAGCGCGCCGCCTCAGTTCTCCATCTCGGTGGCGCCGCGGCCCTTGCGGTCGCCCACGTCGCGGTTGCGGCCGCCGGCGTTGGGCTGATTGGTGCGCGGCACCCGGTTGGGGTTGGGCGGCTGCTCGGCATTGGCCATCTTGGACCGCTGCGCCTCGGCCTGCACGTCGAAGCGGGTGTTCTTCGCCTTCGCCTCGCGGGGATCGACCGCGGTGGTGCGGGCGGCGGGGATGTCCTCGGGGTGGTCCTTGTCCTGGGTCATCGGCGGATCCTCCTTTCGGGGGAAACCCGCGGGGGTCAGGGGATGTTCCCCGCCGCCCGGGCGATCGTCTCGAAGGACCGCAGGCGCAGCTCGGGGTCGAACACGTCCGAGACCACGATCAGCTCGTCCGCCCCGGTCTCGGCCACCAGCGCGGCGAGCCCCGCCTTCATCGTCGCCTCCGAGCCCCAGATCGAGCGCGCCAGCATCGCCATGGCCTGCGCCTTTTCCCGCGGGGTCCAGTAGCTCTCGATATCGTCGATGGGCGGCGGGCTGAGGCCGCGGGCGCCGCGGAAGATATTGGCGAAGGACATCTGCTGCGTGGTGGCCAGCCGGCGCGCCTCCTCGTCGGTCCCCGCCGCGATCACGTTCACCCCCACCATGGCATAGGGACGGTCGAGCTGCGCCGAGGGCTTGAACCGGCTGCGATAGAGCTCCAGCGCCGGCAAGAGCAGGTCGGGCGCGAAATGCGAGGCGAAGGCGTAGGGCAGCCCCAGCTCTGCCGCCAGCATCGCCCCGTAGGTGCTCGATCCGAGGATCCACAGCGGCACCTCCGTCCCCGCCGCCGGCACCGCCACCACCCGCTGGCCCTCCGCCGCCGGGGCCAGCCAGGCCTGCAGCTCCAGCACGTCGTTGGGGAAGCTGTCCGACGCCTCGGGGCTGCGGCGCAGGGCGCGCAGCGTGATCTGGTCGGTCCCCGGCGCGCGGCCGAGGCCGAGGTCGATCCGGCCGGGATAGAGCCGCGCCAGCGTCCCGAACTGCTCGGCGATCACGTAAGGCGAATGGTTGGGCAGCATGATCCCGCCCGCTCCCACCCGGATGGTCGAGGATCCGGCGGCGAGATGCGCCAGCACCACCGCGGTGGCGGCGCTGGCGATGCCGGCCATGTTGTGATGCTCGGCCACCCAGATGCGGCGGTAGCCCCAGCCCTCGGCCCTGCCCGCCAGGTCGCGGGCATGGTCCAGCGCCGCCCTGGCGTCCGACCCCTGCCGGACACGCACGAGTTCGAGTATGGAAAGCGGGATCATGGCGGCATCCGGGATGTTGCGGCTTTCCGCCGATCTATGCGCCCCGGCGCGCTCCGGCAACCTTTGGGCCGTTCGGGCGTTGTCCCGCCATGAACAGGCCGGCACCGACCGGCCCCCTTCGATCAGGAGGAAGACGATGCGCAGGATTGCTTTTCCGATCATGGTCGGCGCCGCCATGGCGCTGGCCGCCCCCGCCGCGGCCCAGAGGGATCTGGGCGACATCGTGGGCGGCGTGGCGCAGTCGCTGATCCAGCAGGAGCTCGACCGCAACGCCTGGGCCGCAGCGCAGCAGACCAACAGCGTGCGCGGCTATCGCAACTATCTGGCCCAGTTCCCCCGCGGCATCTTCCGGGCCGAGGCCGAACGCGCGCTGGCCCGGCTGGGCTCGCCCGTGGGCGACCCGCCACCCGTGATCCAGCCCGGCGCGGGCAGCGCGGCACAGGTCGAGGCCTCGCTGGGCCTCACCCGCACCCAGCGCGCCACGATCCAGCGGCAGCTGACCTCGCTCGGCTACAACACCGGGGTGGCGGACGGGCTGTGGGGAAGCAACACCCGCAACGCGATCGGTCGCTGGCAGAGCGCCAACCGCGCCACCGCCACCGGCTATGTCACCGCCCAGCAGGTGCGGCTGATCGGCCAGCAGGCCGGCAGCGTCACCGTGCCGACCGAGCCGGGCGACACCGCCTCGGACGCGCGGGTGGAGGAACGGCTCCTGGGCCTGACCAGCAGCGAGCGGCGCGAGATCCAGCGCCGGCTGACCGCGCTGGGCTACCGCACCGGCGGGGTGGACGGGGTCTTCGGCCCGGCCACCCGCCGCGCGCTGGCCAGCTGGCAGTCCGACGAGGGGCTGCGCGCCACCGGCTATATCACCGCCGACCAGCTGCGCGAGCTGCGCCGCCAGACCGCGGCATAGCGGCACCCGGCCTCGAAGCCGATCACCGCATCGGCCCCCGGCTCGCCCACCGGGCCGGGGGTTTCGGGATGCGCCTCCAGCCCCCGGCGCAGCGCGGCCATCGCCGGGGCCAGCGCCAGGCAGAGCCCCGCATCAGTCGGGGCGGGAACGGCGCAGCCGCTCATGCCAGCCGCCGTCGCCAGCGCGATGTAGATCCTGTGCATCCTGCACCCTCCTGATCGTGTCCAGCGCCGCCCGGTCGCGCGCCGCCCGTTCCAGCGCCGCACCCCGCCGCCCGGCCGCGCGCAACGCCGCCAGCACCGCCGCCGCCCCGGCCGCCAGCGCGACCAGCGTGCGGCCGAGGCTCGACCCCCAGATCATCGGCCCAGATGCGCGCCCGAGCGCGCGTCCGCCACCCGCGCCGCCCGGATCCGCCCGGCCAGAACCACCACCGCCAGCGCCGCCAGCGCGATCAGCAGCAGCGGCCAGTGCTGGGTCACCATGCGGCTCGCCACCGCCAGCGCCCCCTCGGCGCCCTCCGCCGCCTCGGCCACCGCGGTCGCCGGCGCGGTGATCCCCGCGGCCGCCCCCACCACGTCCAGCGTGTCGGCGCTGCGCACGGTCGCCGATCCGCGCTCGCGCAGGTCCGCCGCGGTGATCTCGCGTTCGGCCCGGGGCCGGGCCGCGGCCCGCGCCGCCCAGGTGCGGTTGCCGACCACCGCGTCGGTCTCCAAGCCGTGATCGGCCTGGAACGCCAGCACGGCCTCGCGGGTCAGCGGGCCGAAGACCCCGTCGCGGGCACCCGCGAAATAACGCAGCCGCATCAGCTGATCCTGGACGTCCAGCACCATCGCCCCCCGGTCGCCCGGCCGCAGCGTGGCCCGCCCCCCGGCGACGGAAGGATCGGCCCGGCGGATGCCGAGGATGCTCGCCGCCGGATGGCCGGCGTCCGAGACCGCATCCGACTGGTTGCCGCCCCGCAGCACCACCCGGTCGCCCTCGAACCGCACGAGGAAGCCCACGTGCCCCTGCGGCCCCCGGCCCCGCGCCAGCACCACCACGTCGCCCGGCCGGGCCTCGGCCATCCCCACCTCGCGCCCCCAGCGCAGATAGGACCGCGCCATCAGGCTGCCCGAGCCCGGCAGCCCCACCTCGGCCAGCACCGCGCCCACGAAGGCCGCGCACCAGGGCACGTCGTCGGTCAGCCCCGGGTGGCCCGCGCGGGCGAAGAAGACCTCGACCGCCGGGTTCGAGGCCCGCCCGGGATGCTCCCGCACCCCCAGATAGCCCGCCGCGGCCGCCATGATGACGGCGTTGAATTGCGTGTCCATGTCATCCCCTTGGAGAAGCTCACTCATAGGCCCCGGCACTGGCCAGCACGGCCGAGCGCGGGGTGCCGGCGAGGTCCCAGCGCAGGACCGACGCCACGCGGGCCCTGGCCGGGCTGCCGGGTTGCAGGCGGTAGTCGCCCCCGCCCGCCCCCGCGGCCGGGCTGCTCGCCTGGTAATCGACGAACAGGGGATCGTTGCGCAGGCTCGCCGAGGTGCCGAGGCTGGCGTCGAGCCCGCCCCAGGCCTGCGCGAAGGACGTGCCCGGCCCGCCGCCCGCCGCGTCGATGAACTGTGACCACTCGCCGCGGCAGCCCACCCCGTACAGGAAGGACCAGTTGCCGGTGCGGCTCGACGCATCCCCGCCCGCCTCGTTGGCGCCGCGGAACACGTCGCCCTTGGTGTTGATCTGCACGTGGATGTTGCCCCGGCAGGAATGCAGCTTCGACGTCCGCGCCGTCGCGCCCTCGTCGTAGAAGAGGTTGGACCGCCCGGCTGCGTTGAACCCGGCGATGGTGTTGTGGTGCAGGATGACGTGGGCGTTGTTGCTGGCCGCGGCATCGGCGCTGACCGAGAGGGTGGTGGTCGCGGTGGCGGAGAGGTACTCGACCACGTTCTGCGCGAAGGCGGCGCCGACCACGTCCTCGTCCTGCGCCGGGGCCCAGAGCCGGGTCGAGGTCGCGGGGCCCTGCAGCCGGTTGAAGGCCACGATGCTGCCGGACCGGCTGCGGGCGCCCCGCTGCAGGGTGAGGGTGCTCGATCCGCGCAGGTCGCAGCCCAGCACCAGCCAGCCCTCCACATTGGCCGCCGCGGCCGGGCAGGACACCCCGCGGACCATCCGGTGCTCGGTGACCCCCACGGCGCCGGCCGCGTTGAGCGGCGCGGCGGCCATGTTGGACAGGTCCACCCCGATTAGCAGGTCGTGGCAGTTGTTCAGCCAGCCGGAGTTGAAGCCGCCGTTGTCCAGCGCCACGTCCTCGAACACCACCCGCAGGTGCGCGCCGCTCTCGCCCTGGAACGAGCTGGTGCCGGTGCGGACGACCCCCACGTCCCGCAGCAGCAGCAGGCCGGCGCCCAGCCGGGGCCGGAAGGAGGCCGCCCCGAAGGACACCCGGGCCTCGGCCCGGGGAACCCCCGGCTCGCGGGTGATGACCAGCGGCGCGTGGGACTGGGTGCGGGTTGCAATGGGATTGCCCAGCACGAAGGGGGTGCCGCCGTCCTGGCCGATATGGATCACCGCCCCGTCCAGCCCGCCGGCGGCGTGGTGGGCGTTGATCGCGGCCAGCACCGTGGCGAAGGGCGCGGCGGCGGCGATGGCCGGGTCGGTGCTGACCGCGCCGGTGCCGTCGTTGCCCGTGGTGCGCACATAGGCCAGCCGCGGCGCGGCCGCCAGTACGGTGTCGCGCCGGAAGGTGCGGGGCGAGAACTCCCGGGCCACCGCGCCGTCGGCGCTGTCCAGCACCGAGGCCGCATCGCCGACCCACGGATAGACCCGGGCATTGACGGTCAGGGTCGCCGGATCGGCCAGCCCGGAGATATCCACGTCCGCCGCCGGCCGGTAGACGATCACCGCATTGCGGTCGCCGGCGTAATCCGAGACCACCGAGGCCGAGGCGCGCACGGTCACGCTGCCGGTGCCGTCGCTGATCGTCCACTCGACGCAGGCCACCTGCTCGCCCGCCCGCGCGTTGCGGTGGAAGGCGACGATCTCCAGCTGGCCGGCGGGGATGCTGTTTCCGACCACCACACGGTCGGGCCGCGCCCAGTTGGCCACCGGCCGCGGGCTCGCCTCGGCCGAGTTGTTGACCACCCCGGCGATGCTGTCGGTGGAGTACACGTAGTCCGACAGCGCCACCCGGTCGGCGGTCAGGCTGGCGTGGTTCGGCCAGGGCTGGCGCACCCGCTTGGTGCAGACCAGATCCTCCCGCCGCGTCACCGCCTGCCCGTCCCCGTCGAACCCGGCCCGCATCACGGTGACGTATTCGGGGGCGTTCTCGGGGTCGAAGGTGGGCGGCGAGGCATAGCTCACCGACCAGCCGTCCGCATTCACCGCCTGGAAATGGGCGGGGAAGGCGGCATCGCCCGGCTGCACCGTCCGGCCCGGCGAGGCGAAGATGCGGCTGTGGGGGCCGAGCGCGACCACCTCGCGCACCCGCCAGACCTCGGCCTCGGCCACCAGGGTGCCGCCCGCGAAGGCGACCCAGGGGCCGCCGTCCCGCTGCATCTGCCGGGTGACGGCGACCCCCGCGGGCCCGTAGCTGCCCCAGGCCACCGCCCCTCCCAGTGCCTCGCCCGCCGCCAGCGGGGACAGGGCCGGGCCGGAGCCGGCGATCGGGTTGCCCTCGCCGCCCAGGGCCGAGGGCGGCGACACCAGGCCGAGACCGAACCCCTGCCGCATCACACCCACCCGGTCAGGCCGGTGGCGGTGGTGCCGGCGGCCAGGATGCGCGCAGCGAACAGCGGATAGGTGCCCGGCGGCAGGGACGCGGTGGTCGAGACCAGCCCCGTGCGCGACGAGACGAAGCTGATCGCGCCGCCCGCGCCCCCCACGGTCACCGCGCGGATCGCCTGCGGCAGGTCGGCGCTGTCCGAGGGCTCGATGGCAAAGGCGCCGATGGCAGGCGACTCGACGCCGGTCGTGTGGTTGTCGAAGGGGTCGGGCATGGCTCACTCCGGTAACTGACCCGCGGCTTTCGCCGGCAGGGCGGATGGATCGGTCAGAGCCAGGAAGCTGCCGGCACGGTCTTCACTTGTGGTAAACCCACCGGGCGCTGGGGTCCCGCCGAAGCCTCGGAACCCGCCACAACCGGCGCTCCGGCAACGGAAAACCGCCCCGGAAGGGCGTCCGCCGGCGGCTGCGATGTCGGTGGAAGACTGGTGGCAAGGGGGGGACTCGAACCCCCGACCCCGCGATTATGAGACAGGGCCTTGCCGCTGATATTGTTGGGCTGGACATGTAAACCGCATCAGATTCCGGCCCCGAGGAATCAATGGGTTATGCCGCCAGTGTAAACGGCCCGCCCCGAACGAAAACCGCCGCGCCCCTTATCGAGACGCGGCGGCGGTACGCGGCCCTGCAACTGGCGCCCCGTTAGCCTGGCCGGGGGTGGAGCCCAGCCGCCGACCCGCCCGAAGGCGATTTTGTCCCCTCGTCACAGGGCCAGATCGAACCGGCCCATAGTGTCATCGGGTTGCGCCACGAGGCTAGGGCGCGAGGCTCACCCGCCGAGGCGGGGAGCAGACGGGGTGAGCGCGGAGCCGATGGCGGGAGTCGAACCCGCGGCCTTCCGCCGGCGGACGCTCTGGCCACTGAGCTACACCGGAACCGCGCTCGGGTGGTGATCCGCCGTGGTGCCCGCCCCTTTCGGGGTTGCATCTGCACTGTCACAGACCACCGCCAGAAAGCGGTGCCCGCGTTTACGCCCACGGGCGGGCCAGGGTGAAACGGCCCTGTCCGAGGTGCTCCAACACCAAGGCAGGGCCGGTTCCGGTTCGGGGCGCATCCCGTGTGAGGTCGTGTCGCCCCGAGGATCACCCTACCCCATCCGGGGCCGCATGTGAATCCCTACCGGCACGCGGCCGTCATCCGGCTGTCCAGAACGGCAACCCAGCCCGCCAGATCGCCAGAGCCGAGCGGCCGGGGCATATCGGCGCGGGACTCACCGTAGACCGTACAGCCTACATCGACGGGCACGGTAGTGGCGCAGCCGGCAAGCCCAAGCGCGGCGATGATGCATGCGATCCTCATCAGCTCCACTCCCCGTCATTGCGGCGCAGCACGTCATCCGGCGTGGCGCCTGCTGCCATGTCCTTGCGGGCCTTGGTCTCGGCCTTGCGGCCAGCCTCCGCGGCCTTGCCCATGCGCTCCGCCGCCTCCAGCGCGGTCTCCCGCCGCTGGTCCGCCTTGCCCCGCCGGTAGATGCCCAGCACGCCCAGCAGCAGCGCGCCGAGGCCTGCGAGGTAGGGCCAGAGGTCGGAAAGCAGGGCGGCGATCATGTCGCCCATCCGCGGCGCCGGGCCAGCGCATAGGCGACCTCGGTGGCGAGCCCGATGGCGCCCGCCACCACCGTCACCACGTCCGGGTCTCCGGCCAGCACACCGGCGGCATCGGCCCCGATCAGCAGGCCGACCAGATATCGGATCACGATCCGCGCGATGGGTGCATACATGTCAGCGTCCTCCGAAGATGCGGCGCAACAGCGCCTTGATGGCGGCCAGCAGGCCGGGGGCGGGGGGTGTCGAGTTTGGGGTCGACACCCCTGCGACGGGCGCGGTGAACGCCATCCGAAGCGCCTGCTGCCGGATATCGTCCACCCGCCGGGTCCAGCCCTTCCCGAATGTCGGCCAGGTCTTGAGCCCGCGCAGGAAGGCCATGCGCCGATCACACGCGCCGTTGATCGCATCGCCTGACTCGGCCAGCCCCGCGGCGTGAAGCGTGACCGGCCCGATCTTTCCGTCCTGCGAGACCTCCAGCGCGGCTTGCACCCACTTCGCCCCGCGGCTCGGCCCGCTGTTCACCGCGCCGTCGAAGGCCACCAGGTCGAGCCCGGCGGGCAGGTCGTCACCGCGCACCACATCCCAGTATTTCTTGCGGTAGATCGCCGCGACCTCAGCATCGCTGATCGCCCGCAGTTCGGCCTTCGTCACCTTCCGGCCCTTCCAGCCGGCATAGGTGCCGATGGTGATCCCCTTCATGGTGGCCCCGCCGGGGTCCGATGGGTGATCGGCCCAGCCACCCTCGTGCGTCAGCGTGATCCGCAGGCACGCCTCGAAATTGCCCTTCATGGCTTACCTCAAGGCTTGGGTTGCAGCCGCTCGACGGCGGCCTCGATGCGGGTCAGGCTGTTCTGGATCGCGCGCAGGTCGCTCGACTGGCCGGCCTGCGCGATCTCGACGGCGCGGATGCGGGTCTCGCGGGCCAGCGCGTCGGCCCTGACGATGGCCATTTCGCTGACCAGCCGCGCCTGCCCCGCGCTCAGGTCGGCATAGGCCCATATGCCGCCGGCCAGCATCCCGAGGGCTGTCAGCAGGTGGCCGAGGCTGATCTTGTTGTCGAACTGGAGCGACATGGCGCCTCCTGCGCAGCAGAGGCCCGCGGCGCGGGCGGTGGGGGACATGCCAAAAATGGCAGGTGGCCGAATCCCGCAGCGCGGGCTACTCACCCCCTAGTGGTGCGGGGCGGGCGTGTTTATCGTTCCGATTTAGCAACCAGTACCTTTCCGCGGAGCCGATTGTTGCCGTATTCGGCACCCGCACCACGCCCTCATGTTCGCAGATGTTCTGACTCCCCAGAATCAGCCGGCCGTGGCCTGATGGGCACGGGTGTGTGGGAGGCGGCTATGAGGCAGGTTGTGCTGGCGGCGGCGGCCGCGACGATGGTCGGATCGGCGGCGAGCGCGGCGACCTATAGGTTTACGTTCGTCCCGGACGGCATCAGCGAAGACGTCACCCCATGGCCATCGGCTCCGTTTCCGGGAGAGGGTCTTATCAGGGGCGGATTCACTCTGACCGTGGATAACCTTATAAATCTTGATCTCAGCTATATTTGGTCAAACTGGTGCGATCCTTCCTGCCCGCCGGATGAGTCGAGACCATCATCAGGCGAGTGGGTAATGAATGAAACCCCCACATCATCCTTCATTATGGGGCCGGGCCGAGCGCACAATCATCTAATATTGCGAACAGACGAAGAGGGAGAAATCGTCAACATCTCATTCTATATCGGACATGACCGGCCAGATTTCAATTTCGGCCATGACTGGGCCACGTTTGATCCGAACGGCAACAACATGTTCAGGACAACCGGCAGTTGGCAGATCGCAGCTCATATCCCACTGCCGGCCTCGATTTACGCTATGATGCTTGGCCTCGGTGCCTTTGGCCTGGTCCGCCGGAAATCAAGGCGGCCAATCCCAGCCTGACGGCACATGAGCGGTGTACATATCCCGATGAAAGAGGCTCGGCTGAAAACCTCCAGTTGTCACGAAGCCATAAGCAGTGGTTCCTGACCCATTGAAAAAGGTGCGGCGGGCCGTCCTCTCGCAATAGTCGAAGAAGGGAGGATGGTTCCAGGCGTTGACGCCGCCAAGAAGGTGCGCAACCGCCGCAGCTCCAAAGCAATGCACAAAAAAGATGTTCCGATACACCGCCGACGGATTCCGCGTATTGGCTGGGGGATATTTGACCGGGTTCTGCATCCACTCGGGCATTCCCAGATCGCCTGGCTCGTAGTCGTAGTTATCGACATGCCCCTGAGTGACGTAGAGGGTTTGCCGGTCCTCGGCCCAAATGTCATGCTGCTGGCTGTCAGCCCATTCCAGCATTTCCTCGTCGCCGGTGAGCAGCCCCGCCACCAGAAGCGGCAACTTATGGCCGGCCAGGATACCCCCCAAGCCGGAATTCCAGCTGAAATCGGCGCCCGCCTTGGCCGCCTCAAGAACGTTTTGGCCATGGATCACTGCATAGATGGCCAACATCTCATCCAATCCGGAGCCGTAGTCGGACAGATCGCAGCACATGAGCAGGCAGGCGGTCGCGAACTCTGCGGCGCTGTGGCTGGCATAGTGTCGCTCGGCCATGTAGCTCGTGTACCACTCGCCCCCCGACCTATTCGGCATTTGCATCTGCCGCAGCCAACGGAACCGCGCTAGAACGTCAGCGGCCGAAGGCGCGCTACCCGGCAAGGTGACCGCAGGCAGCAGGTCGAAGTCGATGTCCGTCTTCACGAAGCGCGAGACAAGCGGAGCGGAGCCCAACGGCGGTGGCAGGCTGTCGGTTTCCGGCGTATGGTCGATCAGAAACACAGGGGCGCGAAACAAGGTGGCAGTGTCGCTGGCGGTGGTCGAGATCTCGTCCTCGTTACGGCTCACGGTCTTCACCAGGCAGCATGGCTCGGTGATATCCAACGGGTCGCCCGTTGCCCCGGGATCCACGTTCAAAGCCGGATCGTAGGCGATATCGAGATAGGGCGCGCAGTCCCGGCCGTCCGCTCCCTGGCGGATCGGGCCCATGTTTGTGGGTAGCCCCTCCGAAATCAGTGTCAGATCGACCACCTCCAGGCCATGCATCTGGCGCTCTTCGACCTCGACGGACGGCGGATCGACGGCCGTGATCCGCACGCCACCTTCCGGGAGGATGACGAAGGGAAAGCCCCCGACATAGCGGCCGACCTGGCTCATGGGATATCCTCCAGTTCGATGGTGATCAGGCCGTCATTCGCGGTGATCTGAAACTGCGAAGTGGCCGCCGCAAAATCTTGCGGGTCGCTCGATGGGGTAACCGGTGGCACGAAGCCAGGCCAGTAGGGGGCCGGCGCGTTCCCGCCTGCGGACAGGTAGCAAACTACCCGGGTGATGTCAGCCCAGCGCACTCCCAATCCCGGTCCCCGGCCCGTGAGGGCTTCGCTATGAGTTCTCGTGGCGGTCCAGACTTCAGGCTCCGCCGTCCCATGCAGCCAAACCTTCACCTTGAGCACTGCCCCCTCAAATCTCTGGCGTACCCAGTAATGGGTGTCGTCAGTCCAGGCGGTCAGAGCGGTGCCGGGCTGGGAGTCTATGCTGTCTCCGGGCAAAGCCAAGTATGGATTGTTGATCCGAATGTTCAGGCCGGCGGCGACATCTGCATTGGTCACCCCGGTAACAGCGGCCGAGCGTCGGCCGCGCACCGCCATGCGGTTCCCGTTCGTGTTATGTCTAATCAGATACAGTTGGTCCTGGTAACTCATATGTCCATTGGTGCCGAAAAAACTATCCATATCGGAAGGGAAGCCGATCCCAGTCTGGGTCGTCGTGACCCAAAAGTTTATGGCTTTTCCGGAGGGAGATTTGTCACTGGCGACAATCTCCGCCTCCCAAATCTGCCCTCCGCTGGAAGACATGCGGCCCCAGCCACCGCTCAGGATATCAGTGGTATCATCTCCCAAAGTAAAGGCGCTGAAATCCTCAAGAAACTGCGCCCCGCAGATATCCGGGGCCTCGGCGTCCACACTGACGCTACCTGCATCGTTACTCGCGGTGGTGCGCCGCCAAAGGGTCAGGCCGTACTCGGCCGCCGACGGGGTGATCGTCGGATCGGTCGCTCCGATTATCGGGGCGCCGCCATCGGAAGGGTCGCCGTCGTACCACTGGTGGGCGATGCTGGTGGCCCCGGCGATCTCGCCCTCATCGACGTCAGCAGGCTGCCCGACGAGGGGCTGGAACACAATGACAGGTGGCGTGACGATGACCGGTACAGCCTCCGGCACCACCACCGCATCCGCCGCATCGTCCGACAGGATCGCGACGTTGTATGTCCCGGGATCGAGATGATCGGCCGCATCGAACGGCGGCGTGTCCTCCACCATCGTGATTTCGTCGGTGTCGGTATTGGTGAAAAGGTAGCGCGCCATCAGCTTACGATGCTCCCTGAGACATTGGGCGGCGAAGGGGGTACGGGGGATTGCAGGACCATGGAGCCGGAAATGATCCAGCCCTCGGGGGCTTCATCCACGATTACGGAGTTGGAGGTGAACGTCCTGCTCCACGCATCCAGCGTAACGACCTCCCGCACCCGCCAGACCTCGCCCTCGGACACGACCGTCTCGCCGTCGAACGCCACCCACTCCCCACCGTCCACCTGCATCTGGCGGGAGACGGATACGTCCTCGGGGAGGTAGGAGCCCCAGGTTACTGCGTCTCCTAGCTCCTGGCCGTCGGTGAGGGAGGCGAGGACAGGGCCGGTGCCGGTGATGGGGTTGGGGGATACCGCCTCTGCGCCAGCGGTCAGCCGAAGGCCGAATTTGAGGCTGAGCATCAGAAGATCCTTTCCAGCGACCACTGCGCGTTGCCGTCGCTGACCGTGGCATCGGAGCCGTTGGAGGCTCCGTAGATGCCCAGCGTCAGCGTGCCGGCGGTCGGCTTTCGAATGATCCCGGACACATGCAGGCGCACCTGCGAGCTGGCGGGTTGCGCCGCCTCGCGCACGGACAGGTTGCTCGCGTCCTCGAAGAAAACGGCGGTGGATGTGCCGGTGCTCCGCTGCGAGACAAGCTGCGTTACCCCCTGCGTTTCGCCCTTGTCGAACCGGCACTCGACCTCCAGCCGCCACATCGCACCGGCTGGCGCGGCGTCCAGGTCGATGCTGCCCAGCATGACGTTGCCGGAGCCGGCGGCCACGGTGATGTTGCCGCTGTTCTTTCCGGTGACGATCTTGCACCCCTTCGACCGCTTGCCGATGATCGCGGCTTCGGTGGCGGTGCCCGCGAAGGTGATCATCTGGACCTCGGCCCCGGTGTCGTCGCGGGCGTAGTTGTCGAGTACCGACACGCCGTTGATCCCGCCGGCCTCGTCGGAGACGATCACGCCGGTGTCCACATCGAGAAAGTCGTTGCCCTCGATGGTAGAATGGTGAACCTGGTTCACCTTCACCCCAGCCACCGTGTTGGCGGTAGAGCCGCAGAAGCCCTGCACATGGTTGTCCATGATCTGCCACCAGCTTCCGGTCTCGCCGGAGATGCCGATGAAGGGCATGTCCACCTGCGCGAAGCGGTAGATCAGGTTGTTCTTGATCATCCCCTGCGCGACACGCTTGGCCTTGATCGCCGACTCCGAAACCGCGAAGTGGCAGCCGCGCACGAACAGCAGGGGCTCGCTGGTGGGCCCGCCGTCATAGCTGCGGTCATCGTCCACCCCGATGCGGGATGCCACGACCACGGTATCCAGCACGTTCACGCCCTCCACGGCCCCGCGGACGCGGATCGCAGAATAGGCCCCGCGAACGCGGGAGTTCTCGACGGTCGGGTTGACCGGCTCTTTGTCGGTGGTGGAGAGAAACTCGATCCCGCTCTCCATCCCGGGCCAGAAATTCGCCTCGCCGCTCGCCGCCGTGTTCCTGCGGCCGTAGACCGTGACGCTGGACAGGTGCGCCTCGTTGGCCTCGTCCAGCACGATCCCCTTCGCCCAGCCGTGGCTGGTACGGGTGACGCCGCCGACCTCGGTCCCGACGATGTAGGCCATCCGGCGGCGGTTCGCGTCGAGGGAGGCCACAGCCGAGAAGTCCACCACCAGCGCGCGCCCGGGCTCCTGCTGGTTGGTCAGGATCCGCAGGCCATCGGCCTGGAAGGTGTGGCCCACGTTGTTCGAGGTGTAGACGATCCCGTCGCCGCTTGCCTGGGTGAAGATGATGCCGGAGGCAATGACATCGCTCTCGATGCAGAAGGACTTGTTCGAGATCGTCAGGGTGGCGGTCGAACGGAAATACCCCTTGATCACCACGCGCGCGTGCTTGTCGAAGCAAGCCTGCAACGCGGCAGCGCTGTCAGTCCCGGACACGACGCTCGCCAGCGACCCGTAGGACACCGCCCCATAATGCCCAGGCGTAGCCGGACCAAGCGGCGAGCCCTTGACGCCGTTCGCGCTCTCGATGGCGGTGCCGCTGTCGTCCCGGAAATAGGAAAACGCCTCTCCGTTGTGGATGACCGCCCACGCCTGAAGCGGAGCCGGGATCATCGCGCCCTGGAAGGCGGCTCGGGAGACATATGTAGGGACCAGCGCATTGACGTAGTCTTTCGAGGCCGCATCGCGGTCGAAGACGGCGAAGACGTTGACGGTGAACTCGGGTGCGGGGCCGATAGTGATCTTGGTCATGACTGCATCGCCGGATAAATGGTGACGGTGCCCATCCAGAACTGGTTGAGGTCGGGGCTGGGGCTGATGAGGTCCAGTTGCCAGGACGCCTTTGCCGGCCGGCCGTCGTGATCGACCCCGTTCCAGACGGCGAGGGTCTGCGCGTCGGTCAGTCCGATCTCGATCCTGCCATCAGCGGTCAGGGTCGGAGTGGCGGTGGTGATCGGCTGATTGTCGGGGTCTGCGCCTACCGCGAAGCTCCCGGACCAGGCTGAAAGGTCGATGGGATCGCCATCACGATCCGCGAATGTCAACAGGAGCACGAAGGGGCGCCCTTCTATCATCACCTGCGGCAGGTGGGGGATTTTCAGGAGTGCGGTCACGGCCGGCACTCCACAATGAACGAGCCCGCATCAAATGCTGCTCCGGCAGAGGTGATCAGACGCAGCCGATCCAGTGCGCCTCCAACATCGACCGTGCCACCGCCGATGCTCGCACCGAACCCCTCGACATCGACCACATGGCTGGAAACCCAGGTATCGTCGTCTCGCTTCGTCAGGTTGAGTATCCCGCGCCCTGATCGCCCGGCGGCCCCAAGCCCGACGATGAAGCCGCTTGACGAAGAAAGCCCCGCATTGCCCGAGGTAATCGCCACCCCGGCTCCAACATAGCCAGTGGTTAGGTAGCCGCCCGAATTGCCCAGCTGTACCAGCAGGTGATCCGACCCATTGGTCGATACCCCGGAAAGGAGAACCTTGATTTCGGTCGCCCATGCCGGGATTGCGGTTGTCCCTTGGGCCGTGCCGCTCGTGGTCGCGATAGGCCCGATGACAGACCGCCCCGACAACCACGCCGGATCATCAGCGCCCATCCTCAGCACCGAACCTGCGCCCCCTTTCGCCAGTCTTTCCCATGCGCTCGCGCCACGGCGGATGATGTCGCCCCGTTCTGCGCCGGCCGGCACCGTGATGTGCTCTCGCCACGAGCCCCAGGCGAGGCTGACCATCTGGCGGCTGAACATAACCCCCGAGCCGCTGGCCGGAACCAGCGCCATCGCTGCATTGCTGCCGTTCCGCCGGTAGAGCAGCGCGATCCCTTCGTCAGCGGCGGCCACCCCGCTGGGGAAGGTCCCGCTGGTCGATGTGTCATAGCGGTAGAACCCGGAGGGGATGTTGGTGGCATCCAGATCGGCCAGCAGCGGGATATTGTTGGTGATCCCGAGGCCGTAGTCTGCCGCCACCGAGAGGATCGAGGCATAGACCGTCTCGATGGCGTCCTGCACGTTGGTCGCCGGAACCCCGACGATGGGGTCGAAGGTGATCCCGCTCGCGGAACTGACCGACAGCGAGGACCGGCCGCAGGGGTCCATGGTCCATGCCGTCGTCCCGGTGCTGGCCTTGATCACTGCCTTCAGCAGCATGTTGCTCTTGAACACCGGGGGAAACACGCCGTTCGCGTCGGCCGGCAGGGGCGAGGGGTGGGGGATCGTCTCGCCCTCGTCCTGGAAGACGGTCACCGGGGTGGTGGTGTTGTGCTGGAAGAACTCCACGGTCCAGCCTGCGCCCGGCCGGACGGAACCGGCCATGGTAAACGCGCGCTCGGGCATGAAGTGAATGATGTCCGCCATGGGGGCCTCATGTGGAGAAAGCCGCCCGAGGGCGGCTAGGAGAATCGGTCGGGGATGTGGGAGGGTCGAGGAAACGGGGAGGGATGGATGTCAGAGAAACCGGATTTGGCCCTTGCCCCTCAGGGCGTCCCAGTCGTTGACCCGCAGGATATCCCCGTCGTTTTCGTGGACTGGTTCATCCACGGGCACGTTCACGAGGGGGTGTTCAGCGTCACGTTGGGCACGATAGACCACTCGCGAAAAAAGCCGGGCGAGGAATTTGCGCATGTCGTTGTTGCCTCCAAGTTGAGGATGTCCGCCGAGTTTGCCGGACGACTGCATGACGTTCTGGGCGCCGCGTTGGGCCGAGGCGCGCTGCCGGGCGCTCCGAAGCCGAACTGACCCCTACCTCGCCGCCCTGGTAGGCTCTGCACTGTTCGCAGGCGCTGCCCCGGCCTGAGCGCCCATCAGCAGCAGGACTTCCTTCGCGTCACGGGCGAACGGGCCATTCCCGCGCGCCATGGCCTCCAGTGGAGCATGGCTCCCCCCTTTCCTATGTAGCGGTTCGACGGTGCCCCTAGGGGTTCGTACATCTCTCGTCTCCTTTTGTGACGGATGGCTTTCGTTTTCTGACGATCCTTGACCCCCGCCCGGTGCGGGCGCATGTTGGCGGGATGACCTTTACAGAAACCGTGACTGCTGTTCTGGGCGCCAACATTCTCACGATCTGGTGCGTTTACGGATTCTGGCGCCTAAAGAGAGACGAAGGGCTTAAGAGCATCGCGATCCTGCTCAGCGCGTGTATCGCCATCATCGTCATTGCATATGACGCTCGGCCCTAGCGCGACCACCCCACCAACGCATTAGAGCCGGGGGCGGCGACCGCCGGGGCCATACCTAGGGCGTTCGTCGCCCCCGCCGGAAGATGATAGGGGGCGACCGGCGGATGCGCGCCGGGAAAGCCGATCTGGGCCAATGCATTCAAGGCGTGCTGCTGCCCTGGCCGGGTCAACAATTCCACCAGTTCGGAATTGATCCGATCCGACCGACGCGCCACGGCCTCAGGGGTGTTTCCGGCCAGCGCGCCTAGCGCAGTTTGCGTTGCCCGAACCGGCTTTCCTGATGCTGCATTGCGCACCACGCCTGGCTCGGTAAGATCTTTCACCCGCTCCGCATGAGCAAGCCGGCCAGCGGTCTTGCTGTTCTGGGCTACCGCGGCCCGCAGCCCTAGGGCGTGGCCCGCCTCGTCCAGAGCCTCGAACAGCTTGTCGGCGTCCGACCCCAGCAGCATCCGCATCTTGACCCGGGACGCGCGCGAGGTGAGTTCACTCAACGCCTTCCGCGCCTCGCGGGCATCAAGGTTTGAATCGCTTACCACCGCCCGCACGTTGGCCAACGTATCATCAATGTAGTCCCGCACACCCTGCCGCACAGCGGCCCGCTGTGGCCCTGTCAGTCCGTCCAGCATGTCGCGCGCGGCCTCTCGGGTCGTCCTGGCGCTCAGGAACCCGTACCCCTTGTCCACGCCCTGCACGCGCTGGATCGCGTCGGCAGCCGTGTCCAGCGCATCGCCATAGGCCGGTACAGCATCCTTCAAGCCATCCCGCACATTGCGCGCCAGCCCCTGAAACGCTCGCCCCATCGAGGTCTGCGCACCAAGCGCGCCCTGCCCTTCGGTGGACATGGCGGAATTTTCGAGCGCGCGCTTGATGTAGTCCCACTGCCGTACGTCGGGAAGGCGGGTGAAAGTCACCGACCCGTCATCCGCGATGCTGGCCATAATCTGCCCGGAGACATGACCATTCATCTTCATCAACTGGTTGGCGTCATTGATCGTCTTGGCTGGAATGCGGGGCAGCAGGGCCTCCAGCCCGCGTCCGGCATCACTAGAATAGTCGATGGCGGAGGCATAGGCGGCTTCATAGGTCGTCCGGCGCGCGCCCGCTGAGCCGGTGCGGATCGCGGCCTTGGTGGTCTCGGCGCCCTGCGGCGCGCCGAGAAGATCGTCCAGCGTGCTGTTGATCCGCGTCAGCGAGCGAGCCGCCCGATCCTCGATCCGCCCCGTTCCGATCCGTGCCGCCGCACCGGGACGCTGCATCGCCGCGTCCAGAGCACCCTGTACCGAAGGCCCGGCGTCGGCCAGCATCGCATTCGGCCCTGCAGCGCGGATGTTGGCAGCCATCTGCGCTGCATCGTCGGCGCCGATGGCGTCGGATGCCAGCCTGGCCGTCGAGCGGGAGACACCCAAGCCAGCCGCTACCTGCCCCGCCGCTTTGCGCGAGCGAACGGCATTCGCCACCCCCTCGGCTCCACGAATGGCTAGCGGGACTGCCGCACCCGCAGCCCCGCCAATAACTCCGCCGACCACCGCACCTTGGCGTCTACTGCCTTCCTCCGCGGTGCCGGCCCCATAGATGCCGCCCTGTACTGCTCCGGTAGCGGCACCCGCGGCCACTCGCCCGCCGAGCGAAGCCGGCGCCATGGCTGCCCTGCCGGCCGCAGCCGCGCCGGGGGCCAGGATCGCACCGCCGATCTCCGAGCCATAGGTCAGCACCGGCCGGGCATCGCGCGCCGCGTCCAGCGTGCCGCGGGCAGACGCCAAGGCTTCCTCGTAAGTGATCTCGGGGTGCATGGACACGATACGCGCGGCGATCTCGTCGCCCCAGCCCAGCATCGTCCCTTGGTTCAGCCCTGCGATGGCGGAATGAAGTATTCCCGGGTCGCGCAGTTTCGTCTCGCCGCGGTCGTCAATCTCCCGCTGCGCAGCCATCCGTTCGGGCGAAACCTGCAAGGTCCCGGCTTTTGCCGCCGCAATCCGCTCGGCAGTTGTCATGCCATCGGGGCCACGCGCCGAAGCGCCGCCATACTTCTCCCAGGGGCCGGTCATTCGCGCACCTTTACCCAACTGGCAGGATCATCAGGCGCCCCCCCCAAGTAGATGTAGCCGTCTTCCACGTGACCCGGAGAAAGACCTGAGGTGGGTTCCGGGGACGCTACCTCCGCAGTGGGCGCGCCGACCGATCCGCCCCCGCCCGAACCGACGGTGGCGCTGATGCCCGCCGTCCCATCGGCCGCGGCGCGCCGCGCCTCTACCTCGCGCGCCAGGATGTCGGCGGTCCCGAGGCCTAGCCGGATGCCTTCCTCGGCCCGCTTGCGCGCCTCCCGCTTCTGCTGGATCACGGCAGGGCTATCGCCGGGCAGCGGGAAATACACCCGGCCGTAGATCGTGAACTCCTGGTCCGTGATCGCGGCGCCGGTGTCCTTGCGCAGGATCGCGCTCAGCCACTCGTCGGCCGCCTGCTTGCCCGCCTGAAACTCTTCGGACACGAGGTAGTTTCCGACCAGCGGCACGCCCGACATGAGGCTGTCACCGAAATTCGCGATGGCGTTCTCGTTGGCGTCTACCGCGTCGGAGGCCCCTGTGGCGCGCTGCCAGTACACGAGGTCTTTCGTCTGCTGCTCGGTCAGCTTCGGGCCTCCACCTGCCGGGCCGCCGACCCGCATGACCGTTCCGTCGGGACCGATCATCTCGATCCCGCCGGAAGGCGGATTGATCGGATAGAACCGCCCATCGGGTCCGAACTGGCCAGCCGCCGCGCCGAAAGATGAAGCCTCTTCGGGCGTAGCCTGCCGAAACCCCGGGCGGCCGGCAGTCCCGGGCGGAACAAGCCCGGCGCGCTCATCGGCATAGAGCTTGCCTTCCGACGAAAGCGGCGTCGGCCCCTCCATCCCCTTAACGATCTCGGCCCACGACATGAACCGCCGGGCCAGCGCATCCCGCTCCCCGAACCGGCCCACCAGTTCCGGCGCCATGGTCGCCATCGTCGCATCCCAGGTCGCGGGATCGGCGATGCCCATCCCCATCTTCACCGCGTCCTCGATCTGCTGGGCTTCCGCCGCCCGCTGCTGCGCCGTCAGGCCACGGGCATATTCTTCCGCCGCCCTGCGCTCCTGCGCGGTCAGGATGTCCATGCGCTGGCGGGCCATGTCGGCCTCCTGCCGCGTCGTCTGCACCTTCATCGCAGCCATGGGGTCCAGCGCCGCCAGCGCGTTGATGGCAGTCTCGTCGCCGCCGACTATCCCCGCGCCGTGGTCGCGGTATACCCCGGCCAGCGCGTTCTGCCGTTGCAGCGCAACGCTCTCCCCCGCGGCCTGCGTGCCCAGCCGCAGCGCGTTCACCATGTCCGGCTGCTGGCCTTGGAGGATAATGGCGGGGTTCATCATCATCCCAAGATCCTCGCGAGGTTGTTGCGCTGCGGCGCCCATTGGACAGGCTGAGGTGCAAGGGCGTTGGTCGGCACCATGAAATCGCCGGCATCCTGCCGCAGGTCGGCGAAGCGCAACTGCGGACGCTCCGGCTGGCCGGCCGCCAGCGCGTTCTGCGGAGCATCAGGCGCTCCCAGTGCGTTTCCGGCGGGCGATGCCGCACCGCCGAGGTAACGGGCCTCCCGGGCCGCCCTGTGCGCCTCTGCGGGGCGCAGGAAGCGGTTCAGGATTGCGGCTGCAGCCGAGCCCGTATCGCTCGTCGCCATGATCGCCCGGGCCGCCGCGGCTTCGGGACCGGAAAGCTCGTGCATCAAGTAGTCCATCTGCACGTCCGGATCGCCGACCGGGATACCCCGCTCGGCCGCGAAGCGTTCCAGCGCGACCCGCCGCGGGCCAGTCCACTGCGACAGGCCATAGCCGCCCCGGGAGCCCGGCACCAGCGGCGCGCGTTCATTGATCCCCGCGTCCAGCCCGCTTTCGTCCTGCCAGTTCAGAATGAAGGCGTCTGCAACGTGGGGCGGCAGGCCCCGCGCCAGTAGCCCGTTGCGCAGGTAGTCGGCGTTCATCCCCAGAAGCCCCCAGCCGCCCACGGGGTGGACAGGATGTTCGCATTCCCGCCCGGCATCGCGTTCTGGTACGCCAGCATCCCCATCGTGTTGCCCAGCCCCCCGGCAAGGGCGTTGCCCACGCCGATGGCCCCGGCGGCCTGCGCATTGCCACGATTGGCCAGCGCGTTCGACACGCCCGTCGCGGCATTGTTCGCGATCCCGGCTTGCAGGGAGGCCGCCGACAGCCCCTGGTCGGTCAGCCCCGCCAGCCGGGTCAGGTGATTGTTGTACTCCTGCGATGCCAGACCCTGCCCGAAGCGCATGGCGTCCTGCATCGTGCGGCCAGAGTTGAGCCCGCCGCGGGCACCGGCCAGTGCGTTGATCGCCCCCATGCCCTGACCGAGTTGCCAATCGTACCCCGGGGTGGCGCTGAACCCGGCATAGCCGTCGGGTCGTTGCCCCAGGCCGAGCTCGAACAGGTACGCATTCTGGCCGGCGGTACCCGCGCCCAGGAACGGGTCCACCCGGTCGAACATCATGTCCCGGGTTTCGGTCTGGAACGCGATCTGGTCTGCCGCGGCACGCTCCTGCGCGCCAGCCGCCTTCTTCGCGGCGCTGGCCTGCATGGCGGACCCCGCGAGGCCCGCGCCGATGGCGGCTACTGCTGGTCCGGGCATGTCGTGAACTCCTTCAGGATATCGGCCGGCGTCTCGGCGTAGGTGCGATAGATTTCCGGGCCGACCTCTGCCGCCCAGTCGTTCCCGCCGACGATCCACGCCATCAGGTGCCAGACCGAATAGAGCCCGGCGCGCAGCATGTAGCTCTTGGCCACATCGCTCTCGTCGCCGCGGTCCAGCACGTTCGCCGCGCGCCATTGCAGGTACATCATCAGCAGCGCGGGCCGCAGGATATGGGCGTTCGGGGCGAAGAAGGGGTGGTACTCCTTCCCGAAGGCCAGCCACGCCAGCAGGGTGTTGTGGTTGCACCGCCCCTCGTCTTCCAGGTCGTCCCATTCCTGAGTTGCGGTCCACAACTGCGATGCGAAGTGGACAGCATCCGCGCTCCCGCGGAACCAGCGGGCAAAGCGGTCTTCCAGCGTTTCCATCAGATGCCCCGGATCGCGTTGATCGCCGCGCGTGCCTCGGCGTCCACCGTTCCGCCACCAGTTGGCTCGGGAACAGCACGGATCGCCTCGATTACCGCCGAAAGCTCGTCCACCCTCGCCACCAGCCGCTGGATCACCTCCACCAGTTCGGGCGAGGGGTGCTGACCTTCGGCCGTCGCATATTGCTGGGGCAGGAGCGGTTTCACCTTCACAGCCGCACCCTCCCATCGGCGCGCACCGGAAGCCCGCAATCCCAGCGCACCCGCGCGTTCACCCGCCGGAACTGTCCGAGGTTTCGCCAGATCACCCGCCGCTCCATCGTGCCCAGCGGCCCGATTTCCCGGGGCTTTTCCGCACCCCAGGTAACTCCGCCGTCCTTCGACAGCGACAGGGCGATCTGCCCGCCCTCAAGGCCCTTCCGCGGGAACAGTTCCACCTCGCGCAGGATCGGCCGCTCCCCATCGGCGTCCAGCGCCAGGCTGATCGCCTCCTTCACGACCGGGACAGTCCCGTCCGATACCCCGCCGAACCGGAACAGGCCGCCATCGTTCCGCCCCGCGTACCACGCCCCGTTCCAGCCCGTGCTGGCACTGACCGACCACGGATCGAAGGCCAGACCCTCGGCACGCTCGCACCATTCGCCGGTCGCTACATCGAACATCCACGCCGGGCGGTCGCCGAAAACAATGGCGCAGAACAGGTGCCCCTCATCCTCGAAGGCGAGACAATGACGAGGGTCGCCCTGAGTGATCGCCGTCTCCACCGCCGGCCCCGACACGATCCGCGCCTGTCCGCCGGCCGCCAGATGGGCGCGGTTGTCGGAGCCCACGAAGAACGCCCCGTTGGGAATGGCGCAGATCAGCCCGAACCCCTTAAGGCCCGGCTCCCGCACGCCGCCCGCGACCCGTTCCAGCGCCTCGGCCCCCGCCCCGCCGGTCAGATACCAGATTTCGTGCGAGGTCTCTTTCCAGAGGTAGAGCTGCCCCGCGATGGCCATGGGGCGGATCAGGTTGTCGTCTCTCCCGTCAGCAGTCGAGAAGTTCAGCCCCGGCAGGTCGGTCGGATCGGCCACGTCCGACCACTGGAACCGTCGCCCGCCCTGTTCCGACAGCACGGTATAGTTGCCGAAGAAGGTCAGCGCACCGAAGTCGCTGAACGCTCCCGGCGTGGGTTCGCTCAGGGCCGAGCCATCCCACACCCAATACCTCCCACCGGCGCAGACCGTGACGAGGCCGTTGTTGCCGGCTAGCGTGCTGTTGCCGTCCTCGATGGCGTCCAGCAGCACCGCCGCGCCCCCAGCCTCGATTTCGTAGAGCGATCCGGCCCCGGCGACGTAAAGCCGGCCCTCCACCACATCCATGGCCCGCACGAACGGCCCATGCAGCGCGGAGAACGGCATCAACCCCAGCACGGGCTTGAGGACATGATTGCCCTCGGCTGTCGGCTCCCGGTAGCAGTTGACCAGTCGCGACGGCGCGCCTGCCACGAAATCGGCGTCACGCGCAGATTGACCGACGAAGACCAGCCTGGGCATCAGCAGTCCCGGAAGAAGATGGAGGATTCGCAGTCGCGCGACAGGGCGAGCCGCAGTTCTTCCTCGGCCCTTGCCACCACAAGGGGGGCGGCCTGGCCATAGGTCTCCGCCAGTCGAGCGCCGAGGCCATAAACCACGGCGTCCTCCCACTCGGGCGGGATATCGACGCGGTGCCCCGCCTCGCTCACGCCCGGAATGTCCATCTCGCAAGACATCCGCAGGAACTCGCCGTTCGGGCTGGCGAGCACCGGCCAGACGAAGATCGTGGACACATCCGGCGCGCGCTTGAACCAGAAGGTCGTCGGGAGCCCGGTGCTGTTCTTCACCGGCAGGGTATCGTACTCCTGCCGGGTCAGTTCCTGCATCGGCGTCTCGATATCGCCGCGGACCAGCCGGGCGGTCAGGACCCGCCGAACCGGACATGCGATATCGTGCCGGGGCTGGTTGGTCAGGATCACCTGAACCTCGTGCTCGCGGTAGAACTCCGCGCCGCGGTTTTCCAGCGATTTGAGGAAGCGGTTCAGCTCCCGCAGCCCGGATGCGACCTGATCCGCGGTCATGGGCTCGTCCTGAGCCACGACGCCGATCTTGCGCAGCGCATCCTCAATGATGTCTTTCGCCGTCGCCATCAGTATTCATCCGGGTCGATGGGGCCGGGCGTGACGAACACATCCGGCGGTTCAGGACGCACCCAAGGCGGCATTTGCTTGTCCTTGCGGCCCCGAACGTTCTCCTGCGGATGCCGCGGCTCCCAGCAGTCGTTGGTCCCCGTGCCGGAACAGACCATCAGCCCGGTCCATTCCTTGCGCAGTTGCCCCGACTTGTACTTGAAGCCGCAGCGGTCGCAGAGCGCGTTCCACTGACCCTTGGCGTACATCGTCAGACGCCGTAGAGGACGATTTCCAGCTTGCCGGCGCTATAGGGCGCCGCCGTCGCGGTGCCGCAGACCAGATAGAGATACTGGCCGTCCGCCGGAAAGGCGGTCAGCACCACCGTGGTTCCCAGCGACAGGTCGCCCGAGTTGCACAACTGCGTTTCGGCCAGGCCGGTGATCGCCGCATCCTCGGTCCCGGTGGATTCGTCCGCCGCGTAGAGGTCGATATCCTCATCACCCCCCGCCGGCACCTCCAGGCAGCGCATGTAGCCGGCGAAGATCGCGCCGTTGACCGCCGTGGTGATCTGCCCGATATGGCAATTGGCCTGGCCATCCACGCCGATGATGTCGCCGGCCGTGCCGCCGCAGTTCAGCCCGGTGATGTCCAGCAGGATTTTCGTCTCGATCACCGTGCCGTTGCGGGTGATCGAAACGCCGTGGATCGTGCCCACGCCAGCGATGCCGGAGCCTGCGGCCAGCGCGCCGCCCCCGGTGATCTGCCCCTGAACCTCAAGGTCGCCGGTGATCACCATGTTGTTCCGAAAAGTCGTGGTCGCCATGTTCGCCTCCTGTCGTGGCGGTGTCGGCCTCTCTGGCCGTCAGGATGGGAAAGGGGCCGCCCCGAAGAGCGGCCCCGGTCGTCAGGTCCCGGCGCTGCCGTACATGCCGCGCCAGTCGGTCCAGCCGAAGACGTACCGCTCGTACCCCTTGGCCTTCGCGTTTTCCGTGTCGAAGTCGTTGTCCTGGGTGAACTCGAACGAGGTCCGGTTGAAGCCCAGCAGGCCGTCCGGCACGTCCGTCTTCACGAACCAGGCGCTGTCGCTGGCGGTCAGGTAGGGGTTGACCACCACGCCCCCGGGCAGCAGGCCCATCGAGCGGATCGCGTTGACGTCATTGTTCGCCGTTCCCGGCTGCAACGTGGTCTTCATGATCCGCTCGGCGTTGAACGCCAGCGCCGGGGGGACGATCAGCTTCTGCCCGCGGATCGCGATCTGCATCCCGCGGGAGTTCTTCGCCTCCATGATCTGCGTCAGCAGGTCTTCCAGCGCCGCCTCCGACAGGTCGGCCGGGATCGCCAGCTCGTTGGACTGGTTTCCGGCCAGCGTCGGGTGGTCCGTTGCCAGCAGTTCCTTGCCGTCTCCGCCGGCATAGGCCGACAGGAAAGCCCGGTTCAGCACGTTCGTGGCCACGATCTCCTTCGTGGTGCGGAACGAGAAGGCCAGCATCTTGCCGCGCTTGAACGACTTCGACTTGTACTGGTTGTCGTCCAGTTCCTCGCGTGTCACGATGTAGCCCAGCGAGAACGCCACATGGGTGTACCGCTTCACGAAGCCCTGCTGGTGGGTGTCGTAGGTGGTCGAGGCGCCCTCGGCCTTGACCTTGGCCAGGCCGAAGCCGGTGACCTCCACGTCTTCCTCGTAGGCCATGCTCGAAGACTTCATGTCGAAGATCTTCGAATAGACCTCGGGCTGGGACGTATACTCGCCCATGACGAACTTGCGCACGCCGGGCCACAGGGCCTTGGGGTGTGCGCCGGTGGTGATGACGCTCATGGCTCAGACCCCCACAGAAGCGTTGACGTACTGATGCACGTTGAGCCGCACCAGCCAGCGGGCATGGTTGCCCACCGCATTGTCCGGCGCCTGCACCAGGCGGATGATCCGAACGTCGTCGTCGGTGTCGGAAGCCTCCGACAGGTTGGACGAGTCCAGTTCGATGGCCGAAAGGCCCGTGTAGGTGCTGCCGCTGATGAAGCCGGTCAGTTGACAGGTCGCACCCGCGGCCGTGGCCGCCAGCGCCCCGCCTTCGCTGTCTTCCTGCACCTCGAACAGCAGGTTCGGATCGTCGGCGACCCACACGTACCGGGCCGTCGAATTGGCCCGGTAGATCAGGCTGTCGGCCGTGATCGGCTCGACGCCCACCACCACCCCGACCACGGGGTTTCCGGTGGAAACGTTGGCGGTCACGGCAGGGATGCCGTTGGCATCGGCACCGCCGGTCAGCTTGACCACAGAGCCGATGAAGGCAGCGGAATCCGTATCGGTGGCGGGGATGTAGTACCTGTTCGCCGCGCCGTTGTACGGAGCACCGCTGAGATAGCAGACGGGACGAAGCCCGAATGCAGCGTCAGCATTCGCCATTTTGGCTACTCCTGGATGAAGGGTTTACGACCGGCCGCCCCGGTGTTGCAGGGTGATCCCCTGCGGGCTGTAGGTATGGCCGTCGCTTTCGGCCCCGGGGACTGCCCCCGCTTTCAGGCCGGTTTCCTGTTCATCGATACGGGCCTGCGCGGCCTTTTCATCTTTCTCGTGCCAGTCTTTCCGCTTGCGCAGCAACACTGCGCGCACGGGGGCGCCGGTCGGCCCCACTCCCACCGGAACGGCCGCTTCCGCGCCCATCCCGCTCTTGCCCATCGTCTCATTCCGATCCTGCACCAGATCCCAGTCGTCCCTGACCGTGAGGTCGTGCAGGCGCGTTCCCTCGTCGTTGGCCCAGCGATACACGTAGTTGTCGTGGTCCAGTTCGCCCATGACCGACAGCTTGCGGCGCCGGCCGGCAAGCCCGTCGCTGTCACGGCGGCGGCGCTCGGTGCGGATTGCCTCGGTGCGTGCGGTCATTTGCTGTCTCCGAAATAGTCCCGGGCATACTCGTCCAGGTTCGCGAATATGCCCTCCTTCACGAACTCCTCGCCCACCTTGCGCACGTCCGGGGGCAGGTCGGCACCGCTCTTGCCGCGCCGCATCATCCCGCCAAGCCCGCCGGGGTCCACCTTGGCCACAGCGGGGCCTGGCTTCGGGGCGGGAGCCTCGAAGTGCTCCGCGAACAGCCCGCTGTTGCGCAGCTGCTCATCGACCCACTGCACCTGCTTGATGTGCGGCAGGTGCATGACATGCGGGTTCCGCTCGATCAGACCCCCAGCGTACTTGTAGGCCGCCGGGTCCGAGGCCCATTTCGTGCGGCTCAGGTACTCCTGGGCGTCAGTCGCGATCTGCACGCCCTGGGGCGGCGGTTCGGCGACGGGTTCCGGTGGCTTGATGGCCTTCTGCGCCTCGGTCAGCCGGTCGTAGCGCTGGGTATCGCCCTGCTCAACGGCTGCGCGGCGCTCGCGTTCGATCTCGGCAACGCGCGCCTCGTAGGCTTCGCGCTCTTGCTGGCGCATCCGCTCGACGGCGACCCGGGTCACCTCGCCCACGCGGGCCAGTTGCTCCCGGCTCTCGCGGGCCTCGCGCTCCAGCCGCTTGTTCAGGTCGCGGGTGATCTTGACCTGTGTGGAGGGGAGTTCCAGGAACCTCGCCGCGTCCACCCACCCCTCCGGGGCCAGGGTAAAGTCCTCGCGCGGTTTCCAGCCGTACTTCCGCGCCTCGGCCTCCGCTTCGGGGTCTGACTCCGGCGGCGGCTCAACCGCTGGGGCTTCTTCTTCGACTTCGATATGGTCTTCCAGTTCCTCAGCCATCGATCACCGCCACGATATCCTTGTCCTTGACGACGCGGTACTCCACCCCGTCGATCCCATCGATCAGCGTCCCGGCGTAGCGGCCATAGGCCACCTTCGCGCCCGGCCCGGGTGGCTCCACCCCGACAGGCCACACGTCCACGTTGAAGGCGTTCGGGCTCACCGCCACGATCACCCCGCGGGTCTGCGCGTGCCTGCGCTGCTCCACCACCTCGTCCGGCAGCAGAAGCCCACCTTGCTTCGTCGCCACCGGGTCGGGCAGCACGAGCACATTGAACTCAACGGGCTTGATCCCGCTCGCGTTCTGCATCGGTCATCATCTCCATCGTTGCCTTGAAATCCGCGGCGCTGGCCTCGAACATATCCTCGATCAGCGCCTCAAGCCGCAGGAGCGACAGGCGATCCGCCTCCGGCCATGCCCGGCCCGCCCACCAGGCCGATTGGGCCGCCTCCCGCTGGAGCCGCAACTGGGCCGACAGGCATTCCCGTACTGCCCGGCTGACCGGATGCTCCCGCCACTCCGCCAGCGCCTCGTCCGAGAGTGCTTCCGAGCCCATCCCTCACCGCCTCCAATGCCAGACGCGCCTGGTCCAGCCGCACCAGCGCGGCGCTCTTCGCGGCCTCGCCCACTGTCTTGATCGTCTCCGCGCGGGTCTTTTCGAGGTCGGCCAGGGCCTGCTCGATGCCCACCATCTTGATCGCCAGGTCGGCCTGCATGGCCTGCATCTGCATCTGCGCCATCTGCATCTGCATTGGGTCCGGCTTGGGGGCCAATGCCTCCACGTCCGGCACACTGGCCGCCTGTAGCGCCCGCTTCGACGCCTCGGCGCGGTCCACCAGCCCGCGCTCGGCCATCTGCATCACGATCTCGGCCTTGGCCGCCTCCTGCATCCGCGACACGCTGCGCGGGTCGGCCACAGGCTCGATGTCCATCCCGTTGAGGTCGTAGTCCATCTGCGGATTGACCATCATCAGGTTGCCGGCCGGGTCGGCCTCGTCGCAGAACTGCGAATAGGCCACCGGATCCAGATACCGGGCGTTGATCCGCGCCAGCAGCCGGAACTCGCGCTTGAGGCTGCGGAAGATGCGTTTATAGGCCGCGGTGAACTGCTGCATCCCCTGCTCGATCAGGGCCAGGGTGGTGGTGGCGGTGAGCGCCCTGCCGCCCACATCTCCGGTGAGCACGTCCTTGACCGAGGCCACCTCCTTGCCCGCTTCGATCAGCAACCCCAGTAGGTTGAACAGCGTGGCATCAGGCCCGGGGAACGTCAGCGGCACGATGGCAGACTTGATCTCGGCGCCCCGCGCTCCCGTGGCCTTCCACTCGCCGGGGCGGAACTGCTGCGATCCGCCCTTGATCCTGAACTCCGACCCGATGAAACCGCCGCCGCGGCTGGCCATGTGCCCCGCGTCCAGCATCATGTTGATGATCGAGTTGATCGTGTCGCTGATGTCGCCCAGCAGGAACCCCAGCCCGGTGCCGAAGAACCCCCCGTCCACCGAAGGCAGGAAATGGTAGTCCACGAAATAGCTGCCGCGGTTGATCGCGATCACCCCGCCCTCGCCCATCCTCACATCGCCGGGCTCGAAGTCCGCCACGATCCGCGCCACGCGGCGGTTTTTTTTGTGCACGGTCACGATGTAGGGCTCGCCGTACCCGTCCTCGTCCAGATCGAGCCGGCGATGCTGCTCCACGAACTCCTGCGCCGCGTCCCGGTCCTCGCCCTCGGGCTCGGCGTACTCCACGTCCCGGAACAGCCCGGCCCGGCGGCGCTCGGCGATCTCGGTCGGGAACAGCGTCAGCACCTCGCCGATCCGCGGCGCGTCGGGCAGGCTGGTGACCGCGGCATTGACCACGAAACACCCCGGCCGGATCAGCCGCACCCGGGCCCGACCTTCGACAGGATCGTACCAGACCTTGCGCACCAGGGTGCCGACGATGCTCAGCACGGTCAACAGCTCGTCGGTGCTGGGCTCCCACTCCTCGATCTGACTCGTCAGTTGCCAGGACATGTGCGCCCCGACACGCATGGCTCGGGCGGCCTTTTGCCCCTGCGGATCGCGGCCCAGCACCTTGACCTTGACCACATCGTCGGACGGAACAATAGCCTGGTAGGCGCGAGCGTTGAACTGCAACGCCGCCGTGGTGATCAGCGGATACCGGACATTTGCAGGGTTTTCGAACGGATAGGTCTTGTCCTCCTTGACCAGTGAGGCGAGGTCGATGCCACGCTGCATCCGCTTGCGCCAGTCGCCCATGCTGGCGAGGTCGATCTCGTGCTCGCGGATCACCGTCTCGGCGATCTCGTTAAGCCGGTGCTCGTCCAGATAGTCCGCGACATTGGCCGCCTCGGCCGCAGCCGCGAGGAACGCGGCGGGGTCAATAGCCGGTGGCTGCGCTGCGTCCGCGCTCTCGTCCATCGCCATGCCAGGTATCGCCCTCGTAAATCTCCGGCGGCTCCGCGAACCGCATCATCATGACCGCGTAGCGGGTCGCATCCATCAGGTCGTCGCGCTCTTTGACGATTTTCCCGTCTTTCCGGTGGTATAGCCGGAACTCCGACCACCAGTCATTGAGGTGCGAAAAGACCTTGAACCGCCCGGTCTGCATCCGGGTCAGCATCTCCATCAGCCCGGCCTCGACCCCGTTACCGCCATCGGGGTGGGTGGCGTGCGACCCCATCATCACCATGCCGGTGGACATGTACTCGTCGCGCAGCTTGCGGCCGTCCGCCTTGGACGACTGCGCCGCATCCGCCGGCCACGCCCAGGGAAACCCGCCCCAGGGCTTGAGCGCCGCGGCGTGTTCGAGCGGCGTGGCCTGGCGGCGGCGGTACTCGGCGATGACGTAGATCACATCGCGGTCGCGGTCCCAGGCCAGCGCCGCGGCCGCGGTCGGGTGATCCCAGCCGAAATCCAATCCGCCGATCAGCGCCCAGTGGCGCGGGATCGGGAAGGGCTCGACGGAAATAGATGCCTCGGTGACCGGAAAAATCCGCCCCGACCCCAGCACCGGGATGCCCTTGGTCCGCGCCTCCACCTCGTGCGGTGGGTAACTGGCGATGATCTCGGCGCGCCGCTCCGGGCTGATGTGCAGCGCGTCCTCGATGGTCATCCGCACGACGGTGCGCGTCATGCGGAGTCCAGAAACAGGTGCACCACCTCGCTCATCCCCAGCAGCGGGGTGAACGTGAGCACGATCATCCCGTCCTCCACCGTGTTGGTCCGGGTCAGCGCCTCGGTGTAGATTTCCAGTGGCGGCTCCTCATCGAGCCAGATCACATCCCGCACCGCGCCCTGCCATTTTTGCCGGCCTTGGTCGTAACTTTTAAATCCGAGGTGGCTCTGCCCGCCGCTGACGTGCTGCACCAGCACGGTGTCGAGCGCATTGGCCACGCCTTGCCGGCGATTGGTGCCCACGATGCATTTTTTCGGGATCGCCGCCGTGCCCCAAGCGTCCTCGTCCGCCGGCGGTCCGATCAGATTGGTCTGCACCGTGTCCCGTGTCGTCTCGGCCGTGTCCGAGCCGGCCCACATCATCACCGGCCTGTCGTACCGTCGGCCGGGCCACCAGTCTGGGTACTGGCCGGTCAGGTGCATCGCCATCTCCATGGCGCCGCAGTAGGTCTTGCCCACCTGGTTGGCCGCCATCAGCAGCCGCTCGCGCGCCTTGAGCCCCGCGGCATAAAACTCCAGTTGCCTGGGATAAGGCGTAAAATGCGCGAGCCGGTTAGTGCGCCGTCTGCGATCCGCCTCGCTCGCCAGCCTCGCCTCCAGCGCGGATAGCTGCGCGGACGACAGAGAGTGCAGCGTCGAGTGCATCGTCATCCATCTCGTCCAGCCTGCTGGTCACATCGGCGGTCATCGTCAGTGCCTTGCCGTACCCGCGGTCCAGAATCTCCCGCGCCGCGGCGATCTTGACCTTTTCGTCATCGCTCTCCAGCGCCTCGACCAGCACATCAAGCGCCCTTGCGCCGTGCTGGCGAGCCTGCGCCGCGATCCCCTTCGGGCGCCCGCCCGGGTTGCCAGACTGGCCGGGCAACCAGCCCTTGCCGGTTACTCCGCCCTTGTTTTCAGCCCCATCCGCCATGTCACGCCACATCGATCACGCTGACCGCGCCGGGAGTGTCGCACTCCCACTGGCGCTGATGGCCGGCCGGCACAAACCAGCCCGTGCTCGCAGTCGCGGCAACCCCGCCGAATGCGAGGCGCATGTCCTCGTCAGCGTGGACCTCGATCACCTCTCCGGCGGCGAGAGCGATTGCGCCGGAGCCATCCGTGACTGCGCTGGCCGAGGTAGTAGTGGCATGTGCGCCGGACGTGCGGACGGATGTTGCGGCGATGGAGCCCGCACCTGCACCGCGCGACGGCGCATAGCGGCCCACCGTGTAGCTGAGCGTACCCATGATGCTGTCCTGCTGCTCGGAAACGCGAAAGCGCCCGCGGCTGTCCGGGGGCGCTTGATCTCTGGGCATACCTGCCCGAACGAGAAAGTAGCACATTTTTCGCGCCGCGCAAGCCTTGCATTTTTCTTCGCCCCACCCGCATTTTTCCGCTTGCAATAGTACCCTGAGCGTACTATATATGAGGTGTAGCGGATGAGACCGCTACCGGGTGCCCCGCCGGTCAGGGGCTCTGGAAAGGACCAGGACATGACCATTTCCGCCAAAACCCGTGCGATCATCCGTGAAGCCGCCGAAGCGCGCGACTGCAAGTATCGCATCACCAAGGACGAAGAGGTCCATTTCTACGGCCGGATGCCCAACAGCATCGAGACCGGGTGGTGGCTGTTCGGGCTGTCGATTGAGGATGCCATCGAGCGGATCGGCAACTGATGCCCTACATCCTGCACATCCCCGGGGAGCGCCCGCGCGCTCTCCGCTGGACGGTCCACGATCCGCGATCCAGCTATGGCCATGGCGTCCTGCTGGACAAGCGGGGCACGGGCATTCTGGACGGCGCGACGTTCCGCGCGTTGCGGGACATGCGGGGGGCCTGGATCGAGACGAATCGTCCCGACAGGGTGCGCTCTGCGCTGGCGCTGATGGAGGGGGAGAGCCTGGGAGGGCCGGCGCCATGACCCCGCTCACTGACCCCCGCCCCTTCGCCGAGGTCCTGCGCGACTGGATGGAGCGGCACGGGCTCACCGCCTACCGGGCCGCCATCATCCTGGCGCCTGTTAAAGGCAAGGGACGCACGGGCCAGGTGCCCAAGTGGCTCGCGGGCACACCGCCGGCGCACGAGCGGGGGATGCGCGCGCTGATGACGCTGCACGACGAGGGGCGGGTGTGATTTTCCTGCTGGCGAGAGCACTTTTCCGCTTGCAATCTCCGTAACCAAAGGTTACACATAATTCATGACGCGGATGGATGAGCCAACCGCAAGAGGTAGGAGACCTGAGATGATCACCAACACTGTTGCCCGTGACGCCCTGATCACCCGCATCGAAGGCGCCAAGCCTGCGGTTCCCGGCAAGCGGCACAACTCGCGCGTTGTCACCTCGTTCGCCACCACTTCGGCCAAGGCCGGCTGGCTGGCCCGCGGCGAGCGCGCTGTCGGGCTTGTCGGCGGAATGAAGGACATCATCATCCTCAGCCCGGCCGGCGCTCGTGCGCCCAAGCAGTCGGAGATGATTCTCATCTATGGCCCGGCCGGCGGCATCGTTCACGAGGAAGCTGCGACACCGGCGGCGGTCGAAATCTTCAACAACCTTTTTGCGCGCCACTGATGACCCCCTTCGCCGTCCTGCGCCATGCCTGCGGTCTCTCCCAGCGAGAGGCCGCGGAACTGCTCAGGGTCGGGATTCCCAGCGTGAAGCAATGGGAGGCTGCCCGCGCGGCCGGGCCGGGTGTGTTGCGCGAACTGGCCGCGCTGGCCCAGCAGATCGACCGGAGTGCGGCGCAGACCCTTGAGGCCATGCGCGAACTGACGGCGAGGCATGAGGGGCCTATCGAGATCGGCTATCCCGCCGACGATCACGAGGCGCGGGCGCTCGGCTATCCCTGCGTCGGGGCGTGGAAAGCGATGCTGGCGCGCGTGTTGCCACACATCTGGGCGGAGCGTGTCGTGCTGGTGCCGCGAGGCTCGACACCGGGCACGGCCGCCGCCGCGCAGGCGCATGGGTGCTGACCGGCCTACCTGACCCCACCATCCTCCGCACCGCCTCCAGCTTGGCATCCGATCGACAAACGCTCGTAGCCCCACATGCCCCTGTAGCCCCAGGAGCGGGCCGTAGAGCGGCCATCTCCGGTTTCGGCGGGGGTGGTGGCCTGGAACCCCGTGATGGCCGCTCCTGCGCCAAAAATCGGGGGGCTGCGGGCAAGTCACGGGCCGACCCTTCCCGACAGGCGCTCGTAACCAGGTCACAGGATCGCCCGCAACATCTGCTCCGCTGCCCTCTGGCGCAGGGCCAGCACCTCATGCCGCCGCAGCCCGGTCATGCGGATGGCGAGGCCGAGGGTGCCGCCGTCGGCCCAGCGGTAGATGGCCCGCTTGTGCGGATGGGGATGCCCGCCCCTCCACAGGGCATGGCGGTGCCACAGATCCAGCACGGCCTCGGCGCGGGTGACGTCGGCCGCGCTTGGCATGGGCGGCGGCGGCTCGCCATGATCCACCTCATCCAGCGTGCCTTGCAGGTAGGCCATCTGGCGCTGCCATGGGGTGATCTCGTCGGGCGTTTCGGGCCACATGGCTTTTTCGGGATAGCCCGTCCTCGGGGGGGCGTCGAACGACCGCGATATGCCTGCCGCTTCGCGCAGCAGCTCCCACATTGCTGTGTACGGCGCGGCATCCTCGTGCTCGCGGAAATTCTCGGCCGCCAGGTCGATGCCGTGCAGGATGGCCTTGCGCCAGTCGAATTGTCGCATGTGGATGCTCATCTGCGCTCACCGGAGGTCATGGCCTTGGTCATGCCAGCTCTCCCGCCAGCGCCGCATATCCAGCAGCGTCCACATAGTGATCTTCGTGCCCTGGGTTGCCCCAGGCGCGGCAGGTCTTGAGGTCGATCATCAGGATGCAGACCTGCGCCGGGGTGATCTCGATGCCGAGCCTGGCCGACCAGACGCGGGCGATGACGGCGAAGGTATCCTCGGGCCGGCCATGGGTGGCCTGCCGGTCCTGCGTCACGATCCGGGCGGCGGTGGAGAGGATTTCGGATCGGGTCATGGCGGCCTCCTAGAACGGAATCTCGTCGTTGAGTTCTTCGGCCAGTTTGCTTCGGGCCGGCCGCAGCGCCACGACCTCGGCGCCGCGGAATGCGGCCTTCGCGGCCTCCACGGCTGGGCTCTGGTAATGCCGGACCATGATCCCGATCTCGCGCAGGCTGTAGAGCGTCAGGCCGGGATGGTCGGCCTGGAGCGTGGCGTGGTCGCCCGGGTCCCGGACGATGCCGAACCGCAGTCCGTCCTCGTCGTGGATCAGCACCTCGGCGGGGCCGGGCCGGTGACCGAGGCGCTGCGCTTCGGCATCCATGGCCTGCATTCCGCGGATGCAGTTCTGCGCCGCCTCGGCGGTGCGGGCGGGATCGGCGGCGTCGATCATGGCGTTGAGGTGGGCCATGGCCGCGCCATACCGCGCCGCGGTCGCCGGGCTGACCAGTTCGGGCAGCCGGTCCACGCCCCAGCGCCGATCCATCTCCCGGGCCACGCGGTCGAACGGCGCCACGGCGTGGTCGCAGGCGATCTCCGCGGGACTGGCAGCCGGAGTCATGAGGCGGTCGGATTTGCGCTGGCGCTGGGGGCGGGGGGTCATGTCGGTCTCCGAGGTGAGGGGATTTCGAGGTGAACGCCCCGGCCCTCTCCCCGGTCGCGCCCCGTCCTCACCTCACCCCTCACCCCATAAGGGTGGGTGAGGAGGTGAGGCGGAGCGAGGACATAGAGAGGTGAGGTGCAAGTGAGGAAAGGTGAGGAAAGGTGAGGAAAAAACGTCATGTCTCCACCTGCGTCATGGGGTTGTTCTGACCGGCAAGAACCGCCTTCACGTCGCGGCCCTGACGGACGTCCCTGATTTCTACGACCTCTAGGACGCCGGTCCTGATCCACGTCTTGACCATAGCCCCGATGCGGTTTCTGGCGGCCTTGTCATCGGCGTCGATGCTCAGGACGCGCGCGACGACATGGCCCACCCACTGGGCCGATTGCGTGTTCAGGCGAGGGGGCTCATCCTCCATTTCGCGCAGAGCGGCCTGCACGCGGCAGGCGTCCTCTCGGGTGACGTTCGCGAAAGCATCCGGCCACTGCCACGGCTCCAGCACTCCAACGTTATGTCCGTTCGGGATCGGTACCGATACCTTCTGGAACCATCTGTTCACGTCCGCGGAAGGCGGTGCCAGATTGGCCTCCATTTCCGCGATCCGCAGGAAGTAACGATGGTTCTCGACGCCGGCCTTGAACCCCTCTTCTTCGGTCATCGGCACCAGGAGGCGGTTGAATCGGGCGGTTCCGCGCAACGACCCGCCCCCCCTGGCATCGTCAATCGTCGCGACGACGCCAGGCGCCATCTTGCGGGTATGGTGCACGATCCCGATAGCTACCCGGTGGGCATTGGCAAACCGACGCAGTCTCTGGCCGAGGGCGCGAAAAACTTCGTTCGTTTCTGGGCTGCGCGACAGGTCTTGAAGCGGATCGAAGATCACCACGTCGATCCGGTGCTCTAAGACGAACTTGCCGAGAGCAACGAACAGCGCCTCGTTGATCGTGCCTTCCTGTCCCGTGACCATGTAGAAGCCCTCGGCGTCGATGCCGGAGACGGGGAAAAGGCTTTCGGAAATCTCGCTCTGGTCGATCCCGTAATGGCACAGCAACGCGGCCACCCGCGAGTCCAGTACGGACTGGTCGTCCTCGGCGTTGTAGTAGAGAACGCGGACCGGGTCGCGCGGCTCGCCCGACAGGATGCCGCGACCTGAGGCCATGTCTATGCTTTCGGCCATGCCTAGCATGGTCTTCCCGGCCTTGGGCGGCGCCACGGTCAGGGATGTGTATCCGCGGGCATAGAAGTCTGTGTAGACGAATTCTGGCGCCGGGATGGCCGCAAGGTTGCGGATTCCCCATGGCTTGAAATCGAGGGCGGGGACGGCGGCCTTTTCCCCTTCCGACATCTCGCGGAACAAGTGTGCTGTGGGATCGGCCGCACTTGCCGGGCTGGTCGCGTACCTGCCGCCGTTGCGGGATTCCTGCTCGCGGGTCCACATGATGAAGGCGGCCACGTCCTGGCGCGTGTCGGCTGCGGTGTAACCCGGCAGGGTGAAGGCATCGCAGCGATCAAGTATTTCGTCGTCGGTCCAGCCGCGAGCGACGTAGGACGCCACCAGCGCCTTGACGTTGTTGCGCCAATTCCGGTCCGACTTGATGCTGGCGATGGCCAGGGCGCGATCCAGCGCAGGCCCGTAGTCGGTGCCCGTGTCGATTCTCGGCCCGGCGGGGGTCTCTGGCGGGGGCGTGGCGCTGCCGAAGACGCGGGCCATCTGGTCCAGCGTCACGCGGGGGCGCGCCTCGTCGTAGACGGTGCGGATTTTCGTCACCTCGGTGACGTAGCCGCGCTGTTGCTTGCGGCTGTCCGGCCAGGAGACGGTGCCGCCGATCCGCATGATCCGGCTGGGGTTGATTACGCTGGGGTCGGACTGGAAGTGGCGGGAGATTGTGACCTGCATCTCCCGCCAGGCGGCGAGGTCGGTACAGGGCTGCTCCAGCATCCAGTAGGTATGGACGCGGATGGAGGGGATGGTGCCGGTGGTGACGGCGGCCGACCATTTCGGTCCGTCGAAGCGATAGACGTTTCCGGCGGCGGCGGGATCGTCGCAGTCTGCCCACAGGAAGAAGGCGGCGATCACGTCGGCGTCGGTGGCACTGTCCTGATAGTCGGCGCGCAGCGGGTTGCGCACGGTATAGACGTTGTAGCCGCGGCCGTTGAGGTCCGCGATCTGCTCGACCGCCTCGTCCATCCAGTCGGGGGAGTATTTCAGGATGACGGGGCTGCGGCTTTCCTTGAAGGCGCGCACTTCGAAGCGGGCGCGCTCCGCCAACTCGCCCCAGCGCGCGACCATGTATGTCAGGTCGGCGCGGATGGCGCCGAGGTCGGGGACAATGGACTGGTCCTGCTGCAACACGATTGCCCCGATGGGTTCCGGTGGTAGAGTGGCTCGCCCCTCACGGGGCGAGCGATGCTTGTCGCGCGGTTGTCAGAACCCGGCGTCGGCGGGGATCGAGGACGGCGCGGCCTGCTGGACGGGTGCAACCGTCTGGACGGGCTGCGCCGTCTGCGCCGGGGCCGGGCTGGTGGCGATCACGGGGGCGTCGGCCTTGAGGCAGTCGGGGCGGGGCATCCAGCGCACGATTTGCAGGATCGGGATGTTGGCCGATCCGTTGGGCAGGTCGCGCTTTTCGACGCCGGTCTGCTGCACCAGCGGCAGGGTGTTGTCGCCGGGATGCTGCTGCTCGATCTGCCTGGCCAGGCGCGAGAATGCCTCGTAGGCCGCGAAGCTGCCCTGCTCCCAGGTGGCCGCCTGCCCGCCGCCGATGGCGAGACGAACCGACAGCGCCCGCGACCATGCGAAGGCTCCCGTTGCCTTCTTACTCTCGTCGGGCCGCGGCGTGGCCTGCGAGATGGACGGGTTCCAGCGCCGCTCCGGGGCCATTCCCCGTGCGCCGTCCTTCTCCCAGCCCAGCTTGAGGCTGTCGATGTCCATCACGCAGCCGTTGACGAACGCGGGGTGGGCGGTTTCGGTCCTGTTGCCAGCCTCGTCCTTGCCGCGCAGGACCCAGGAGCGGGGCGGCACGCCCTTTTCCGCGGAGCCGTTGCTGCTCCAGGTAATCCAAGGGCCGAGGCTGGCGCCGGTGTCGCCGGTGTCGATTGCGAATGCCATGATCTTGTCTGCCTTTCACGATGCCGCTGCGCGGCGAAAGCCCCGGAACCGCCGGGGCGCGGATCAGCGGAATTCGGTCGCCCGCTCCGCGAATTCGGTTAGGATGCGGTCAAAACTGTCGGGGGCCGTGGTCGCTATCGGCGCGATGAGTGGCCAGAGGCGCACCAGCAGGGCGCGCACCGTCTCGGGCTTCTTCGGTATCCACAGCCGGGCGATGACAAGCCGCGCGGTCTCGATGGCGATCTGCTCGGGCGTGGAGCCTGGGCCGGCGGCATCGGCCGCAGCGTCCGCGATGGTGCCGCAGAGGTCCACGCCCCAGGCGCCCTGCATCGGGTCCGCGCCAGTGTCTATGATGAGGGTCATGCCGCCCTCCCCGCCATGCCTGCGTCATCCATCGCCCAATGCAGGATCGCCAGCGCGTCCGCCTCGTTGTCGTCTCTGGGCCCGAAGCCCCGGGCGACGGCTGCGGCGATCATCGCGGCCTTGGACGCATTGCCGCTGCCGGTGGCGTGCTTCTTGATCGTGCCGACCGGCGCCGACTGGTACGGGATACCGCGAAGCTCGGCCCATGCCGTCAGGGTGGCCATGAGCCCGCCGTAGACATGCGCCGCGTCGGTTCCGGCGTGGCGTCGGACCTCCTCGAACACGATCATGCCGATGGGATCGGCGTTGATCTCGTCCAGCCATCTGGTGAAGCGCAGGTAGCGCATCCCGCCGCCGTCGAAGCGGCCGGGCTTGAACGACTGGGTGCCGCTGTTGATCAGCCCGTCCGGGCGGCGCAGCGCCCAGCCGGTCTTGGTGCCGAGGTCAAGGGCGAGGACAGCGCGCATCACATCCCCACCCCATCGAGCGAGAACAGCCACACGGTCCCCGCCTCGCCCTCTGGCAGGGTCAGGATGCAGGACACCGGCAGGCAGGTGACGCCCTCGGGCGGGGTCACGGCGATCGCGTCCGACCCCAGCGCGTCGGCGTTCCAATCGAACACCACGACCACGGTGAGATCGCAGCAGATCAGGTCGAAGCTGATTTCGTCGGCCGGGCCGTTTACCGGCTTGTTGCTGTAGTCGATCTGGGCGATGGCCCCGGCTCGCTCGCTGGGGCGGATCGTGACGGTGGTGCCGTTGAGGCTGTGCGTATCCTGCCCCCAGGCCGGAAAAGAGGCGGCCAGCACGAGGCCGGCCGCCAGGTGGGGTAGTCTCGGGAGCAGTGACCGGCGCAGCATCCCTGCCGCTGCCGTGGCCGAGACGGTCGGCCGGCCGATCAGGGCGTCGTGCCCGTGATGGGGTGAGGGGGTCATGCGGACCTCGCCCGGAAATCCGACGCCGGCTTGATCGCAAACAGTGCGGCCTCATGGCTGCGCACGTAAGGACGGATGCGATTGTACCGGCGGTTCTCGTCCTCGGTCAGGCCCGGAATGCTATAGTAGACAGTTCGGAACGAGGGAGTTCTGTCCCGGCCCGCGCGGGGGAATGTCAGCCCCGCCCGGCGCGCGGTCTGCCGCACCGTCTCGACCATCGCGCCGAACTGCGCTGCGCATTGGGCGCAGGTCAGGCCAGCGTCTATGCAGCGACGGCAGTCGTCAGCGGTGACCTGCGCGCGCCGCCTCATCCCTGCACCCCTTGATCGGGGGTGGGGGCTTCCGCGCTTGCCTTGAGGCCCGTCAGCGCGCAATTCTTGCGATGTTCTGCCCGCAAGGAGAGATAGCTGTGGATTCCAGCGGGGGCGCTTGACGGACCTTTCATGCCGCGTCCCTCCGCCGGAAGAATTTTTCCGCCAGCCGGCGCAGCGCGATGTGCTTCGCCAGCGCCCGGGTTGACCTAGCCTCGTAGAACCGGGCGATGATGTGATAGAGGGTCCGCATCAGCGCCTCCCCTCGATCCTGCCGAACACGATCTCAGCCCCGCTGATCAGCAGGACGGCCGAGACGTACTTCCAAGCCGGGGAATGCTCGCAGCGGAGCCAGTTCTTCACCTGCCGCGGGGATACGTCCAGCGCCCGGGCCGCCTTCTCGGCAAGCTCATGTTCCGAGGGGGCCGGGAAGGCGCGCCAGAGCAGATTTGCGAACCACCGCCCCGAGGATCGGGCGTCAGGCGAAAAACCGGCAGGATTTTTCAACGGGTTGTCTCCATGTTGAGGGAGTGGAGACCCGTCAACAGGAGCAGCAGAGGAAAGGGCGGAGGGGGTCGCGTGCTTCATCACGCGGCCCCTTTCTGTTGGGGCGGGTTCGCGGCCATGTATGCGCGCAGCTTCTCAGCATCGGCTGCGTACTGGTCGATCCTGCGCTTCATGCGCTCGTAGAAGCGAGCATTACCAAGGGCATTCTGGCAGACAGTGGTCTGCTTGATACCTGCGCTGGCACAGTATGCGTCCAGTTCAGCGATGATCGCGTTCGGGTCCATGCCCCCAGTGTTTGGCATTTGCCAATCACAGTCAATAGGCAATTGCCAATTTGCACTTGCCGACCGCCTGCAGGATGCTGCGCGGCATGGAAATGAGCGGCTTCGCCAAGAGGTTACAGGCTGAGATCGATGCTAAGGGCATCGACCGGAAGGTGTTGAGCAAGGAAGCTGGCATACCCTACCATCGGATCGACCCTTGGTTCCGTCGCCTCAAGGCGAAGCCCAGGGGGACAGACCTGCTGGTCGTCGCACGCTACTTCAACGTATCTCAGGATTATCTGTGGGAGGGCGGGGAGAGACGCCCGTTCGATCCGAAATCGTCGCTGCTCGCTCAAGCCCAAGTTCTTGATGAAAATGGTCTGCGAGAGCTGGAGGACTTTGCCCACTTCCTCGTGCAGCGGCAAGAGCAGCGCGCCAACGAGCAACGGCAACGGCAAGATCAGCCGCTGTCTCGTGATCCATCCGACCCAGAACCCTGATAAGCTCCTCCATCCTCCACCCCTCGGCTACCGCGACCCATCGTCGCGAACTGGCATGGCGGGAGCATCGAGGCCGGGGGCCGAGCGTCGGACGCGCCTTGGCAGCCCTACTGTGAACGAAACATGAACGTCTGGAAAGCCCGGAGCGCGGACTCAACAGGTTGTGGGTCCACCGCGGATCGACGTAGCGTCATGCCGCAACCGACACGCCGCGGTTGCAGAATCGAGGGATCGCTCTACCTTGACCTGATCCCCGGCCCGTGCTTGCCTCGGGCGTCGTTCGTTACTTACCCCAGGGCGCCGGGCGATCCGGGGCCCCGTCTCGTTGCTCGGCGGGGCCTCGGTACTGGCGGGGGTGGTGGGGGAAGAGGCGCCCCACAAACGCCAAGATTGACCGGCAAACGAAAACGTGAGCAGAAGAAGGGGTGGAGTCGCTTGGAGAGGGGAACTGTTGGCGGGCGTCGAAGATGACCTTGATCGGATGCAGAGAAATCCGCGGGACTGGAGGATCGAGGATGTCACTCGTGTCGCGCGAGCAGTTGGATTGCACCAGCGTACCCCCAACGGCGGCAGCCACTACCACTTCGGGAGTCCACACATTGAGTTCATCGCGACCGTTGCGCATCGAAGGCCGATCCTTCCATGCTATATTAGGGACTTCGTGAAGCTTTGTCGTCGGCACCTGGCCGGCGAGGCCGCGAAACGGAGAGGGTGAAGATGGAACGCTATGCTGTTGTTGTGCATGCCATTCCCGAAGAGGAGGGCGGATGCTTCATTGCGTATGTCCCCGATCTTCCCGGCTGCATGTCGGATGGCGACACCCCGCAGGAAGCCATGGAAAACGTTCAGGACGCCATCACCTCCTGGCTTGAAGCCAACAGGGAGATGGGTCGTGAGGCTCCTCGCCCCGGCAGAGCGGTGGAGAATGCGCGCCGCGAACGCAAGGCGTGGATGGACATGCTGAAGGCCGCCGCGGAAGCCATCGAGGCCCGCGACGGGCACATTGCGAGCCTTGAGCTCAAGGTGGATCGGCTGACGGAGCTTCTTGAGCGAGAGCCCGAAGACAGGTTCGGGCTCTACATGACGTCAAAGTCTGACACCCGCGCCGTCTGCTGAGCAGTCGCAGCCCCGCCCCACCCGGCGGGGCCTCTTCATTCCCTCACGAACACCCCCGCCTTCCGCAGCGCCGCCACGAACGCCTCCCGCGCCACCTCCGGCTCCACCGCTCCCTCCTCCAGCCCCAGCACCGCCTCCGCGGCCGTGATGTACGCCTGGTCCTGCGGGTTGCAGTGCGTCAGCAGCGCCATCCCCATGCCGCGGGCATCGGTCACCGTGCGATAGCGGCTGTCTGTCTCGGCATAGGTGACGGGGCGGATGATGGCCATGCATGGCAACGGCGGCGAGGTCAGGAGGTTCCCTTGGGAAACATCCCGCGATACGCACTGGCGATCAGATCGCCACCCGGGTGACCCCAGCCGCTGATCGTGGTCGGGGGCCGTCCGCGGCGCCCGCACTTGCTGCACCGGAACCGGGCCCAGGTCTCGGGGGTGATCCAGCCTGTTGTCTCATCCATCTGGAACGATGCCGGCACCTCGTGGCGCCAGTAGTTCACCTCGTGGCCGCAACCGCACTGGATGAAGAGATAGCTCTCGCCCGGCATCTGGCGAACATTGCGCGAACATGGTGAGTCGGCAAGGGATCAGAACAGGCGCATCTGCTACCTGCGGCGCCACCCGCGCAGGAACGACAGGTCAAGGCCGCCGGGTGTATGGCCTGCCGGTGCCGGACTGCGATGTCGCACGGCGTCATCAAGCGCCCGCCTGAAATCCTCCAGGTCGAGGTAGAAATTCGGGAAAGCCTTCGGCAGGTCGGTCAGCCTTTCCACGTTGACGATCACGCTCTGCCGCTGCTCGCCTTCCTCCTGGAAATCGCCCTCGCCGATGAAGGTGAATCCGGTTTGCCGCTCCACGCGGACCCTGCCTTCCACGGCGTCCACACTCAACCTGAACACGTGAGACGCGGCCCCCCGGTCGGACACCATCCTGACTATATCGCCCGCGGCCGCGAGGTAGGCCGACGCCGCAAGCTGTCGATCCATCTCGGCGATTTCCCGGCACAGGGCGGCATGGGTGTCAAACCCCACGAGGGGCAGACCGTCCCGCAGGGCGAGGTAGTGACCCATCAAGGCCATGAGGCGCAGCCAGCCGGGGTCGCCTTGCCCCGCCTTGAGGCTTTCATTGCGCATCGCCCCGACCGCCTCGATGGCCGTTGCCCAGACATGCTGACGCAGCGTCCTGACCTGTATTTCGAGCCGCTGGCCGGAGTATTCCTCGCGCCCATCAGGGGCTGCGAATGTCAGGATCAGGTGAATGCCGCGATACCCGTCATCCTTGGGGCTTTCGATGTAGTCGCGGCTCCACGTCATCCGGCTGGCGGTTTCCTCATTGCGGTAGCGATCCACCACCGACCTCACCGCCGCGACATCGTGCATGACCGCCCGGCATCCGCCCAGGTCCTGCATGGATCGCAGGTCGGTTGACCCCCTGCCCAGCTTGGCGCGGATGGACGCCATGCGCTTGACGCGGCCCGCGGTGACGACGCCGGACCTGGCGATCCTTCCCAGCCGGATGCGCTCGATGACCATCGGATAGGCGTGGGCCATGCGCCAGTTGTGTGCGACCCGGAACGCTTGCTGTATTTCGGGGTCCGAAGCCCTGTCGGCGGGGATCGCTCCGGTCAGGATCGCGCCCGCGCGCTTGATCTCCCCGAAGGAATGATCCCGCCTCGGATATTCCGCCACGGCGATGCCCCCAACGACCCCGCCGGCATCGTCTTGCAGTATCTCCCGATTCGACAAGTGCGTTCTCGCCATCAACCGACCCCTCACTGGCGGGCCTTCTGCCGTCCGATCCCGCGTAGCACCATGCGGGGCCGCTCCTGACGTGGCGGCGCAGACAGGTCCGGCCGCGCATCCCTGAGCCCGGGTGTCAGGCCCCATCCCCCAACCGTCTGGCGCGACCCCACCGGCGGGCGGGAGCGGGCCGTCATCCCCGCTCCAAGCAGGGGTGATTCTAGCACAGGGGGAGGGGTGGGGGAAGATGATGTTTGGCAAATGCCAATTTTACATCTTGACGATTGGCAAATGCCAATCCATAGTCACCTCATCCCCGCCGAAGACGCCCCGGCAGATCGCGGGCCGCCAGCAGAAGGATGAGGATGATGGACCCTAACACCCGCGCTGATCTTCGCCACGCTGTCTGGCTGGCGGTCCTATACTGGCCCAACTCGCATCTGGGCGATCTGTCCCCGCGCGAGGACATCCGCGGCGCCTTTCGCCTGATCCGGTCTCGCCTGCGGGCGGGCGAGCACATCCAGAGCGCCATCGGGGCGCTGGAAACGAGCGCCTACCGCCACGCCTATATGTGACCGCCTGACCCTCCGCCAGAGCCGCCCCGCGCGGGCGGTTCCCCCGAGCGCCAGATGCACGGAGACCGACGATGTACGACTATCTCCCCGACACCGTGACCGACCGCATCACCATCAACACCTCGGGCACCACCGAGGGCTGGATCGAGACGGATGCGGAGTACGACGCGCTCACCGGCGCGATGATCCGCGCCCATATCAACGGCCGGTGGATCGCGGCTGCCGCTGTCGCGACCTTCGTGGGCATCGAGGAATGGGCCGAGATCGGCACGCTCGATCCGCTGCACCTGTCCGACCTCGTGTGGTCCGACGCCGATGCGGCCCGCGCCAACCACATGCAGGAGCGGATGTGATGCACGAGCAAGCCCGCGCTCTGAACGAAGCCGCCTATGCCGCTCTCCGGGCGGCGCAGAAGGCCGGCAGCCCGATGGCGGAGGCGTTCAAGCGCATCGCCCGGGCCACCGACGAGGCGGTCGATGCCCTGCCGCCCGCCCCCACCCCGAGCAAGGAGGCCGCGTGATGGCTGATCTGACCTGGAACGATGACCGCACTTGGGTTTCTGACATTAACGGCAACCGCTGTTCGGTGGCCTATTGGGGATCCGAGGCGGCGGCTGAGGTGGCTTTGCGCAGCCTGAAGGACTGCTCGGACTGCTCGGGCTGCTCGGGCTGCTCGGACTGCTCGGACTGCTCGGACTGCTCGGGCAAGACCGAGAATGCCACCCCCGAGATCCCCCGCATCGAGAATATCGACCAGGCCGTGTATGCCGCCGCCAGTGCGCCCAACGCGCTCGAAATGAGCCGCTGGCATACCTGCGGCACGACGCATTGCCGGGCCGGCTGGGTGGTCCATCTGGCCGGGGAGGCGGGATACGCGCTCGAACGGCACTTCAATACCGAACTGGCGGCAATGTTGATCTACCGCGAGAGCGGCAGTCCGATCAGCCCGATGCGGTTCTACGACAGCAACGCCGATGCCCTGGAAGACATGCGCCGTCGGGCGGAGGCCGCGTGATGGACCCCCGCCCCACCCGCCTGCTGACCGAGGCCGAGATGGACGCGGCACTGGGCCGGATGCCTCGGCGCAAGCCGGAACCCGCCCGCCCTACCGCAGCCACCTGGGTTCTGATCGGAGCCCTCATCGGCATGGCTCTCGCCGGGGTGGCCTTCGCGGAAACCGCGTGGACGGCCCACAACGCGGCGCGGCTGGACGCGGAGTTCGGGCGGTGACGCCCGGTCCAGGCGGCGCCAGCGACAGCGCAAATGGCCGGGATCACAGACCGGCGTGCCGCCCGGCCTACCGGCGGAATAAACGCCCCGAGGGGGCAGGAGGTACGACAATGACCGCCCGCCAGATCATCGAGGCCCGCCTGGGCCGCAAGCTCCCGCCCACCCGCGACCTGTCGCCCGACCTGCGGACGGCGATCAAGCTGCTGGCGATCCAGTTGATCAGGAGCCCCGCATGACAAGCAACCTTGACCACACCCCCACCCCCAAGCCGCATGATCAAGCGGCAGTTGAGCATGGGCCGAACGCCGCCATCCGCCAGATGCGGGCAGATTTCGTCGCGGCGCGCGGGGATGGCACCGCCTATGTCTCCGGCCAGTCCCTGCCATGGGATGACGACTTGGCCGCCGAGATCGAGCGGCTGCGGGCGCGCATCACGTCGCTGATCCAGCAGGTCGAGACCATCGTCGCGCATCGGAACGAGGTGATGGAGCGCCTTGCCGCCGCCGAGGCCGATGCCGACCGGCTGGCGGAGGCGCTGATCTGGTGCAGCGGCTCGCCCGATTTCAACGAGGGCGGTCAGGCGCGCGAGGGCTGGCTGAAACTCGGCAGGACCGCCCTCGCCGCCCATGCCGAATGGAGGGGAAAATGACCCCGGAACAGAAGGCACTTGCCCGTCACGCCATCGGGCTGCCCAACAAGCGCAAGATGACCTACCGTAACCACTTCGTCACCGGGGAAGGATCGTTGGACCATCCGGCTTGGATGCAGATGGTCTCGGACGGCAATGCTTGGCGGCGCAACGGATCTCCCCTGACCGGCGGTGATGATCTGTTCGGGCTGACCAGGGCCGGAGCCGAACTGGCGCTAAACAAGGGCGAAAGGCTCTGCCTAGAGGATTTCCCGAAGGACCACTCCAATGACCGCTGACCTGACCCCGGAAGGGCTGGACGTGCTGGTGGCCGATGCGGAACTGGCGATCAAGGCTATGGCTGAGACGGGCACATTCGAGACCGGCCAAGGCATCATCCGCGACCTTATCGTTGCCCTCATTGCTCTGCGCGCCCGCGCCGAGAAGGCCGAGGCGCGGGACAGGGCGCTGGAAGAGGCGGCGGCCGTTGCAGAGCCCCGTGTCCGGCGCTGGCGTGAGATCGAACCACCCTTCAACGGAACGTTGGACGAAGCCATCGAGGCCGTCGAGGGCATCGCCCCGGCCATCCTCGCCCTGCGGAAAGGAGCCGGCCATGGCTGACCTGTTGCCCTGCCCCTGGTGCGGGCAAACCCCGCCCGAAATCGTGGATGCGACGAAGGTCATGGGCGTTTGGCGCATCATCCATCGGAATTGCGTCATCCCGCCATTCTCGCTGGACGCCCCATCGCGCGAGAAACTGATCGCCGCATGGAACACCCGGTCGCCGACAGACAACCGGATTGCCCCCGATCCTGCCGTCAACGCGGGTAGGCAACCGGATGATGGCGCCCTGTTCGACCAGGCCGACTGGTACTGGCGCGTCGCGGACCCAGACGACTGCGGAGACAGCCCCGAGGAGGCGATCAACCGCTCCATGCTGGGGGACTTCGTGGTGTGCAAGATCGCCAGTAGCTTCACCGGCGCGACGCGCTACGGTTTTGTCGCCCCCGTCCTCGACCCGGAGAGCGACGACACCGAGTTCGTGCATTTTGCTACGCAAGCTGAGGCTCTTGAGGCGGCCAGGGTGCGCGCCCTCGCGGCCCGTGACGGGGAGGGGTGAGGGATGAAAGGGATGCGCAAGTTTTTCGGGGACGGCGGCGGATCGGGGCATCTGTCCCTGTCCTATTACAGCCCGGACGTCGATGCAAAATGGATCATCGACAGCGAGAGGGATGACAGCCTGCAAGTCATCTACCAGCGCAAGGGGCTGCCCCAGACCTATGACCTCGAGACCAAGGGGCCGAAAGACAACCCTGACGAGGATTTCTGGCTCTACCTGGCCCCGCAGGACGCGGCGGTGATCGGTGCCGTGCTGACCGCGTGGGCCGAAGCGCATGGAGAGAAGGTATGACCCCCGACGAGATCAAGGCGCCGAATGTGCGCTGCGCCGAGTGCAACTGCGAGCATGGCGGGGTCTATTGCAACTGGTTCGTCTCGCGCCCGGCGGAATATCGCGCCGAGATCGCCCGCCTGACCTCCGCCCTTGCCGAAGCGCAGGCGCAGGTGGCGGCGCTCCGGCACACCATTCATGAGGCTTCCCACCCCGACTTTATCTGGGGGGCGCTGGACAATGTGTACGATGCAGAGACGACATTAGACGACTACGCCGCCGCTGCATCCCGCGCCATCCGCAAGGCTGTAGCCGCCGACGCCAAGGCCGCCCTCGCGGCCCGCGACAAGGCCGTGCGGGGGAAGGCGCTGCGGGAGGCGGCAGCGGTCAAAATCAAAACTGGTCGCGTCCCAGGGGAAACTGTCGGGGTGCCGTGGGTGTGGCGCGCCGCCATCCTTTCCCTGATCGACCGCCCGCAGGCGCAGGAGACCGTGGTTGCCGGAAGCACAGCCTCTGCCGAGGCCATCCTCGGCCGCCGCGGCCTCGGAGTCGTCGAGGTCTGCCCGATCGCGCAGGAGAGCGGCCATGACTGCTGACATTTGGAAGGCCACGACAAAGGGCAGCGCGACGGTCTGGACGCATCCGAGAGTGAGCGGAGCGGTTGTTGACCGCCACGGCATGGGCATGGCCGGCGCGCTGGGGGCGTCCATCACCTATCGCGGCATGGCCTTCGGCAGCGTCAGGGAGGCCAAGATCGCGGCTCTGCGAGCCTGCGCAAAGGACACCGGCCGTGACTGAGCAGCCCAAGCCCGGCAGCCCGGAAGCGGTGGCGGAAGGCTGCACTTGTCCGACCAGCGACAACCACCACGGCAAGGGGCACCTCGGGAAGGGTCAGAAATTCGGCTGGTGGATCAACGGCGGATGCCCGCTGCACAACCGCAAGGAGGCCAACCATGGCGAATGACCTGTTGCCCTGTCCGTTCTGCGGCGGCGAGGCCGAGACGGACTATTCCCGCGGCTATGCCCGGTACCCCTCGGGCAAGCCCGGTACCGCGGTGGCGATCTACTGCCTATCCTGCGCTGCCGACATGACCCTGTGCCGTGAGGATCATCGCGGGGTCGATGCCGAAACCCTGATGGCTGAACTGATCGCCGCGTGGAACCGCCGCGCCCTCCCCGCCGCACCGCAACCCGAGGCGGAGCCGGTGGCGTGGCGGTATCGTGACCCCGGCGAGGATTGGCGTCTGAGTGATGATGGCCCTTGGATGGCGTATCGCAAGAGCAAAGTCGATTGCGAAGTGCAACCCCTCTATGCCCACCCCCCCAGCGCCGAGATCGAGCGGCTGACCCGCGAGTGCGACGAATGGAAGGAAGCAGCCGGCGCACACCATGTCGCCAGCATGAAAGAGGCGGAGAAATGGATCGCCGTCTCCGCTGACCGCGACGAGCTGCGCAAGGAACTCGCCAAGACCCTCATGCAGGTGGGCGAACTGCGGATTGCCCTGTCGTCGGCCGAGGCCGAGCGTGACGCCGCGCTCGCGCAGGTCGGGGCGGGTTGGAGCACCCGCACCGCCCCGGACCCCGCAGAACAGGCCGACCACGACCTCGCGCTCTACCTCGCGGCCAAGGCCGAGGGGCGGGCGGAGGGGCTGCGGGAAGCGGCACGGCTCATGGAGCAAGATGCCTCTGATGTAAGCGTCAGGCTCGATCTGCAACGTCATAAAAGCCTTAGCGACTGGTTACGGGAACAGCGGGTTTCAGCAATTCTCGCCTTGATCCCAGCGACCCCGGAAGCCTCGCCGCGCCAGGACACGGCCGCCGAGAAGCGGCGCAAACACATGGCGCACATGGACGACAAGGCGGCCACAGACAACCGGATCTCCCCCGATCCTGCCGTCAACGCGGGTGAGGGGTGAAGATGCGGACTGACAGTCGAAATTTCCTCGATATGAACGGCGTCATCACCGGATTGGTTGCGCGCCTGAAATACCCTGACCCGCGCTTTTTCGAGCGTGGCGACTTGCGAATGCGCCACGACGATCTGCGGGCCTTGATCCATCGGAATGCCGATGAGGTTGAGAGCATTGTTGGGCTGATCCGCTCAATTACCGGCCCTGTGACCGGGCGCGTCACGAAAGGCTTGCTTCTGAACAACGCCAATTTGCTGCACGATATGCGCAATCTGGCAAATATTCATGGCGGCGAGCGTGGCCGGCCTTATCTGTGGGAGGTTTGACCTATGACCGACAACCTGCGCGCGCTGATCGAGGCGGTGGAGCGTGGCGATCACATCGGGACTGGCTACACCGCGCCCGTGTTCGGCCACGGCCCTGATGGTGTGGACCGGCGGATATGGGCGCGGAAGGCGGCTCGCGGCTCGCTCGACGCCGCCGCCGCGCTGCACGAGGCCCTGCTGCCGGGGTGGCTCCCGGATCTGCGCCAATGGCCTGGCGGGCGGTGCCTGGCCATGATCAGACCGCCTCATGACCGCGCGCATCAGGGCCAAGGGCCAACGCTAGCTCGCGCTTGGCTCCTCGCGGTACTTAAAGCCTTGGTGGCGCAGCAGGAGCCCAGCCATGAGCGGTGACATGCCGGAGCGGATTTGGGCCTGGGAGAACAGAGGCCGCGCCGCAACGCTGCGCGGTTGGTCTGATCGCCCACAAGCGGGTGACGATATCGTGGGCATCTTCCGTCGCGAGGACGGCCAGACCTTCACGGCACTGGTGGAGGCACTGCGATTCTACGCAGACCGCGCGAATTGGGCGAACGACGAAACCGTCAACCGGCAGGAACTGTTCGACGTGCCGATGGGCGATGATTTGGGCGAGATTGCCCGCGCCGCCCTGCGCCAGATCACGGGGGAGGGATGATGGGCTGGGCGATCCTCTATCTGGTGACGGTGTTCGTCTCGGCAGTGGCCGTGATGTTCCAAATCCGGGCAAGCGGCCAAAAGGTGAGCGGCGCCACCATCGGCAGCCTGATCATCGGGATGTGTATCCCCGCGCTCAACATCTTGATGGCTGGGCTGGCGACCGGGGCGTTGATGTATGAAATGGTGGGGAAATCCCACCATTCCGAAGCCCCCGCCAGCGACGGGGAGGGAGGGTAACGCCATGGACTTCCCGATCAAATGGATTGGCGAGCCGCACCCCGAGCACGAGGCGTTCCTGCGGCAAGACATCATCGACACGCTCTACCTGGAGCCCGGTGACGACGTCAGGGGGCTGATCTTCCACACCTGCCTGCTGACCGACGACTTCGACGGGCCGTCGATCCATGCATTCGGAGATCCGGAAACCGGCGGGGTGATCGCAGAGTACACCCCCACCACCAGGTGGGTGACGGCGAAGGAGGGAGGGTAGCGCCATGGGTGAACCGAAATGGACCGACGCACAGCGCAAGGTTAGGGCAGGAATCCTGCGCTTTGTCATCAGCAACGGCGGCAGAGCGGAGTGGATCACGCTTCACGAGGCGGCCTTCAACTACATGACCGTCTCGTCTCTGGTCCGCTGGGGGCAGCTTGAGCGCAAGGGCTATGCCTTCCTCATCACCGACAAGGGTCGCGAGGCTCTAGCGGAGTGGGAGGGGTAGCGCCATGGGGGCAGCACCGTTTCGTCAGGCAGACCTGACCCGGGCGATCAAGGCCGCAAAAGCGGCCGGGATGAACATCCGCCGTTGCGAAATCTTGCCCGACGGGCGCATTGTGCTGACCGAAGAGGCGCCCGCCGCTGATGACCCCTATGCCGCGTGGAAGGCGAAGCGTGAAGCTGGAGCTAAAAGGTCTGCATAAGGTGCGTCGGCGCCTCGCCGGGGGTGGCGAGCGCTTGCACTACTATGCCTGGCGGGGCGGTCCAGCCATCGACGCGCCGTTCGGAACGCTGGAGTTCGCGGAGGAGTTCCGGCGCCTGACCTCCGGTCGCGAAAAGCCCACCCATCATGCCGGCACCCTCACCGCGCTGTTGAACGACTATCAGGCCAGCCCCGCCTTTACCGATCTGGCAGAGGCAACCCGCTCGGGATATGTTCGCCGCCTGCGCAAGATCGAGGCGGAGTATGGCGACCTCCCCGAAAAGGCTCTCGAAAGCCCAAAAATCCGCGGCGATTTCCTGGGTTGGCGCGACCGGCTGGCGCAGACCGCCGGGCCGCGCGAGGCCGACTACTGCTTTGCCGTGCTGGCGCGGGCACTGTCATGGGCTCACGACAGGCGGCGCATCCTGTCCAACCCGTGCGAAAAGCCAGGCCGCCTCTATCGGGGCTCACGGCTGGACAGCCTCTGGACAGACGGCGAGATCGACGCATTTTTCACGACCGCAGCCGAACACGTCTCCCTACCCTTCCGCATCGCTTTGCAGACCGGCCAGCGCGAGGGAGACGTTCTTCGGCTGACCTGGACCGCCTATGATGGGGCGGCGATCCGCCTGCGTCAGTCCAAAACCGGGCGGCATCTTACCGTCCCACTCACCGCCGAGTTGCGGCAGGTGTTGGATGCCGCCAAAACCCGCCGCACCGGCCTGACGATCTGCGAGACGACGCGGGGCACCCGCTGGACGCTGGACGGGTACAAGACCGTGTTTGGCCGGGCCAAGCAGGCCGCGGGCATCAAGGGCCGCACATTTCACGATGCCAGGGGAACGGCGGTGGTCAACCTGGCGGTGGCCGGATGCAGCGTACCGGAGATCTGCGCGATCACCGGTCATAGCCTCAAGGACGCCGAAGCCATCCTAGATCGACACTATCTGAGCCGGGATCGCAGGCTCGCTGAATCGGCAATCGCCAAGCTGGAGCAGCACAAGTCCGGAACAAAAGTGTAAACGGCTGATGTAAACGGTTCAGCGCGCGCCGCGCCCACCATCATCTAACCCATTGATTTTGAAGTGGTGGCAAGGGGGGGACTCGAACCCCCGACCCCGCGATTATGAGTCGCGTGCTCTAACCAGCTGAGCTACCTGGCCACGGCGCGGGAGATAGGCGCGGGGGCGGGCAGCGTCAAGCCGAAATCGGCCCCGCGGGCGGCTCGGCCCGACTACGGGCGATGCGGGGGCGGCCGGTGGCGGTCGCGGTCACCAGGGCCTCGACGAAGATGCGGCGGTTCTCCACCTCCACCTCGCGCAGCCCGTGCGAGATGCGCAGCACCGGCTCCCCCGCCCCGGCGGCCACCGCCCGCGCCATGGCCAGCCGCCCGGCCGCCCCGGCCGCCGCCGCCAGCGCCGCGTCGCGGTCGGCGAAGATCTCCACCCCCTCGGCCAGATGCACGGCGAAGCGGCCCTCGCCGGGCTGGGTGACGGGAATGCTGACCCGCTGGGTCACCTGGCCCGCCACCGCGCCGATGGCATTGGCCACGCCCGCGTGCTCCGGCAGCACCATCCGCGCCCCCAGCGCCCGGCCCACCGCGCCGTAATAGGCCGGGGCCGAGGCGCCCAGCCCCACCACCGGCAGCGCCAGCCGGGCGGTGAAGGAGAGCGGCCCGCCCTGCCCCTCCAGCCCCGCGCGCAGCAGCGGATGCGCCGCCAGGGCCGCCGGATCCTGCCCGGCGAAACGGGGGTCGGCGGCCAGCGCGGCTTCCAGCAGGCAATCGGCGGTCTGCCGGGTCAGCTGGTCCACCACCATCTGCGCCAGCATCGCGGCATCCGGCGCGAACCGCTCCCCGGCCCCCGTCCGGCGGCGGGCCATCAGCGCCAATCCCTTCTCCGCCGCCGCCCCGTCCCAGGCCGCCAGCCGGCCCAGCACGTGGCTGGCATCCGAAGGGGTCACGCCCGACAAGGCCACCAGCCCGCGCGCCACCAGCCGGCCCACCGCCGCCAGATCGGCCCGCGCCTGCACCACCTGCCCCAGCGGCACCGGCCCGGCGATCCGCGCCAGCACCGCGGCGTCGCGGGGCGGCAGGCCCTCCGCCCGGCCCATCGGCAGCACGAAGCGGCCGTCGAACTCGCCCGCCGTCTCGGTCGCCAGCGCCCGGTCCAGCGCGGCATGGATCCCGGGATGCTCCATCGCCGCCAGCGCCACCGGAACCAGCCGCCGCGGCCCCAGCCGCAGCCCGCCCGCCAGCCCCTCGGTCACCGGATGCACCTCGCTGTCGCCGCCCAGCCCCCAGGTGCGCATCGCCACCGCCTCGACCATCGTCCGGTGCGGGCCCACGCGGGCGCCCTCGGGGTCGATCTCGGGCAGCCCGTCGCGGATCAGGGCGATGTCGGTGGTGGTGCCGCCGATGTCGGAGACCAGCGCCTCGGTCTCGCCGGTCAGCCATCGGGCGCCGACGATGCTGGCGGCGGGGCCGGAAAGGATGGTCTCGATCGGCCGCTCCCGCACCAGCGCGGCGGCCATCAGCGCCCCGTCGCCGCGCACCACCATCAGCGGCGCCTCGATGCCCCGGCGGGCCAGATGCGCCTCGCAGGCCGCCACCAGCCGGTCGATCAGCGGCGTCAGCCGGGCGTTCAGCACCGCGGTCAGCGCACGCCGGGGGCCGTTCAGCCCGGCCGAAAGCTCGTGCGAACAGGTGACCGGCAGCCCGAAGGCCGCGCGGATCGCGGCCCGGGCGGCCAGCTCATGCGCCGGGTTGCGGGTGGCGAAGCGCGCCGCCACCGCCACGCCGGCGATCCCCGCCGCCAGCGGCCGCAGCGCCGCCACCAGAGCGGCAGCCTCGAACGGAGCCGCCTCCGCCCCCGAATGCGCGTGCCCGCCGGGGACGGACAGGACCGGATCGCCCCGCATCGCCCCGGCCAGCCCCGCCCGCTCCAGATCCGCGGCATCGAAGCCGATGGCCACCAGCGCCACCCGCGCGCCCTGCCCCTCGACCAGCGCATTGGTGGCGAGCGTGGTGGAGACCGACACCAGCCCGATCTCCGCAGCCGCCACCCCGGCCGCGGCCAGCGCGGCATCCACCGCCCGGCCGATCCCCAGCGAGAGGTCGGCGCGGGTGGTCAGCGCCTTGGCATGGCCCAGGACCCGCGTCGCCTCCTCGTCCAGGATCGCCGCATCCGTATAGGTCCCGCCGGTATCGACCCCCAGCCGCAACGCCATCCCGCCGCCCCTTTTGCCCCTGTCTAGGCCGCGGCGGGGAAAGGCTCAAGCCGGGCGGCGGCGGCGGCGGTGCGCGGGCGGGATCCCCCCGGCGGCGCGGTACTTGGCCACCGTGCGGCGGGCGACCGGACAGCCGGCCGCCTGCCCCAGCGCCTCGGCCAGCGCGGCATCGGTCATGGGCGCGGCCGGATCCTCCCCCGCCACCAGCGCCGCCAGCCTTGCCCGCAGCGCGCCCGAGGCCACGGCCTCCCCCACCGCCTGGGAAAACAGCGCGCGCAGCCAGATCGTGCCGCCCGGCGCGTCCAGACTGGTGCCCGCCACCGCCCGGCTCACCGTGCTCACATGCAGGCCCAGCGCCGCGGCCACCTCGCCCATGGTCATCGGCACCAGCGCCGAAGGCCCCTCGTCCAGCACCCGCTCCTGCCGGCGCAGCGCCTCGGTCGCCACGGCCAGCAGCATCCGCCCCCGCGCCTCGATCAGCCGCACCACGCCCCGCGCCGCGGCCACGTCGCCCGCGCCGGGCGAGACCGCCACCGACGGCAGCGCCCCGCGGTTCAGCGACAGCCGCCACGCCCCGGCCTCGCGCCGCACCACCAGATCGGGCTCGCGCACCGGGGCGGCGCCTGGGTCGAACTGGGTGCCCGGCTTGGGATCGAAGCCGCGCAGCCGGCGCAGCGCCTGCGCGACCTCGGCCTCGGTCACCCCGGCGCGGCGGGCGATCCCGGCCAGATCGCCGGCCGCCACCCGGTCCAGCTGCGCCAGAACCGCCTGCATCGGGCCGTCCAGCAGCCCCGCCTCGCGCGCCTGCAACTCCAGGCACTCGCGCAACGAACGGGCGAAGAGGCCGGTGGGCTCGGCGTCCTGCAGCCGGGCCAGCATCCGCTCGGCCGCCGGCAGCGACAGCCCCGCCTCGGCGGCCAGCGCAGGCAAGGGCCGGCCCAGCCAGCCCGAAGGCTCCAGCGCCTGGGCGAAGACCAGGGCCTGCCGCCGCTCGGCCTGCGGGAACAGCCGGCCGATCTCGTCGGCGACATGCGCCATCAGGCTGGGGCCGGCGGCGGCGACCTCCTCGGTCAGCGGCGCGGCGCCCGAGGACCAGACCCCCGACCAGCGCGGCAGCCAGTCGCCGGGCTCTACCGCCGGGGCGGAAAGCCGCAGCGCCGGGTTCTCGGCCGCCTGCTCCTCCAGATAGCGGGTCAGGCCCGAGGAATCGAAACGCAGGATGCGGATCGCCGCGGTCAGCGCCTGGGTCATGCGCAGCCGCTGGCTCTGCGTGATGGCGGTGCCGGTACGGCTGCGGCCGGTCATCTGGCTCCCCCTGCTGCCCGGCCGCAGGCTAGGCCAGCGGCCCGGCGCGGGCAACCGGCAGTTGTCCACAGGAACCTGCGCCGCGGGGCCGCAAAAAGCCGGCCCTGTCACGGAACCGTTGTGGCCGCCTGCCAGTTTCACAGCCGGCGGTCCCGCCGCCGGAAACGGGTCAGTCCCTGTCCCCATCCCCCATGACGGCGCCAAAGCTCCCGCGCGCCGTCCTGACCCGCACTCCCGCCCCCGGTGCCCCCGCGCCGGGGGCGCTTTTCCCCAGAACAGCCACTCTCCTGCTTTCTTTGGTGTCTTAAATATCCCGGGGTCCGGGGCAGCGCCCCGGGGGCCTGCCACCTGCAACACGCCAGCAGGAAAGGCGCGCGGGGGGTTCAAGGGGGGCGGCA
>JBBCJM010000100.1:0-12327 GCA_037190175.1 Paracoccaceae bacterium | reverse complement strand
CGATGATGCCTTCCAGCTTGTCCTCGGCGCCGATGGGCAGCGCCACCGGGCAGGGGGTGGCGCCGGTGCGGTCCTTGATCATCTTCACGCATTTGAAGAAGTCGGCACCGATCTTGTCCATCTTGTTGACATAGACGATGCGCGGCACCTCGTAGCGGTCGGCCTGGCGCCACACGGTCTCGGTCTGCGGCTCCACGCCCGCATTGGCGTCCAGGAGGCAGACGGCGCCGTCCAGCACGGCCAGCGACCGCTCCACCTCGATGGTGAAGTCGACGTGTCCGGGGGTGTCGATGATGTTGAAGCGGCGCTTCTTGCCGTCGCGGCCTTCCCAGAAGGTCGTGGTCGCGGCCGAGGTGATGGTGATCCCGCGCTCCTGCTCCTGTTCCATCCAGTCCATGGTGGCGGCGCCGTCATGGACCTCGCCCAGCTTGTGGGACTTGCCGGTGTAGAACAGGATGCGTTCGGTCGTGGTGGTCTTGCCGGCATCGATGTGGGCCATGATGCCGAAGTTGCGGTAGAGGTTCAGCGGGTACTCGCGGGCCATCGTCCGATCCTTACCAGCGGTAGTGGCTGAATGCCTTGTTGGCATCGGCCATCTTGTGGGTGTCTTCGCGTTTCTTCACCGCGGTGCCGCGGTTGTTGACGGCATCCGAAAGCTCGGCCGCCAGACGCTCTTCCATCGTGCTCTCGTTGCGCTTGCGCGCGGCGGTGATCAGCCAGCGGATCGCCAGCGCCTCGCGCCGCTCGGGGCGCACGTCGACGGGGACCTGGTAGGTCGCCCCGCCCACGCGGCGGCTGCGGACTTCCAGCGAGGGCTTCACGTTGTCCAGCGCCTCGTGGAACGCCTGCACCGGCTCGCGCTTCAGGCGGCCCTGCACACGCTCCAGCGCGCCGTAGACGATGGTCTCGGCAACCGACTTCTTGCCGTCCTTCATCAGGTTGTTCATGAACTTCGTGATCACCCGGTCGCCGTACTTGGCGTCGGGGAGGATTTCGCGCTTCTCGGCAGCGTGGCGGCGGGACATCGGGGTTCCTTCGTTCGTTCGGTTCGGTCCGGCGGGGTGGGGCGGGGTTCACCCCGCCGCCCCGATCACTTCGGACGCTTGGCGCCGTATTTCGAGCGGCGCTGACGGCGGTCCTTGACGCCCTGGGTATCCAGCACGCCGCGCAGGATGTGGTAGCGCACGCCGGGAAGGTCCTTCACCCGGCCGCCGCGGATCAGCACCACCGAGTGTTCCTGCAGGTTGTGCTTCTCGCCGGGGATGTAGCTGATCACCTCGAAACCGTTGGTCAGCCGCACCTTGGCCACCTTCCGCATGGCCGAGTTCGGCTTCTTCGGGGTGGTGGTGTAGACGCGGGTGCAGACGCCGCGCTTCTGCGGGCATTCCTGCAGGTGTTGCGACTTGGACTTCGCAACCTTGGCTTCCCGCGGCTTGCGGATCAGCTGTTGGATCGTCGGCATTCAGTCTCGCCTTCTCATCGTGCGGCCCGTTCAACCGTCGCTCGTCAGCGCGACTTCCGGGGGCATTTCACGTCGATGCGCCTTGCGCGTCCGCAAAACACAAAACCGCATTCGCCCCCCTCGCAGGGACGACGCGGTGGAATTCCAGAGGATCGGGGCGCGGCGGCCCGGATCTTGACCACATCAGTCTTGACCCCGGCAGGCCGGTCGGGCCTGTCGGGTGGCGGGGCTATACGGGGAGTCGCGGGGGTTGTCAACAAGGGCCGGCCCTGCGCCGCCGCGTCACCTGCCCTGCGCTTTCAGCCGTGCCTCCCGCCACAGGGTGAAGAGGCCCGAGGCCACGATCAGCGCCGCCCCCGCCCAGGTCGGCGCGTCGGGCCATGTGCCCCACAGCGCCCAGCCCAGCAGGATGGCCCAGACCAGCGCGGTATAGCGGAAGGGCGCCACGAGCGCCACGTCGCCCACCCGCATCGCCTTGACGATGTAGAGATAGCCCATCACCGCCGCGCCCGAGGCGAGGACCAGCCGCCCCGCCTCGACCAGCGGCACCGGCTGCCAGACCCCTTGCACCGCCAGGCCCACGGCGCCCAGCAGCCCCACCGAGCCGGCGGTGTAGACCGCCACCACCATCGAGGAAACCGCCGGCGACATGGCGCGGGTGCAGAGGTCGCGCACCACCACGCAGGCCACCGAGGCCACGCCCACCACCGACCAGATGTCGAAGCCCGCCGTGCCCGGCCGCACGATCAGCAGCACGCCCAGGAACCCCGCGCCGATGGCCGAAAGCCGCCGCCAGCCCACCTTCTCGCCCAGAACCAGCGCGGCCGCCAGCGTCACCGCCAGCGGCAGCGACTGCATGATGGCCGAAAGGTTGGCCAGCGGCATGTACATCAGCGCGCCGAGGAAGGTGATCGTCGCCCCGACCTCGGCCGCCGAGCGGATCAGCACCAGCCGCCGGTCCTGCCGCGGCAGCGCCAGCCGCAGCTGCCCGGTCAGCCGGGCGAGGATCAGCACCGCCGCCACCGTGAGGATCCCGCGCAGGAGGATCGCCTGCATCAGCGGCAGCGTCTCGGTCACCTTCTTCATCATCGCGTCGTTGATGGTGAAGGCGAACATCGCGGTGGCCATGAAGCCCACCCCGCGCGCATTGTCGGACCGGATCACGCTTTCCTCCCACCGGCCCGAACCCGGGCCGCCCCGCCCCCCGTAGCAGCGGCGCGGGGAAAGGGAAAGGCCGGGGGCGGAGTCGTTGGCGTGCAAACGGCGGAGGGAGAGCGGTTCAGGGCCTCCACCCCTCGAAGGGAACGCCGACCGCGATTCCGTCAGATGGCAATCTGCGCGAGCGGCCCGGGGCAAGCCTGCCCGGTCTTGCGGTCACGCCAGATCGGTTTTCGAGAAATCGTCGCCCTTGTAAAGCAGCGGCACCCGGTGGTCTTTTGCCGCCGCATAGGCGAAGCAGTCGCCCATGTTCAGTTGCGCGGGATGGCCCGCGATCTTGCCATAGCGGCCTGCCGCCTCGCGCGCGAGCTTGCCGATGCTGTCGCCCAAAAGCACATCCTTGGCACCGATTTCGTGCAGCAGCTCATGCACCGCAACCTCGGCCGCTTCCAGGTCTTCCGGGGCCATGGCCTGGAAGCCCCGCTTGCGCGAGGCTTGCACCGCCAGCGAGACCACCGCCTCCCAGCGGGCGATCTGCGAACAGAACGCCTTGTCCGTGGCCTTCAGCGCCGCGATCATCGCCGTCGATTCCGGTTCGCGCTTCAGGATCGCCACGATGGCCGAGGCGTCAATGAACATCGGGCTCCCCGGAAAGCTCGTCCATCAGCGCCTTGTCGTCCCAGCCGTCCGGTTCGAGGCCGAGGGTTGCCGCGGCCTTCTCCTGGACCTGCGCGATGCGATCCGCCAGGGTTTCGTGGTTCCGGTAGGCATTGATCTGCGCTTCGAGCGCCATCCGCACGGCCTCGGTCTTGTTCTTGCCGGTCAGCTTGGCGAACTTGTCGGCGAGGTCGTTGACCCCTTCATCCCTGATGAACAGCGGCACCTGACCATCCTTCGGCATATCTCGATTGCATATCCAAGATAGGCGCTGTTGCATATCCCGGCAATGGCAGATCCCACGCATTCATGCGCGCGACCGATCTCCGGGGCGGCCCCTGCAAAAGAAGAACCCCGCGGCCCAAGGGACCGCGGGGTTCTTTCGTTTCAGGCGGGACCCTTACAGATCCCGGCTCTCGATGGTGTCGACCAGACCGGAGTCCGCCTCCACCTCGATCACCTCGTCCATCGGCGCGGCCAGGGCGGCCGCCGCCTCGGCCTCGGACCGGCGCAGGTCGATGACCTTCTGGTCGCGGTCCACGGCGATCTTCTTCACGCGCGTGGTGGCGCCGCCGGTGCCGGCCGGGATCAGCCGGCCGACGATGACGTTCTCCTTCAGCCCCACCAGATGGTCGCGCTTGCCCTGCACCGCGGCCTCGGTCAGCACGCGGGTGGTCTCCTGGAACGAGGCCGCCGAGATGAAGCTGCGGGTCTGCAGCGACGCCTTGGTGATGCCCAGCAGGATCGGCTCGGCCGCCGCCGCGCGCATCCCGCGGGCCTCGGCCTTGCCGTTCTCCTCGTCCAGTTCGGCCTTGTCCACATGCTCGCCCTTCAGCAGCGTGGTGTCGCCGCTGTCGAGGACCTCGAACTTCTGCAGCATCTGGCGGACGATCACCTCGATGTGCTTGTCGTTGATCTTCACGCCTTGCAGGCGATAGACGTCCTGCACCTCGTCGATCATGTAGTTGGCCAGCGCCTCGACCCCCATGATCCGCAGGATGTCGTGCGGAGCCGGGTTGCCGTCCATGATGTAGTCGCCCTTCTGCACGAAGTCGCCTTCCTGCACCGGGATGTGCTTCCCTTTCGGGATCATGTACTCCACCGGGGTCAGCGTCTCGTCGACGGGTTCCACGGTGATGCGGCGCTTGTTCTTGTAGTCCTTGCCGAAGCGGACATAGCCGTCGGTCTCGGCGATGATCGCGTGGTCCTTGGGCCGGCGCGCCTCGAACAGTTCCGCCACCCGGGGCAGACCCCCGGTGATGTCCTTGGTCTTGGCGCCCTCGCGCGGGATCCGCGCCACCACGTCGCCGGGCCGGATCTCCTGCCCGTCCTCGACCGAGAGGATCGCGTCCACCGACATGGCATAGCTGATCGGGGCCCCGTTGTCGGCCCGCACCGGATCGCCGGTCGCGGGGTCCATCACGATGACCTCGGGCTTCAGGTCGCCGCCCTTGGGCGCCGAGCGCCAGTCGGTGACGATCTTCTGCGTCATGCCGGTGGCCTCGTCGGTCTCCTCGCGGACCGAGAGGCCCGAGACCAGGTCGACGAACCGCGCCACCCCGCCCTTTTCGGCGATGATCGGCAGGGTATAGGGGTCCCATTCGAACAGCTTGGTACCGCGGGTGACCCTGGCCCCTTCCTTCACATGGACCTTGGCGCCGTAGCTGACCTTGTGGCTGGCGCGTTCGTTGCCCGCGTCGTCCAGGATCGCGACCTGCATGTTGCGGGCCATGACGATCTGCTCGCCCGCGGCATTGGCCAGCAGGTTGGCGTTGCGGAACTCGACCTTGCCTTCTTGCGAGGCCTCCAGGAACGACTGCTGGCCGCCCTGCGCGATCCCCCCGATGTGGAAGGTGCGCATGGTCAGCTGGGTGCCCGGCTCGCCGATCGACTGCGCGGCGATGATCCCCACCGCCTCGCCGATGTTGACCAGCGTGCCGCGCGCCAAGTCGCGGCCATAGCACATGGCGCAGACGCCTTCCTCGGCCTCGCAGGTGAGCGGCGAGCGGATGCGGGCATGGCTGATGCCGTGCTGGCCGATCAGGTCGGACTTGCGCTCGTCGATCAGCTCGCCGCGCGCCACGATCACCTCGTCGCTGCCCGGAACCAGGATGTCGTCCGCCGCCACCCGGCCCAGCACCCGCTCGGCCAGCGACGAGACCACCTCGCCGTCGTTCACCGCCGCCTCGGCGGTGATGGCGCGGTCGGTGCCGCAGTCCTGGATGCGCACGATGCAGTCCTGCGCCACGTCGACCAGACGGCGGGTCAGATAGCCCGAGTTCGCCGTCTTGAGCGCGGTGTCGGCCAGACCCTTGCGGGCGCCGTGGGTGGAGTTGAAGTACTCCAGCACGGTCAGCCCTTCCTTGAAGTTCGAGATGATCGGGGTCTCGATGATCTCGCCCGAGGGCTTGGCCATCAGCCCGCGCATCCCGCCCAGCTGCTTCATCTGGGCCGGCGAACCACGCGCACCGGAGTGAGACATCATGTAGACCGAGTTGGGCTCCTTCTCGCGGCCCTCGCCGTCCAGGCGCACCGCCGAGATCTCGGCCATCATCTCGCCGGCCACCTTGTCCGAGCACTTGGACCAGGCGTCGACCACCTTGTTGTATTTCTCGCCCTGGGTGATCAGCCCGTCCATGTACTGCTGCTCGAACTCCTTCACCTGGTCGCGGACCTCGTTGACGATGGTCCACTTGGTTTCGGGGATCAGCATGTCGTCCTTGCCGAAGGAGATCCCGGCCTTGAACGCCTCGCGGAAGCCCAGGCCCATGATCTGGTCGCAGAAGATCACCGACTCCTTCTGCCCGCAGTAGCGGTACACGGTGTCGATGACGGTCTGCACGTCCTTCTTGCGCAGCAGGCGGTTGACCAGTTCGAAGGGCGCCTTGGCGTTCAGCGGCAGCAGGTTGCCCAGCCGCAGCCGGCCCGGGGTGGTCTCGTACCGCTTCCAGACCTCGTTGCCTTCCTCGTCGATCTGCCGGATCCGCGCCTGGATGCGGGCGTGCAGATGCACCGCGCCGGCGGCCAGCGCGTGCTCGACCTCCTCGATGTCGGCGAAGGCCATGCCCTCGCCCACCATGCCCTTGCGCTCCATGGTGACGTAATAGAGGCCCAGAACCATGTCCTGCGACGGCACTATGATCGGCGCGCCGTTGGCCGGCGACAGCACGTTGTTGGTGCTCATCATCAGCACGCGCGCCTCGAGCTGGGCTTCCAGCGAGAGGGGAACGTGGACCGCCATCTGGTCGCCGTCGAAGTCGGCGTTGAAGGCCGAGCAGACCAGCGGATGCAACTGGATCGCCTTGCCCTCGATCAGGATCGGCTCGAAGGCCTGGATGCCCAGGCGGTGCAGCGTCGGGGCGCGGTTCAGCAGCACCGGATGTTCACGGATCACCTCGTCCAGAATATCCCAGACCTCGGGGCGCTCCTTCTCGACCAGCTTCTTGGCCTGTTTGACGGTGGAGGACAGACCCTTGGCCTCAAGCCGCGAGTAGATGAACGGCTTGAACAGCTCCAGCGCCATCTTCTTCGGCAGGCCGCACTGGTGCAGCTTCAGCTCCGGCCCGGTCACGATCACCGAGCGGCCCGAGAAGTCCACCCGCTTGCCCAGCAGGTTCTGCCGGAACCGGCCCTGCTTGCCCTTCAGCATGTCGCTGAGCGACTTCAGCGGGCGCTTGTTGGTGCCCGTGATCACCCGGCCGCGGCGGCCGTTGTCGAACAGCGCATCGACCGCCTCTTGCAGCATCCGCTTTTCGTTGCGCACGATGATGTCGGGCGCACGCAGTTCGATCAGCCGCTTCAGTCGGTTGTTGCGGTTGATCACCCGGCGGTAAAGGTCGTTCAGGTCGGACGTGGCGAAGCGGCCGCCGTCCAGCGGGACCAGCGGGCGCAGCTCCGGCGGGATCACCGGCAGCACGGTCAGCACCATCCACTCGGGCCGGTTGCCCGACTCGAGGAAGCTTTCCACGATCTTCAGCCGCTTGATGATCTTCTTCGGCTTCAGCTCGCCGGTCGCCTCCTTCAGCTCTTCGCGCAGCTGGTCGGCGGTGGCTTGCAGGTCGATGGCCGCCAGCATCTCGCGGATCGCCTCGGCACCGATGTTGGCGGTGAAGGCGTCGGCCCCGAACTGGTCCTGCTTGTCGAGGAATTCCTCCTCGCTCAGGAGCTGGCCATAGGTCAGGTCGGTCAGGCCCGGCTCGACCACGACGTAGTTCTCAAAGTAGAGGATCCGCTCCAGGTCGCGCAGGGTCATGTCCAGCATCAGGCCGATGCGGGAGGGCAGCGACTTCAGGAACCAGATGTGGGCGACCGGCGCGGCCAGCTCGATATGGCCCATCCGCTCGCGCCGCACCTTTTGCAGCGTCACCTCGACGCCGCATTTCTCGCAGACCACGCCGCGGTACTTCATGCGCTTGTACTTGCCGCACAGGCACTCGTAGTCCTTGATCGGCCCGAAGATGCGGGCGCAGAACAGGCCGTCGCGCTCGGGCTTGAAAGTGCGATAGTTGATGGTCTCCGGCTTCTTGATCTCGCCGAAGGACCACGACAGGATCCGCTCCGGGCTGGCCAGCGAGATGCGGATCTCGTCGAAGGTCTTGGCCGGCGTCAGCGGGTTGAACGGGTTGTTCGTCAGTTCCTGGTTCATTTCATAACCTTATGAATGGGGGCGGCGGCGAAGGTGTGGTGCATGAAATCACGCACCCTACGGAGCGCGGTAGGGTGCGTGCTGGCACGCACCGTTCCCGCCGGTTCCGTCACTCCTCCTCCGCATCCAGGAGTTCCATGTTCAGGCCAAGGCCGCGGACTTCCTTGACGAGCACGTTGAAGCTCTCCGGCACGCCCGCCTCGAAGTTGTCCTCGCCCTTGACGATGCTTTCGTAGACCTTGGTCCGGCCCGCCACGTCGTCCGACTTCACCGTCAGCATCTCCTGCAGGGTATAGGCGGCGCCATAGGCTTCCAGCGCCCAGACCTCCATCTCCCCCAGACGCTGGCCGCCGAACTGCGCCTTGCCGCCCAGCGGCTGCTGGGTGACCAGGCTGTAGGGCCCGGTCGAGCGCGCGTGCAGCTTGTCGTCCACCAGGTGGTGCAGCTTCAGCATGTACTTCACGCCCACGGTCACCTTGCGGCTGAACTTCTCGCCCGTGCGGCCGTCGAACACGTCGGACTGGCCCGAGGTGTCGAAGCCCGCGCGCTTCAGCGCGTCGTTCACGTCCGCCTCCTTGGCGCCGTCGAAGACCGGCGAGGCGATCGGCACCCCGCCGGTGACGTTCGAGGCCAGCTGCACGAACTCGTCCGCGTCGCGGTCGGCGAAGGCCGCCTCATAGGTGTCGTCGCCATAGGCCAGCCGCATCGCCTCGCGCACCGGGGTCAGGTCGCCGTTGCGGCGGTATTCCCGCAGCGCCTCGTCGATCTTGATCCCCAGGCCACGGGCCGCCCAGCCCATGTGGGTTTCCAGGATCTGGCCCACGTTCATCCGGCTCGGCACCCCCAGCGGGTTCAGCACCAGGTCCACGGTCGTGCCGTCCGCCAGGAACGGCATGTCCTCGGCCGGCACAACCTTGGACACCACGCCCTTGTTCCCGTGGCGGCCGGCCATCTTGTCGCCCGGCTGCAGCTTGCGCTTCACCGCGACGAAGACCTTGACCATCTTCATCACGCCGGGGGGCAGGTCGTCGCCGCGGCGGACCTTCTCCACCTTGTCCTCGAAACGGTGGTCGAGCGCGCGCTTCTGCTGCTCGAACTGGTCGTGCAGGGCCTCGATCTCCTTGGCCTGCTCTTCCTCGCCCACCGCCAGCTGCCACCACTGGCCACGGCTCAGCGTGCCCAGCAGGTCCTCGGTGATCTCGGACCCGGCCTTGACCCCCTTCGGCCCCTTGACCGCCACGCGGCCCAGGATCAGCGACTTCAGCCGCGCGTAGATGTTGCGCTCCAGGATCGCCAGCTCGTCGTCGCGGTCGCGGGCCAGGCGTTCGACTTCCTCGCGCTCGATCTGCAGCGCGCGTTCGTCCTTGTCCACGCCGTGGCGGTTGAACACCCGCACCTCCACCACGGTGCCATAGGCCCCGGGCGGCAGGCGCAGCGAGGTGTCGCGCACGTCCGACGCCTTCTCGCCGAAGATGGCGCGCAGGAGCTTCTCCTCCGGCGTCATCGGGCTTTCGCCCTTGGGCGTGATCTTGCCCACCAGGATGTCGCCCGGCTGCACCTCGGCGCCGATATAGACGATGCCGGCCTCGTCGAGGTTCCTCAGCGCCTCCTCGCCCACGTTCGGGATGTCGCGGGTGATCTCTTCCGGCCCCAGCTTGGTGTCCCGCGCCGCGACCTCGTATTCGTCGATGTGGATCGAGGTGAACACGTCATCCTTGAGGATGCGCTCCGAGATCAGGATGGAGTCCTCGTAGTTGTAGCCGTTCCAGGGCATGAAGGCGACGACCACGTTGCGGCCCAGCGCCAACTCCCCCATGTCGGTGCAGGGCCCGTCGGCGATCACCTCGCCGCGGCCGACCTTCTCGCCCACCGTCACCAGCGGGCGCTGGTTGATGCAGGAGGACTGGTTCGACCGCTTGAACTTGCGCAGGCGATAGATGTCGACCCCCGGCTCGCCGGGTTCCAGCATCTCGGTCGCCCGCACCACGATGCGCTGCGCGTCCACCTGGTCGATCACGCCGGCCCGGCGCGCCATGATCGCGGCGCCCGAGTCGCGGGCCACCACGGCCTCGATCCCGGTGCCCACGAAGGGCGCGTCGGATTGCAGCAGGGGCACCGCCTGCCGCTGCATGTTCGAGCCCATCAGCGCGCGGTTCGCGTCGTCGTTCTCCAGGAACGGGATCAGCGAGGCCGCCACCGAGACCAGCTGCTTCGGCGACACGTCGATCAGGTCCACGCTCTCGGCCGGGTTCAGCATGAACTCGCCGCCCTTGCGGGTGGAGACCAGCTCGTTCACGAACCGGCCCTCGGTATCCAGCGAGGCATTGGCCTGCGCGATGGTGTGGCGCATCTCCTCGGTGGCCGACATGTAGACCACGTCGTCGGTCACCTGCGCGTCCATCACCTTGCGGTAGGGGGTCTCGATGAAGCCGTACTTGTTCACCCGGGCGAAGGTCGCCAGGCTGTTGATCAGGCCGATGTTCTGGCCTTCCGGCGTCTCGATCGGGCACATCCGGCCGTAATGGGTCGGGTGCACGTCGCGCACCTCGAAGCCCGCGCGCTCCCGCGTCAGGCCGCCCGGGCCGAGGGCCGAGAGACGCCGCTTGTGGGTGACTTCCGACAGCGGGTTGGTCTGGTCCATGAACTGCGACAGCTGCGAGGAGCCGAAGAACTCGCGCACCGCCGCCGCCGCGGGCTTGGCGTTGATCAGGTCCTGCGGCATGATCGTGTCGATTTCCACCGACGACATGCGCTCCTTGATCGCCCGCTCCATCCGCAGCAGGCCGACGCGGTACTGGTTCTCCATCAGCTCGCCCACCGAGCGCACCCGGCGGTTGCCCAGGTGGTCGATGTCGTCGATCTCGCCCCGGCCGTCGCGCAGCTCGCACAGCGCCTTGATGCAGGCGATGATGTCCTCGCGGTCCAGCGTGCGCTGGGTGTCGGGCTTCTTCAGGTCCAGCCGCATGTTCATCTTGACCCGGCCCACGGCCGAAAGGTCATAGCGTTCGCGGTCGAAGAACAGCGTGTCGAACAGCGCGCTCGCCGCCTCCACCGTGGGCGGCTCGCCCGGGCGCATGACGCGGTAGATGTCCATGAGCGCGGTGTCGCGGCCCATGTTCTTGTCCACCGCCATGGTGTTGCGGATGTAGGGGCCGACGTTCACGTTGTCGATGTCCAGGACCGGGATCTCGGTGATGTCCTGGTCCAGCAGCACCTTCACCGTGCCACCCTTCACGTCGCCGTCGCGGTCCAGTTCCCAGGTCAGCTCGTCGCCGGCCTCGACCCAGATCTCGCCGGTTTCCTCGTTGATCAGGTCCTTGGCGACGTATTTGCCCAGGATGTGGTCGAAGGGGACCAGCAGGTTCTCGATCGCCCCGTCGCGGGCCCAGGTGTTCGCCATCTTGGGCGTCACCTTCTCGCCGGCCTTCAGGATCACCTCGCCGGTGGCCGCGTCGATCAGGTCATAGCTGGGCCGGGTGCCCGACAGCCGCTTGGGGAAGAACTTCGTGGCCCAGCCCTTGTTCTTCACATGGGTGTAGCTCACGGTCTCGTAATAGGCATCCATGATGCCTTCCTGGTCCATGCCCAGGGCATAGAGCAGCGTCGTCACCGGCAGCTTCCGGCGCCGGTCGATGCGGGCGAACACGATGTCCTTGGCGTCGAACTCGAAGTCCAGCCACGACCCGCGATAGGGAATGATCCGGCAGGCGAACAGGAGCTTGCCCGAGGAATGGGTCTTGCCCTTGTCGTGGTCGAAGAACACGCCGGGCGAGCGGTGCATCTGGCTCACGATCACCCGCTCGGTACCGTTCACGATGAAGGTCCCGTTGGGCGTCATGAGCGGCATGTCGCCCATGTAGACGTCCTGCTCCTTGATGTCCTTCACCGACCGGGCGCCGGTGGTCTCGTCGACATCGAACACGATCAGCCGCAGCGTCACCTTCAGCGGCGCCGCATAGGTCAGGTCGCGCTGCATGCATTCGTCAACGTCGAACTTGGGCTTCTCCAGCTCGTACTTCACGAACTCCAGCACCGCGGTCTCGTTGAAGTCCTTGATCGGGAACACCGACTGGAAGACGCCCTGGATGCCCTCGCCATCGGCCGGCTTCTCGCCGTCGCCGGATTTCAGGAACAGGTCGTAGGAGGATTTCTGAACCTCGATCAGGTTCGGCATCTCCAGCACTTCGCGGATCTTGCCGAAGTAGCGGCGGATACGTTTCTGCCCGACATACGCTTGCGCCATGCTCGTCGTCACCTTTCGTCATCACGCGGAGCCCGCCCGTGGGAGGAGGGGGCAGGTCGCCGCTGGGCGAGAGGGGGAAGGCGTTCCATGCGTGCCACCCGTCCCACCGGATGGCCCTCGAACCCCTTGCCGCGCCTTGGACCGGGCTTTCGCGAAAGCCCC
>JBBCJM010000099.1:0-2109 GCA_037190175.1 Paracoccaceae bacterium | reverse complement strand
AAGGCCGCGCTGATGCGCGAAAGCTGGGGCAGGGAACATCCCCGCGCGCTGTCCGAAAAGGACTACCGCAGCCCCGGCCCGGGTGAGGGCGAGCTGACCGAGGTCCAGGCCGAGGCGATCCTGAACATGCGGCTGCGCAGCTTGCGCAAGCTGGAGGAACTGGAGCTTCGGGCCGAGCGCGATGCGCTGATGGAGGAACGCGCTGGCCTTGCCGACCTGCTGGACAGCGAGAGGCTGCAATGGAAGCGCATCGGCGAAGAGCTTGAGGATATCCGCAGGAAATACGGCAAGGGCACCCCGGGCGGCGACCGCCGCACCACATTCGCAGAGGCGGGCGAGGTCGAGGAGGTGCCCTTCGAGGCGATGATCGAGCGTGAGCCGATCACCGTCATCTGTTCCAGGATGGGCTGGATTCGCGCCATGAAGGGCCATGTCGACCTGTCCGCCGAACAGAAGTTCAAGGATGGCGACGGCCCCCGCTTCGCCTTCCACGCCGAGACCACCGACAAGATCCTGCTGGTGGCCGAGAACGGCCGGTTCTACACCCTGATCGGCGCCAACCTGCCCGGCGGGCGGGGGATGGGGGAGCCTGTGCGGCTGATGGTGGACCTGCCGAACGACACCGGCATCACCGACCTGATCCCGTTCCGGGCGGGGACGAAATACCTTGTCGCCTCCAGCGCCGGGGACGGATTTGTCGTTCCGGCAGAAGAGCTTGTGGCCCAGACCAAGGCGGGCAAGCAGGTGCTGACGGTGAAGGATGGCGTCAAGGCCGCGGTCTGCGTGCCGGTGCGCGGCGACCATGTCGCGGTGGTGGGCGAGAACCGCAAGCTGCTGGTCTTCCCGCTGGCCGAACTGCCGGAAATGGCCAAGGGCAAGGGCGTGCGGCTGCAGAAATACAAGGACGGCGGGCTGTCCGACGCGATCACCTTCGTGCTGGCAGAGGGCCTGTCGTGGAAGGACCCGGCAGGCCGGACGCGGACCGAGACCGACCTGACCGAATGGCAGGGCGCCCGGGCCGGTGCGGGCAAGATGGCCCCGCGCGGCTTCCCGCGGGACAACCGGTTCACCTGAGCGGCGTTAAGGATTGCGGCGTGCCTGCGGGGCAGAAAGCCCCGGGGCAGGTCATGGGCGTATGGCCCTGATTTCGGTTTCCTCCCGGCTGCTCAGAAACGATTGGGTGACGTAGCCTGTCCTCTCCCAGAAAAAACTGCGGGGCGACGCTTTCAGACCGAGTGCCGTTATCCTTGCGATGTCCCAGTTCTGTTCCACATGGCCAAGCATCTTTCGGGCGGCTTCGTGATTGACCGAAAGAAGATCGGACCCGGTCTCCGCTATCAATCGGAAATAACCTTCCACCGCAGTCTTCGACATTTCGACAAGTCCATCGAAGTTCATGTAGAGCGCACCTTTCAGCCTTTTCAGGCAATCAGTCGAAAATGCGCTGATGATGTTGACGTGACCAGGTTCGGTGCTGATGTCATCGGGCCACAAGGAACATTCAATTCCGTTTGCGGTCAGAAATGCGTATTGGATGAACCCCACGACCGGCAAGTCCACAATGACATAAGGCAGGTTCCGGTCGCTGGCGATGCTGTAGGATATCCTTCCTATTCCGCCGCCGATTTCGACTATTGCGCTGTAGTTCCTTTCGTACCTGGCGATATGATCCCTGTACTCCCGCAAGTATCCAAGGCTGATCGCATGCCGGTGGCTGAGTAATCCATATGGCGTATCCAGACCGATGGCCCCGTTTGCCGTCCTGGGTAGCGGTGCAGAAAGACGCAGGGCAGCCCGTACCGCAGTCAGGATTTCGCCTGTCCGGTCCTCCGCAAGATACGGATAATTTTCGTTCTGCTCAGGGTTGAATGCGCGGATTGCGCCCAATGCCATCGCGCATCTCAGAAGCGTGGTATAGATGACCTTTGCGTGGTAATCCTCATGGGCGGGGCTGGAGGATATTGTCTCGGTGTGCCGCCGGTGTTGATCGAACCCTTCCATCACATAGCCGGTGTGCAGGGCGCAGAGTATCGAGTGCACCTTTGCCGGGTCTCGGTCGGCGATGGCGTCGGCAAGAGGTTTCTGGCCGCCTTCGGCATGACGCTGCCA
>JBBCJM010000098.1:0-9198 GCA_037190175.1 Paracoccaceae bacterium | reverse complement strand
GCCCCAGCCCGGCCGCGCCGCCCGGGGATGGGTGAGCCGCTTCACCTCGCGCAGCCGCCGCTTGGCGGGGTTGCGCGCCACGGCATTGCCGAGCTTCTTGGAACAGGTGAAGCCCACCCGCACCGCGGGGTCGCCGTCCCTCCGCTCGCGCGCCTGCAGCAGGAAGCCCGCGGTCCCCTGCCGACGCGCTTGCGCCGCGCGCAGGAAATCCGCCCGCTTGCGCAACACCTGGCATGACAAAACCGCCGGCGCCCCGGGCCCCGGCGGTGTCTGGTCGCTGGCCCCGGCGCTTGCGCCGGAGGGGGTCACGCCGACAGGCGCTTGCGGCCGCGCGCGCGGCGCGCGTTCAGCACCGCCTGGCCGCCCTTGGTCGCCATGCGCGCGCGGAAGCCGTGCCGGCGGGCACGGACCAGCTTCGAGGGTTGATAGGTGCGCTTCATCGCGGCTCTCCATCCATCCTGCGGCGTCGGTCCCGGAGTTGCCCCGCACGGGATTCGAGCGCCGCCTTCGTTCAAGGCCCGCTCTTTACGGAGGGCGCGCCTCCAAGTCAACGCATCCGCCGCGAAATTCCGGCGCTTCGCGCGGAACCGCGCGGCCCGAATGCCTGTTATTCCCCGCGCAACTTTGCTAACGGTCGCGCAATGACCGGGCGAGCGCGGGCCGACCCGGTCCGGCGGGGGCAGGAGTGGCGGAACGGCGCCTGGGATTCCTGAACAGCCTCTCGGGGCGGTTCCTGGTCTTGACGATCGTCTTCGTGATGGTCGCCGAAGTGCTGATCTTTGTCCCCTCCATCGCCCGCTTCCGCGCCGACTATCTGCTGCTGCGGCTGGAAAAGGCGCAGATCGCCTCGCTGGCGCAGCTGGCCGGCGGCGGCGAGGTGGACGAGGCCTTGGGCGCCGAACTGCTGGCCAATGCGGGCGTGTTCAACGTGGTGCTGCGGCGCGACGAGGTGCGGCAGCTGGTGCTGTCATCCCCGATCCCCTCGCCGGTCGAGGCGACCTATGACCTGCGGCTCTCGGGCCCGTGGGAGTTGATCCGCGACGCGCTGATGCAGGTGGCCGACCGGCAGAACCGGGTGATCCGGGTGATCGGCAACCCGGTGCAGGAGGCGGGGCTCCTGATCGAGGTCACGCTGGAAAGCGGCCCGCTGCGCCGGGCGATGCTGGACTACGGCTTCCGCATCCTGGTGCTGTCGGCGCTGCTGTCCGGGGTGACCGCCACGCTTCTCTTCATCGCCGCGCGGCGGCTGATCGTGGCGCCCATCGCCCGGGTGGCGCGGTCGATGGCGGCCTATGCCGAGGCGCCGGAGGACGCCCGCCGGGTGATCGCGCCCGCCGCCGGGGTGGCCGAGCTGCGCGCGGCGGAGGAGGCGCTGGCGGCGATGCAGACCCAGCTTGCCGCGGCGCTGCGGCAGAAGGAGCGGCTGGCGCAGCTGGGGGGCTCGGTGGCCAAGATCAGCCACGACCTGCGCAACATCCTGACCTCGGCCCAGCTCTTCGCCGACCGGATCGAGGGGTCGGAGGACCCGATGGTGGCCCGCGCGGCGCCGAAGCTGGTGGCCTCCATCGCCCGGGCGGTCAGCCTCTGCGAGGCGACCTTGGCCTTCGGCAAGGCCGAGGAGCCGCCGCCGCGCCTGACCCGCCTGCCGCTGCGCCCGCTGGCCGAGGACGTGATGGCGGGCGAGGGGCTGGGGGCGGACCCGGGCGCCGCGGTCGCCGGCCTGATCGACATCGCGCCGGGGATGGTGCTGCGCGCGGACGGGGAGCAACTCTACCGCGTGCTGTCGAACCTGGTGCGCAACGCCCGGCAGGCGCTGGAGGCGCAAGGCGGCGGCGGCACCATCGAGATCTCCGCGGGCGAGGACGAGGGCGAATGGTGGATCCGGGTGGGCGACACCGGCCCCGGCCTGCCGGCCCGCGCGCGCGAGCATCTGTTCACAGCCTTCCAGGGCGGCAGCCGCAAGGGGGGCACCGGCCTCGGCCTCGCCATCGCCGCCGAGCTGGTGCGCGGCCACGGCGGGCGGCTGGAGCTGGTGCGCAGCGACGCGGGCGGCACCGAGTTCCTGATCCGCCTGCCCAAGGATGCCGGCGAGAGCGCCGCCTGATCCGATTTCCGCCCTTGCAAACCCCCCGCACCGCCGCTAGATCACCCCCCACGACGGACCCGTAGCTCAGCTGGATAGAGCACCAGACTACGAATCTGGGGGTCGGGCGTTCGAATCGCTCCGGGTCCGCCAATCCTTCCAAAGACTTGCCTGAAATCCCGCGCGAGTCGCGGCGGGGGTTACCGCAGCACCTCGACCGTCATCCGGCCGATCAGGTCGAAGTCGATCTCGGCCCCCAGGCCCGGGCCGTCGGGCGGGCGGATGTGGCCCCGGGCGTCCAGCTCCAGTTCGTTGATCACCGCGTATTTCTGCACCGTGTCGGGCAGGATCACCTCGAACCAGTCGCAATGCGCGGTGGCCAGCGCGACATGGGCATTGGCGATGTTGTTCAGCGAATTGCCGCCGTGGTGCAGTTCGTATTTCATGTTGAACGCCTCGGCTAGGTGGATCGACTTCACCACCCCGGTGATGCCGCCCTTCAGCGCCACGTCGCCGCGCAGCGCATCGGTGGCCCGCGCCATGATCCAGGCGGGATAGCCCAGGAACCCGCCCCAGCTGTATTCGGTGGACATGACCATGATGTCGAGGTCGGCGCAGAGCTTGGCGTAGTTGTAGAGGTCGTCGACCGGCATCGGGTCCTCGAACCACAGATAGCCCAGCCCCTCCAGCACCCGGCCGATCTTCAGCGCCTCGGCATAGGAATAGATCGCCGCGGGGTCGTACATCAGCGGATAGTCGTCGCCCACCGCCTTGCGCACCCGTTCCAGCATCGGGATGTGCAGCGCGCGGTCCTTGGGCGGGTGCATCTTGTAGGCCCGATAGCCGGCGGCCCTGCTGTCCAGCGCCTGCCGTTCGTAATCCTCGATGGTCTTGAGGGTCGAGGACGAGGCATAGGCCGGCAGGCTGTCGCGCCGTGTGCCCAGCAGGCGGTGGATCGGCAGGCCCGCGGCCTTGCCGGCGATGTCCCACAGCGCGATGTCCATGGCGCCGATCGGGCGGAACATCACCGAGCGGTTCTGCGTCATCAGATCGGCATGCAGCCGGTCGCGGTCGAAGGGGTTCGCGCCCATCACCAGCGGCTTGAGGTTGTCGATGAACCCGCGCGCGTCGATGTCCGCCGGGCGGAAGGAGGAGCCGAGGAAGGCGTGGCCGTCGATCCCGGCGTCGGTCGAGATCGTGACCAGCCCCAGGTTGCAGTCGCCCGAGCCGCTGGTGGAGTTGCGGGTGTAGGTCACCGGCGGCAGCCCGGTCCAGCGGAAGAGCGTCAGCGACACATCGGTGATGCGGATGTCGTTGTGGGCGAAGGCAGGGGTCATCATGGCCTCGTAGAGGGGATCAGGCGAAGGCGGGGGCGTCGAGCGGGAAGTGGCAGGCGGCCTGCCGCGCCGATCCCGGGGGCAGGGGGCGCAGCGCCGGCACCTCCTCGGCGCAGCGGGCGGTGGCGCGCCAGCAGCGGCTGCGGAAGCGGCAGCCGGAAGGCGGGTTGGCGGGGCTGGGGATCTCGCCCTTCAGCGGGATGCGGGCGCGGGGCGGGGCGTCCACGTCCAGCACCGGCTCGGCGGACAGCAGGGCGGCGGTATAGGGATGCACCGGCGTCTCGAACACCGTCTCGCCCGGGCCCAGCTCGGCCATGCGGCCCAGATACATCACCGCCACCCGGTCCGACAGGTGGCGCACCACCGACAGGTCGTGCGCGATGAACAGATAGGCGATGCCGGTGCGGGCCTGGATGTCCTCGAGCAGGTTGATCACCTGCGCCTGGATCGACAGGTCCAGCGCCGAGACGGGTTCGTCGCAGATCAGCACCTCGGGCTCCAGCGCCATGGCCCGGGCGATGCCGATGCGCTGCAACTGCCCGCCCGAGAACTGGTGGGGGAAGCGTTCGGCATGTTCGCGGCGCAGGCCGACGCCGGTCAGCAGGTCGCGCACCCGGTCGCCCCATTCGGCCTGCGGCACCTGCCCGCGGTGGATCATCCAGGGCTCGGACACGATCTGTTCGACCCGCATCCGGGGGTTCAGTGCCGCATAGGGGTCCTGGAACACCACCTGCACCTTGCGGTGGAATTCCTTGCGCTCGGCCAGGCCCATCCGGCCCACGTCGCGGCCGCGGAACAGCACCTCGCCCGAGGTCGGCTCCTCCAGCCGCAGGATGGTGCGGGCGACCGAGGACTTGCCGCAGCCGGATTCGCCCACCAGCCCCAAGGTCTCGCCCCGGTGCAGGTCGAAGCTGATGCCGTCCACCGCCTTGACCTTGCCCCGCGGCGCCCGCAGGCCGAAGCCGCGGCGCGCCTCGTAATGCTTGCATAGGTTGCGGACCGACAGGACCGGCGGCTCAGGCGGCGGCGACATCCAGAACCTCCATCGCGCGGTGGCATTCGACGCTGCGGCCGGGCAGCGGCGCCGTGGTCTCGGGGCGGCGGGCGCGGCACAGGTCGATGGCGAAGCGGCAGCGCGGATGGAACGGACAGCCCTGCGGCAGCCGCGCGAGGTCGGGGGGCGAGCCCGAGATCGGGTTCAGCCGCCCGCCGCTGCGCGCCTGCGGGGCCGACTGCATCAGCGCCAGCGTATAGGGATGCGCCGGGCGGCCCAGCACCTGCTTCACCGGCCCGGATTCCACCACGCGGCCGGCATACATGACGCAGACCTTCTGGGCATAGCCCACCGCCACCCCCAGGTCGTGGGTGATGAGCAGCACCGACATGCCTTCCTCCCGGCTGATGTCGCGGATCAGGTCCATGATCTCGGCCTGCACGGTCACGTCCAGCGCCGTGGTGGGCTCGTCGGCGATCAGCAGGGCCGGGTGCAGGGCCACGGCCATGGCGATCATCACCCGTTGCCGCATCCCGCCCGAGAACTGGTGCGGATATTCGCCCATCCGGCGGCGGGGGTCGGGGATGCCCACCCGCTCCAGCAGGCCCAGCGCCTTGGCCTGCGCCTCGGCCCGGCCCATGCCGTGCAGGCGGAACACCTCGGCGATCTGCCAGCCGACCGGGTAGACGGGATTGAGCGCCGTCAGCGCGTCCTGCAGCACCAGCGCGATGTCGCGGGCCAGCATGGCGCGCCATTCGCCCGGCGGCACCGCCAGGATGTCGCGCCCCTTGAACAGGATCTGCCCCCCGGCGATCACCGCCGGCGGCTGCGGCAGCACCCGCATCACCGCGGCCGCGGTCACGCTTTTGCCCGAACCGCTCTCGCCCAGGATCGCCACCACCTCGCCCGGGTCCACGGTCAGGCTGGCGCCGTTCACGGCATGGACGGTCTCGAGCTCCGAGCGGAACTCCACCCGCAGGTCGCGGATGTCCAGAAGCGGCCGGGTCATGTCTTCCTCCGCGCTTCCAGCCGCCAGCGTTGCGCGGGGTCGCTGACGGTGCGCAGCCAGCTGGAGATCAGGTTGGCCGACAGAGCGCCGGGGGCTTCGCGCCCCCGGACCCCCGCGGGATATTTGTCGGACAGAAGAAGAGGGGACGGGGGCCGACAATTTGAATCAAATGTGCGCCTTCTCCCCTCTTTCTTTTGAGCCAAAAATATCCTCGGGGGTTGCCAGTGGTTCACGCCATTGGTTCGAGTGAACCACTGGCTGGGGGGGCAGACGGCCCCCCGGCGCTTGCCATCCGTGCGGCGGTCCGTCTCACCCCGCCGGCGCCTGCCGCCGCAGCCCCAGCATCCGCCGGGCCTCCTCCGCCGTGGCCATCCGGCCGCCGAGTTCGGTGACGATCCGCACCGCCTTGTCCACCAGCGGCGCGTTGCCTTGGGCCAGCACGCCCTTTTCCAGCCAGATGTTGTCCTCCAGCCCTACCCGCACATGGCCGCCCAGAAGCTGCGCCTGCGCCAGCATGGGAAACTCCCACCGCCCGATCCCGAAGGCCGCCCAGCGCGCCGCCGCGGGCAGCAGCGAGCGCAGGTAGAGCAGCGTCTCGGGCGTGGCGATGGCGCCGTAGCGCACGCCCAGCACGATCTGGAACAGGGCGGGGCCGTCCAGCACCCCCTCGGCCAGCAGCGCATTGGCCAGCTGGATGTCGCCGCTGTCGAAGACCTCGATCTCGGGCACCACCCCGGCGGCGCGGATGCGTTCGGCCATGATCCGCAGGTTGCGGGGGGTGTTGATGACCACCGAGCTGCCCGAATACATCGTGTTGAAGTCGAGGCTGCAGATCTCGGGCCGCAGCAGTTCCACATGTTCCACCCGCCGTTCGGGCGGCAACAGGTTGGTCCCCGGCGCGGCGCGGGAGGGATCGTCCTCCGAGGGGATGAACCGCCCCCCCGGGCCGGTGGTCAGGTTGATCACCATGTCCTGCCCCGAGGCGCGCAGGCGGCCGACCACCTCGCGGTAGTGGCCGATCTCCATGCTGGGCCGCCCGTCGGGGTGGCGGACGTGGATGTGCACGATGGCGGCGCCGGCGCGCACCGCGGCCAGGCATTCGGCGACGATCTCGTCCGGCGTGCAGGGCAGGTGCGGGGTCTGTTCGCGCGTGGTGATGTTGCCGGTGACGGCACAGGTCAGGATGACGGGGTCGGGCAAGGCGGGGCTCCTTCTGCTGGGGCCAGCCCAGCCCCTTGCCGGCCCCGCCGCAAGCCGGCCGGCGGGATGTTTCGCGCCCCGGAAAACCCCGGCGCCTATCCCGCCGCAACCGCCGCCCCGGAACCTGCGGGATGGGGTTTCGCGGCTCCCTCCCCCCGCGTGGGGGAGGGATGGGGTGGGGGGGGCGCCGCCGCCTGCCTCAGCCCGCCTCGAACAGCCGGGCGACCTCGGCCTCGGGGAAGCTGCCGGGCGCCATCCGGTCGCGCAGCATCCGGCGGGCCACGGTCTGGAAGGCGGCGTTGGCGGGTGTGGGGATGCCCAGCTGCCGGCCCAGCAGCACGATCTCGCCGTTCAGATAGTCGGTCTCGATCGAGCCGGTGCCGCGGATCAGGCTCTGCACCGAGGAACTGCCGACCTGCTCCACCCCCTCCAGCGCCACCCGCCGCATCTCCTGCCGCCGCGGGTTGTCCATGCCGGCGTCGACCGTGGCGATGCCCGCGGCGGCCAGCACCGCCTCGCCCTCCACCCGCACCCGGTCGAACCAGGGGCCGAAGCGTGCCGGCATCCCCAGCGCCGCGCCGACGATATTGCCGAGGTTCAGTAGCAGCTTGCCGTATTTCCCCGCCATCGCCTCGGGCGTGATCTCGCAGATGAAGCCCGCCGCGCGCACAGCCTCGGCCAGCGGCTCGACCTCGGCGTTGCCGCCGGGTGAGGCCCGGCCCAGGTCGAGGATGCCGAGCTTCGGCGTGCCCTCGGCCGCCACCGTGCCGGGCTGGGTGAACTGCGCGGGCATCATCACCCCCATGGCGAAGACGTTGGGAAACCGGCGCAGCGCCATGCGTTCATTGGCCACCCCGTTCTGGGCGCAGACGACGGGCTGGCGGTCGACCCCCGCGGCCGCCAGCGCCTCGAGCGCGGCGAGGGTGTCGTTCGACTTCATGGTCAGGAGGATGCAGTCGTCCGCCCGCCAGTCGATCTCCTCCGGCCCCGCCACCACCGGAAAGGCGACCAGCCCGCGCCCGGCATGGCTGACGAGGTTCAGCCCGCCCCGGGCGCGGATCGCCGCCAGCATCGAGCCGCGGGCGATGCCCGTCACTTCGGTTCCGGTCTGCGCCAGCCGGGCCGCCAGCGTGCCGCCGATCGCGCCGATGCCATAGACGATCACCCGCATGGGTCCCTCCGTTTCCTGTCCACCGGATGTTAGCCCGACCGCGCCGGCCGGGGGCAACGGAAACCGGGGTTTTCGCGCTGGGAAACTCTCGCTGCCCCCGGCGGGGGCCTGATGCGGCCCTTGCCGCCGCCGCCCGCCGCGCGCCTCCTGGGGCCCGACCGGTCCGGGCAAGGGGACCCTCATGCGCAGACCCGTCCTTGCCGCCCTGCTGGCGCTCGGCCTTGCCGCCCCCGCGGGCGCCCAGTCGCTCTCGGCCGAGATCGGCGCCGCCGGGCTGGCGCCGGTGGAGGCGCGGCTGGCGGCCCTGCCCGAACCCACGGCGGAGGAGCTTTTCGCGCTGGCCGGGGTGCGGTTCCTGCTGGGGGTCGAGGGCGCGCTGCAGCTGCGCTGGCAGACCGGGGTGCGGTCGGACTGGTCGGAACTGCCGCTGCTGCGCCTGCCGATCCCGGAAAACCCGAATGCCCGCGCCTTCCAGCCGGCCGATATCCTCACCCTGCTGACCGGGGTCCAGACCCGGATGGACAGCGCGCGCGAGGCGCTGGCGCGGCTGGACGGGCAGGAGGTCGCGCTGGAGATCCGCATGGCCGACCTCTGGTTCGACATCAATGGCAACGGCGCGCGCGACCCGGGCGAAGAGGTCGGCGCGGTCACCGGCATGACGCTGGCGGGCGCGGGGCGTGGCGGGATGGTGGCGGTGCCCGACCCGGTGATCCGCTTCGACACCGCCGACCAGCACTGGCTGACCGCCTATACCCATTTCCTCTCGGCTTTCGTCACCCTGGCGCTGGCCTACGACCCCGCGCCCGCGGTGGAGCGGGTGCTGGGTTCCGCCGTGGCGATGAAGGAACTCTGGGGCGACACGCCGCCGCCCAATGCGCTGGACATGATCTTCGGCCGGCAGGTGGACCGCGCGGCCATGCTGCTGCACGGCCTGGCGCAGGAGCCCGACCCCGACCTGACCCGCGCCGCGCGCCAGCATCTGCTGGGCATGATCCGCGAGAACCGCCGGTTCTGGGCGGGCGTGGAGGCCGAGACCGACAACGACCGCGAGTGGATCCCGAACGACCGGCAGACCTCGGGCCTCGGGCTGCGGATGCCGCCGGGCACGGGCGCGCGCTGGCAGGCGGTGCTGGCCGACGCCGAGGCGGTGCTGGAAGGGCGGCTGCTGGTCCCGCACTGGCGCTATGGCGCCGAGGCGGGGATCAACCTGCAGCGCCTGTTCGACGAGCCGGTGCCGGTGGACCGGGTGACCGGGGTGCAGGGCGAGGGGCTCCGGTCCTTCGCCGAGAAGGGCCCGCGCGCCAGCCTGGAATCCTGGCGCGACTTCGAGAACCTGGTGCGCGGCGACGCGGCGCTGTTCGCGGTGATGTTCAATTGAGGGCGGCTAAGGGGATGGCGGGGTGG
>JBBCJM010000097.1:0-42429 GCA_037190175.1 Paracoccaceae bacterium | reverse complement strand
TATTTAAGGCACCAAAGAAAGCAGGAGGGGCAAGGAACAGCAAACGGGTTTCTTCGGTGCCCCGAATATCCGGTCCGTTGCCGGGGGGCCGGAAAGGGCGGCGGCATCACCCCCGCAGGCACTCCATCACATAGTCCCCGTCCGGCGTGGCGAAGGTGACGCCGTCGGACAGCTGCACCACCCGCACCAGCGGCAGCGAGGCGCCGAACAGCGTCAGCGTGTCGAAGTCCTCGGCCCGCCAGGTGCCGGTCTCCTCCGGCCGGTCGGACCGCGCCCAGGTGCCGTCCGGCCGCAGCGACAGGGTGTAGAGCGCCTCGCCCAGCCCGTAGCGGCCGCAGCTGAAGTCGGCGAAGAACTTGCGGGCGTAGGGATCGTTGCGCGGCACCGGGACCAGATCGGCCGGCGTGGTGGTGATCTCCTCGCCGCGCGCATCGCGCACCACGCAGATCCCGCCGCGCGACTGGACCACGGTGGCGGTCATCCCGTCGGGCATCACCACCTCCTGCCCCCGCTCGCAGGTGGCGGCGGCGGCCGGCGCGGCCAGCAGGGCGAGGCAGAGCGCGAGGGGCGGGATGCGGGCCATCGGATCCTCCATCGGCGGCAGGCTAGCCCGCCGGGGCGGGGCGGTCCACCGGAATCCGGGTTGTGGGGCGCGCGGGGCTCTGCCACCAAGGGGCCGCAGGGGGACGACATGCTTTTCACGCGCGAGGAACTGGGGCAGGCGGCGGCGCTGGTGCACCGGCACATGCGGCCGACGCCGTTTTATCCCTGGCCGCAGCTTGCCCGCCGCACCGGGGCGAGGGTCTGGGTCAAGCACGAGAACCACGGGCCGACCGGCGCCTTCAAGCTGCGGGGCGGGATCACCCTGATCGACTGGCTGCGCCGCACGCAACCCGACTGCCCCGGGGTGATCACCGCCACCCGCGGCAACCACGGCCAGTCCCAGGCCCGCGCCGCCACCGCCGCGGGCCTTCGCGCGGTGGTCTATGTGCCGCGGGGCAATTCGGTGGAGAAGAACGCGGCGATGCGCGACTTCGGCGCCGAACTGGTGGAGTTCGGGGAGGATTTCGACGCGGCGAAGGAGGAGGTGTTCCGCGTGGCCGGCGAGACCGGGCTGTTCCCCGTGCCGCCCTTCCACCGCGAGCTCTGCCGCGGCGTGGCGACCTATGCCTGGGAGATGTTCGGCGAGAAGCCCGACCTGCACACGGTCTATGTGCCGATCGGCTGCGGCTCGGGCATCTGCGGGGTGATCGCGGCGCGCGACGCGCTGGGGCTGGCGACCCGGGTGGTGGGCGTGGTCAGCGACCGGGCGCCGACCGCGAAGCTTTCCGCCGAGGCGGGCCGGCCGGTGCCGACCGACAGCGCCCGCACCTTCGCCGACGGGATGGCGGTGCGGGTGCCGGTGGAGGAGGCGCTGGCGATCTATGGCCGCGGCGCCGAGCGGATCGTGGCGGTCACCGACGACCAGGTGGCCGAGGCGATCCGCATCCTGCACGAGGACACCCACAACGCCGCCGAGGGCGCCGGCGCCGCGGCGCTGGCCGCGCTGATGGCCGAGCGCGCGGCGATGGCAGGGCGCGAGGTGGGGGTCATCCTCTCGGGCGGCAACATCGACCGCGCCTGGATGGCGACCGTGCTGGCGGGCGGCACCCCGCAGGCGTGAGGGGGAGGCTCGGCTCCCGGCGCTCACCCCATCCACCACGGCATCTGGACCCAGTGCTGCAGCAGCCCGTTGATGTAGCGCAGGTCGAGCCACCAGACCACGAAGGTCAGCACCGCGAGGCAGCCCAGCGACAGGCCGGCGCGCAGGGTCAGGCTGGCGTCGGACTTGACCGTGGTGAAGGCGAAGATGAACAGGGTCGAGGCGATGGTGAACCCGAACACCGCGATCAGCCCGGCATAGCCCACGATCCAGAGCATGTAATGGGTGCTGCTCTGCCGTGCGGTCGAGGCCACCTCGCCGTCGTGGAGCACCTTGGTCGTGGGCGGCCCGAAGATCTGGAACCCGAGCACCCCCACGATCAGCACCAGCGCCAGCGCCGACACGCTCTGCGGGAACATCCGGGCCAGGTAGGTGTGGCCGAAGGAATCGGCAAGGACCACCGCCGCGAAGCCCAGCAGCACCAGGGTGAAGCCGATCTGCGGCAGCCGCGCGCGCCGGTCGCCCTCGCCGCCCTCGCCGCTCATCAGGTCGGGGTCGATGCGCTTCATCCGCACCGCGCCGAAGACGGTCAGGGCGATCAGGCACAGCAGCACGATCACGATCGGCCGGTCGAAGAAGTTCAGCCCGTAGATCTGCACCGCGCGGTAGACCGACCCCTCCAGCTGGTCGGACAGCACGAAGCCGATCAGCAGCGCCGGCCGCGACCAGCCGAACCGCCGCATCAGGGTGCCGAACACGCCCAGCAGGATCAGCGCGATCAGGTCGCCCCAGCTGCGCGAGGCCTGGATCGCGCCGAAGAACACCACGGTCAGCATGATCGGCGCGATCAGCGCATAGCGCACCGTGGTCAGCCGCGAGAACGGCCGCGAGGTGATGAAGCACAGAAGCCCGCCGAAGATGTTGGCCAGCGCCAGCGACCAGATGATGGTGAAGGTCAGGTCAAGGTCGGTCGACACCATGTTGGCGCCCGGCGAGATGCCGATCAGCATGAACCCGCCCAGGAGGATCGCCATGCTGGCCGAGCCGGGCACCCCGAACAGCAGCGTCGGGATCAGCGAGCCGCCCAGCGTGGCGTTGTTGGCCGATTCAGGGGCGATGACCCCGCGAATGTCGCCCTTGCCGAACTGCGACTTGTCCTTCGCGCTCTGCACCGCATGGCCGTAGGCCAGCCAGTCCACCACCGAGGAGCCGATCCCGGGCAGCGCGCCGATCACGCAGCCCAGCCCCGAGCAGCGCAGGATCAGCCAGCGGTTGCGGATCGCGTCGAGGAAGCCCAGCCGCCAGCCCGAGCCGATCTCGCGCGATTCCGCGATGGATTTCGAGTTGCGCAGCAGGTCGATGATCTCGGGGATCGCATAGATCGACAGGGCCGCGATGACCAGCGGTATGCCCTCCATCAGATAGAGGGTGTCGAGCGTCAGCCGCAGCTCCGCCGTGGCCGAGGCGCTGCCGATGGAGCCGATCATCAGGCCCACGGTGCAGGCGGCCATGCCCTTCAGCGCCGAGATGCCCGAGATCGCGCCGACCATGCTGAGCGACCAGATCACCAGCATCATCAGCTCGGGGAACCCCATCGCCAGGATCAGCGGCCGGGCGGCGAAGATCGCGGCGGTCAGCACGATGGCCCCGATCACCCCGCCGATCATCGACGAGACATAGGCGGCCGAGAGCGCGCGGGCGGCCTTGCCCTGTTTCGACAGCGGAAAGCCGTCGAGCACGGTGGCCTGCGCCGAGGCCGAGCCGGGGATGCCCATCAGCACCGCGGGCATGGTGTCCGAGGTGTGCTGCGGCGCGATCAGGCCGATCATCATCACCAGCGCCGCCGAGGGCGGCATGTCGTAGGTATAGGGCAGCAGCAGGGCGAGGCCGGCGACGCTGCCGAGCCCGGGCAGGATGCCCAGCACATAGCCCATCAGCACGCCCAGCCACAGATAGATGAAATGGTCGAGGGAGAGCATGTTTCCCAGCGACGCGGCGATCTCCTGCAATATCATTCTGCGGTCCCTGCTGCTGCGCGCGCCAATGCAGGACGCCGGCCTGCGCCGGCGCCCTGGCGTCCGCCTTATCGTCTGCCGGCGCTCACAGTTCCGTGATGCCGTAGTTTTCCGCGTACCAGGCCCGCAGCCAGGCGGCGTCCTCCTCGGAGATCTCGGTGACCCTGGTCAGCCATTCGGCCGCGTCGTCGCGGGTCCATTGCTGATAGTCGCCGATCACCGGGCCCGCCGCCGCCTTCCAGCCCGGATCCGAGATCATGCTCTCCACCCCGGCGTGGTACTCCTCGAGAATGGCCTCGGGCGTGCCGCGGGCGACGGCGAGGATCTTGGAGGCGGTGTTGGTCACCGTGAACAGCTTCTGCCACAGGTCCGCCTCGGGGCCGGAGAACGGCGTGCCGTGCACCGCCTCGTAGACCTCCTGGAAGGTCGGCACGTCGGGCGCCAGCGGATCGCGCACGATGCCGCCGTCGGCGTCGGCCACGCCCAGGCTGAAGACCGGCAGGATGTCGTCCTTGGTGGCCGCGACCTGCAGGTATTCGCCCATCGATTCGATCATCAGCGAGAATTCGCCGCGCTCGAAGGCCAGCAGGTTCTCGCCGCCGCCGATGCCGAAGATCGGCCTCATCCGGGCACCCAGCAGGTGCAGCGAGAAGAACGACAGGAAGTTCGCGGTGACGGGGCCGCCCATGCCCAGCACGAATTCGTCGGACAGCCGCGCCTTGACCGCCTCGATCCCCTCGAGCCCGGCCGGCTTCTTGATATAGGTGACGTAGTTCGCCGGCGAGCAGAGATAGGGCACCCAGTCGGCCGGGTTGTAGCGCACCTTGGGATCGTTGCGGTTCAGCGCATAGGCCATGAACATGCCGGTGGAGGCGCAAATGGTGGCCAGCCCGTTCGCCGGCAGCGAGGCGAAATGGTTCGCGGCCACCACGCCGCCGCCGCCGATCATGTTCACCACGTTGATCGTCGGGCTGCCGGGCAGATGCGGCTGCAACCTCTGTGCGACGAACCGCATGTAGAGATCGTTGGCCCCGCCCGGGTTGCTGGGGATGAAGGCCTCCAGCCTCTGTCCCGCCAGCGTCTGGCCGAAGGCCGGCAGGCCCAGCGTCGAAAGCGCCGCCGATGCCGGCAGCGTCGCCAGCAGGGCGCGTCTTGAAAGTCCTTTGGTCATCGTGGTCCTCCCCACATGCCGGAACCTCCCCGGCTGTCCTGTTTTCGCCACAGCGAATTATGTTGCGACCATGCGATCAACTTTGCAGTTGGCCATTGCCGCTTGTCAAGAAAACTTCCGGGCTTCGGGGCGAGTTCGGGGGCACGCCAGCTTGACAGGGGGGCAGGCGGGATACATCGTAGCGAAAATCAATTCGCTGTGGCGGAATATCGGCGTCAACCGCAGGCGGGAGGGCAGGCGCATGGCGGAGAAGGTGCAGGACGGGCCGGAGGGCGGCACCCTCGCCGCCGAAATCCTGCTGCGCGGGCTGGGCCGCGCGGGGGTCGGGCACCTGTTCTTCAACCCCGGGACCGACTTCGCCCCCATCGTCGAGGCCTATTGCCGCGACCCCGCCGGAATGCCGCGCCCGGTGATCGCGGCGCACGAGACCATCGCGCTGTCGATGGCGCATGGCAGCCATCTGGCCACCGGCGCGGCCGCCGCGGTGATGGTGCATACCAACGTCGGCACCGCCAATGCGCTGTGCAACCTGATCAACGCCGCCCGCGATGGCATCCCGCTGGTGGTGATGGCCGGGCGCACGCCCTTCACGCAGGAGGGGCTGCACGGCTCGCGCTCGGGTATGATCCACTGGGGGCAGGAGATGTTCGACCAGGGCGGGATGGTGCGCGAGGCGGTCAAGTGGGACTTCGAGCTGAAGCATCCCTCGCAGGCCGCCGAGGTGGCCGCCCGCGCGGTGCAGATCTGCCGCGACCCGCCGGCCGGGCCGGTCTACCTGTCGCTGCCGCGCGAGGTGCTGGGGATGGCGGCCGGGGACCGCGCGCTGCCGGTGCCGCCCCCGGCGCGGCGGCTGGCCGATCCCCGGGCGCTGGAGACGGCGGCGGACTGGATCGCGGCGGCGCGGGCGCCGGTGATCGTCACCTCGGCCGCCGGGCGGGACCCGCAGGCGGTGGCGGCGCTGGCCCGGCTGGCCGAGGCGGCGCGGATCCCGGTGGTGGAACACGCGCCGCGCTATCTGAACCTGCCGCACAGCCATCCCTGGCACGCCGGCTTCGACCCCGCGCCGCTGCTGCGCGCCGCCGATCTGGTGCTGGTGGTGGAGGCGGAGGTGCCGTGGTTCCCCCGCGCCGTCGCCCCCGCGCCCGGCGCGCGCGTGGTGCATGTGGCGCTCGACCCGCTCTATCCCCGCTATCCGTTCCGCAGCTATCCCGGCGACCTGAACATCCCCGGCGACCTGGCGGCGAACCTGGCCGCGCTGGGCGATCTGGTGCAGGGCCTTGGCGCGGAGCGCGTTCCGCCGGCCCGCCGCCCCCCGCCTGCGGGCGATCGCGCGTTGACCTTCGACAGCGCCAGCGCCGCCATCGCCGGGATCGTCGACGACCGCACGGTGATCTTCAACGAATACCCGCTGAAGCTGCCGCATTGCCCGCTGGACCGGCCGGGCAGCTATTACGGCCTGTCCACCGCCGGCGGGCTGGGCTGGGGGCTGGGCGCGGCGCTGGGCTACAGGCTGGCTGCGCCGGACAGTTTCGTGATCGCCACGCTGGGCGACGGGGCCTATATCTTCGCCAATCCGGTGGCCGGGCATTCGGCGGCGGCGGCGCTGGGGCTGGCCACGCTGACCGTGGTGTTCAACAATCGCCGCTACGGCGCGGTGCAGCGCTCGACCCTGTCGATGTACGCGCAGGGGGCGGCGGCGCAGAGCAAGGGATTGTTCATGGCGGAACTCGACGGAACCCCCTCCTTCGCCGAGATCGCCCGGGCGCATGGCGCGCTGGGCGAGACGGTCGAGACCCTGCCCGACCTGCATGCGGCGCTGGCGCGCGGCAAGGCGGCGGTGCTGGCCGGCCGGCCCGCGCTGGTCGAGATCGGGCTCGACCGATGAGCGCGGGGGAGCCCACGGCGGCGCTGCCGCACGATGCCGCCATGCTGCAGCGCGCCCGCGACGCGGTGGCCGAGATCCCGACCGGGCTGCTGATCGACGGCGGCTGGCGTCCAGCCGAACGGCCGGCCATCGCGGTGGACGACCCCGCCACCGGCCAGCGGATCGCCGAGGTGGCGGCGGCGGGCGCGGCCGAGGTCGACCTGGCGGTGGCCGCGGCGGCGCGGGCGATGCGCGAGGGGCCCTGGCCCCGCATGGGCGGGACCGAGCGCGGCCGGCTGATCGCCCGGCTGGCCGATCTGGTCGAACGCGACGCCGAGCGCATGGCGCTGATCGAGTCGCTCGACACCGGCGGGCCGGTGGGTGTGCTGCGCGCCTTCGACGTGCCCATGGCGATCGCCGCGGCGCGCGAGAACGCCAGCTGGGCCAACAAGATCACCGGCGAGGTGCCGATGGTGGAGGCCGGGGCAGGGGCCTTCGCCTTCGCCACCCGCGAGCCGGTGGGGGTCGCCGCCATCATCACCCCCTGGAACGCGCCGCTGCTGATGGCGCTGAAGAAGACCGCCGCCGCCCTGGCCGCGGGCTGCACCGTGGTGCTGAAGCCGGCCGAACTCGCGCCGCTGTCGGCGCTGTGGCTGGGGCGGCTGGTCGAGGAGGTGGGCTTTCCGCCCGGCACCGTCAACATCGTGGTGGGCGAGGGGGCGGTCGCCGGGCAGGCGCTGATCGACCATCCCGGGGTGCGGATGGTGTCGTTCACCGGATCGACCGCGGTCGGCCGCGGGATCGTGGCCGCCTCGGCGCGCAGCAACCTCAAGCGTTTCGTGCTGGAGCTGGGCGGCAAGTCCCCGGTGCTGGTCTTTGCCGATGCCGACCTGGACAAGGCTGCGGCCTCGGTCGCGCGCGAGATCGTCTTCAAGTCCGGCCAGTATTGCGGCGCGGGCACGCGGCTGTTCGTCGAGGCGCCGGTGTTCGAGGATTTCGTCCGGGCGGTGGCGGGGCAGCTTGCGGGATTCCGGATCGGCGCCGGGCTGGGCGCGGGGGCGGAGTTCGGGGCGCTGATCTCGGACCGCCAGCGGGCGCGCGTGGTACGGCTGGTGGAAGAGGCCGTGGCGGCGGGGGCCGAGCCGGCGCTGGCCGGCGGCGCCCTGTTCGGGCCGGGGTATTTCCACGGCCCCGTGGTGCTGACCGGCGCGGGCCGCGGGATGGGCGTCTTTGACATGGAGGTGTTCGGCCCGGTGCTCTGCGCCCGGCCCTTCGACCCGGCCACCCCGCTTCAGGCGCTGGCGGCCGAGGCGAACGACACCGACTATGGCCTCTCCGCCAAGATCTGGACCCGCGACGCCTCGCGCATCCTGCGGCTGGCGCGGCTGGTCGAGGCCGGCAACGTGCTGGTGAACGGCGGCGGCGGGGAGAAGGCGCTGCCCTTCGGCGGCTTCAAGCTGTCGGGCTTCGGCCGCGAGAACGGGCGCGAGGGCATCAACGCCTTCACCGAGATCAAGACGGTGCGGATCGGGCTGTGACTTTTATCCCCGGCCGCTGCGCTGGGTATAGCCATGCGGCCCGGTCATGGTGCCGCCGCGGCTGCCGGGGTCCATCACCCGGGAGTCCCGCAACTGGTCGGCGTCGGCGGTGAAGCCCAGGCCGGGGGCGTCGGGGATGCGGATGGTGCTGCCCTCGGGGTCCGGCGCGCCGCGGAAGAACCGCTTGCCGGCCTCCCACATGCCATAGTGGAACTCCACCCGGCCGCCGTTCATGATCCCGGCCATCAGGTGCATGTTGAAGATCGGCCAGCCGCCGCCGTTCGCCACCGGCACGTTGAAGCCCTGCGCCATGTGGGCGACCTTCAGCGACTCGGTGAAGCCGCCGTTGTAGCAGACGTTGGGCTGGATGAAGTCCACCGCCTGGTTCAGCAGCAGCTCGCGATAGCGCCAGCGGTGGCCCTCCATCTGCCCGGCGGCCAGCGGGATGCGGGTGTGGTGGCGCAGGTCGGCCATGGCGCGGGTGTCGTTCTGGTGCACCGGCTCCTCGAACCAGGTGATCCCGCAGTCCTCGATCCCCCGGCACAGCAGCCGCGCCTCGGGCGGGCTGAAGAAATAGTTGCCGTCGACCAGCAGTTCGGTGTCCTCGTCGATGGCGGCGCGGACCTTGCGCACCCGCCGCACGTCCTCCTTCCAGTCGTGGCCGCGGTCGCCCACCACCATCTTCAGCGCGTCGAAGCCCATGTCGCGGAACCTGCGGCCGTATTCGGCCAGCTGGTCGTGGTCGAAATAGCTGTAGCCGAAGGTCGCATAGGCCGAGACGCGGTCCTTGGCCCCGCCCAGAAGCTGGGCGACGGTGCGCCCCTCCTTCTTGCCGCGCAGGTCCCACAGCGCGATGTCCACCGCCGACAGCGCGTTCGAGATGACGCCGGTATAGGCGCGGGGGTTCAGCTGCTTCCAGACCGCCAGATGGATCCGCTCGGTGTCGCGGGCGTCCATGCCCTTGATCACCGGGAAGATGTGGTGCTCGATGCAGGGCAGGATCGACCAGGGCAGGAAGTGGCCGGTGACGCCGAAGCCGGTCATCCCGTCCTCGGTCGTCACCTCCACGAAGATGAAGCGCCGGCGTTCCAGCACCTCGCCGATGCCCTCGATGCCGATCTCGTGGTAGTGCAGGCTGGCCTTGATCGCGGCGATCTTCATCTGCCCCTCCCCCAGATCTACAGCCGGAAGATGCGCCGGGCGTTGCCGCCCCGCACCGCATCGACCTGCCCGGCGGGCAGCGCGTCCACCCGCGCCAGGCAGCCCTTCATGTCGCCGATGGTATGGGGATAGTCCGAGCCGTACATGACGTTCTCGGCCCCGCCCACCTCGATGCACATCGCCAGCGCCTCGGGCCGGTAGACCACCGCGTCGTAGTAGATCTGGCGCAGGTATTCGCTGGGCGGGCGGGAGATCCTGGTGCGGCGGCCCTCGTCCATGAAGAAGCACTGGTCCAGCCGCCCGACCAGATAGGGCAGCGCGCCGCCGCCGTGGCTGGCGATGATCTTGAGGTTGGGGAAGGTGTCGAAGAACCCGTCGTAGATCATCCGCCCCACCGCCAGCGTGGTGTCGAACATGAAGCCGATGGGGCCGATCAGGTTGTGCACCTTCACGTCCATCTGGTTGGCGCCGGGTGGCGTGGTCGGGTGCACCAGCACCGGCAGGCCGCGCTTGTCGATGGCCTCCCACACCGGGGCGAAGCCCGGGTCGGTCAGCGAGCGGCCGTTGATGTTGGCCAGCACCATCACGCCCACCGCGCCGTCGTTGCAGGCCCGCTCCAGCTCGCCCAGGGCGGCCGCGGGATATTCCCAGGGCAGCGAGCACATCCAGCGGATCCGGTCGGGATGGGCGGCCTGGCCGCGGGCCATGTCCTCGTTCACCAGCCGCGCCGCGCGCAGGCTGGTCGCCTCGTCGCCGAAATAGCAGTTGGGCGCGGTCAGCGTGACGATGGCGATGTCGACCCCGGCATCGGTCATGTCGCGCACCCGCAGGTCATAGTCGAAATGCCCGGGCGCGGCGGTCAGGAACTTGGCCCCGTCCGATTCCACGTCCACCCGGCCCGAGGGGCGCACCACGCGCTTGTAGCGGGGGGCGCCGTGTTCGATCAGCAGGTCGAAGTATTCCTTGCTGAACATGTGGGTGTGAACGTCGATCGCTTCCATCCGAGCCTCCCTGCCCTGATCTTCGTGTTGGCGAAGTACTATGCGCTGAAGCGAAACTTGACCGCCGCCGCGGGAGTGTCAACCCGCTTTGCGGAGTCTTGGCGCCTGTTGGCGCTACCGGAGGGCTTGACCCCTCCGGGAATGCCGGGATTCCCTGACCGCAGCCGACGGCCGGAGCCCCCGGGGAACAGGACAGCCATGTCGAAGATCGTCAGACGGACCCTGGATTTCTTCGAGCTCTTCGCCGACGAGAAGCGCCCGCTGTCGCTGTCGGAGATCTCGCGCGGGCTGGGGATCCCGATGTCGAGCTGCTTCGACCTGATCCAGTCGCTGCAGGAGCGCGGCTATATCTACGAGCTGCACAACCGCGGGGGATATTATCCCGCCGTCCGCCTGCAGGACCTGGCCTCGGGCATCGCGCAGAAGGACGCGCTGGTGCAGGCGCTGGACGCGCCGCTGCGCGGCCTGCGCGACCGGCTGGACGAATCCGTCTCGCTCGCCCAGTCGATCGGCCGGCAGGTGCGCTATCTGCTGGTCTACGACCCCTCGCACGCGCTGCGCTTCACCGTGCGGGTGGGCGACCTGGCCCGCCGGCTGCACGCCACCTCGGTGGGCAAGGCGCTGCTGGCGACCCTGCCCGAGGAGGAATGCGCCGAGGTGCTCGCCGGGCTGGAGCTGGACGCGATGACGCCCAGGACGATCACCGACCGTGGGCGGCTGGCGGAGGAGATCGCGGAAACCCGCCGGCGCGGCTATGCGATCAACCGCGAGGAAAGCGTGACGACCGCCGTGACCTATACCGGCTGGTTCACCTGGCAGCGGACGCCGATGTTCGTGACCGTGGCCGGGCCGCTCTTCAGCATGGACGCCAAGGGGCAGGCCGTGGTCGAGGGGCTGCTCGACACCTGCCGGACGCTCGCGGCGCAGCCGCTCGGCGCTCAGCCCTCCGCCGGCCGGGACGGGAAATAGGCCAGCTGCTCGAATCCCGCCGCCGGATGCTCGCCCAGATTGGGCGCCACGGCGGTGACGGCGGCCGGCGTGCGGCCGAACCTGACCGGCGGCCGGGCCATGGTGATCCGCCCCTCGGTCGGGTGGTCGAATTCCTGAAACAGCCCCACGGCCTTCAGATGCGGGTCCTCGAACAGGTCGGCCAGGCCGTTCACCACGGAACAGGGGATGTCCGCCGCCCGCAGCGCCGCGATCCATTCGGCGGTCGTGCGCTGCGGCAGCACCTCGCGCAGGAAATGCCCGCAGGTCTCGGCATGTTCGGTGCGGGTGGTCTGCGAGGCGAACTCGGGCCTTTCCAGCACCTCGGGCCGGCCGACCAGATCGGTGAACACCTTCCAGTCGCGGTCGGTATAGACCACCAGCGCCAGATGGCCGTCCCGCGTGGGATAGGGGCCGCGGAAGCGCGACAGCAGCCGCCCGTAGCCGGGCTTGCCCAAGGGCGGCACGAAGGAGGCGCCGCCCATGTGGTCGGCGGTGACGAAGCTGGCCATCGTCTCGAACATCGGCACCTCGATGGCCTGGCCCTCGCCGCTGAGCGAACGTTCCAGCAGCGCGCCCAGCACGGCGATGGCGGCATAAAGGCCCGACACCCGGTCGCAGATGTTCAGCGGCGCATAGCGGGTCTGGCCGTCCACGGCCTGGAACACCCCGCAGACGCCGGCCGCCGCCTGGATCAGGTCGTCATAGACCGCCTGCCCGGCATTGGGCCCGTCCGAGCCGTAGCCGACCATCTGGCAGTAGACGAGCGCCGGGTTCACCTTGCGCAGGTCGGCGTATTCGAGCCCCAGCCGGCGCAGCCCGGCGCCGCGGATGTTGGTCAGCAGGGCATCGGCCTCGCGCGCCAGATCCAGCAGCCGCTGCCGGTCGGCGGGGTCCCTCAGGTCCAGCACCAGGCTGCGCTTGTTGCGGTTCGACTGCAGGAACAGCGTGCCCATCAGCTCGCTGCGGCCCGGCCCGATGCGCCGCAGCGAATCGCCCTCGGGCGCCTCGAACTTGATGACGTCGGCCCCCATGTCGGCCAGCATCTGCGTGGCCGCGGGCCCCATGATCACCGTGGTCAGGTCCAGCACGCGCAGGCCGGAAAGCGGGCCGCGGGGGGTTCGGGTCTGCTCTGCTTCTGTGCTGGACACGGCCTTCCTCGTTCAATATTTCACTGACACGAATTTGCTTTCGTGTTTGCGAAAGATCAAGTGGTCAGCTAGCCTTTCCCCGAAAGCGTGCAGGAGGCGGGATGCGGGTGACGGTCTTTGGCGCCGGGGCGACCGGCGGGTTTGTCGCGGCGGCCCTGGCGCGGGGCGGGAACGAGGTCACCGTGATCGCCCGCGGCCCGCATCTGGCGGCCATGGCGGCGGGCGGCCTGTGGCTGGAGACGGCCGGCACCCGCGCGCGCGCCGGGGTGGCCGCGCGGGCCGACGCCGCCGGGATCGGGCCCCAGGATCTGGTGATCGTCGCGGTGAAGGCGACCGGGCTCGCCTCGGTCGCCGGGCGGCTCTCCCCCCTGGTCGGCCCGCGCACCGTGGTGCTGTTTCCGCAGAACGGGATGCCCTGGTGGTATTCCCTGGGCCTGGCCGGCCGGCCGGCCCCGCCCGACCTCGGCATCTTCCGCCATGCCGGGGCGTTCCTGGCCGAGGTGCCGATGGAGCGGATCCTGGGCGGGGTGGTCTATTCGGCGAACGAGGTGGTGGCCCCCGGGGTGGTGCGCAACAACTCGCCCGGCGACAACCGGATAGAGATCGGGGCACTGGGCGAGGCCGGGCGGGTTGAGGAGGTGGCGGCCGCGCTGACCGGGGCGGGGATCGCCACCTCGGTGGTGCCCGATCCGCGCGCGGCGGTGTGGAAGAAGCTCCTGGGCAACATGACCGGCTCGGTCCTGGCGCTGGTCACCGGCAACCTTTCCTCCATCTCGCGCCGCGACCCGGCGCTGCGCGAGATCTACCTGCGGCTGGCGCGCGAGGGGATCGCGACGGCGGCGGCGCATGGCTATCCGCTCGAGATCGACCCCGAGGCGATGGTGGGCCGCACGCTGGACCACAAGCCCTCGCTGTTGCAGGACTACGAGGCCGGGCGGCCGATGGAGGTGGCCGAGATCGTGCTGGCCCCGCAGGCCTTCGCCCGCAGCGCCGGGGTGGCCACGCCCACGCTGGACGTGCTGGCCGCCATCGCCGCGCGGCTGGCGCGCGACCGGGGCCTGTTGTGAGCGCCGGCCTGACCGCGACGCTGGGCGCCTTCGTCGCCGCCTTTCCGGCGGGCGGGATCCCGGCGCGGGTCGTGGAACGCGCGCAGGTCAGCCTGATCCACAACCTCTGCGTCGGGCTGGCCGGCCGGCGGCGCGAGACGGTGGCGCAGGCCATGGCGCAACGGTTCCACCCCCTGCCGGCCGAGGCGACGCTGCTGGCCACCGGCGGCAGGGCGGCGGCCGAGGCGGCGGCGCTGGCCAACGGCGCGCTGATCCATGCCCGGTCGCAGGACGACACCCAGGCCGCCTCCACCTCGCACCCCGGGGCGCCGGTCATGGCGGCGGCGCTGGCGGCGGCCGAGGCGGGGGGATGCAGCGGGGCGGAGTTCCTGGCGGCGGTGGTGCTGGGGTACGAGGCGCTGTGCCGGATCGGCCGCGACTTCGACCAGCAGGCCAGCGCGCGCGGCTATCGCCCGGCCGCGCTGGCGGGCGGCTTCGGCGCGGCGGCGGCGGCGGCGCGGCTGATGCGGCTTGATGCCGGGCAGACGGCGGCGGCGCTGGGGCTGGCGGCGCAGCAGGCCGGCGGGCTGGCGCAGGTCTGGGTCGAGGGCAGCCCGGAGGGCCCGCTGCAACTGGGCCTCGCCGCCCGCGCCGGGCTGACCGCGGCGCGGCTGGCGGCCTGCGGCGCGGGTGCGGCGGCGCAGGTGCTGGAGGGCAGGGCGGGCTTCTATGCCGCCACCGCGGGTGCGGCGGGGCCGGTCGAGGTGCTGGCGGGGCTGGGCGTGGACTGGCAGTTGTCGGAGGTCACGGTGAAGGCGTTCCCCGCCTGCGCCATCCTGCAGGGGCCGCTGGAGGTGCTCTGCGCCATGGTCGCCCGCGGCGAGGTGGAGCCGCAGGCCATCGAGGCCATCACCCTGCGGCTGAACCCCTATGAGGTCGGCTATCCCGGCATCGACAACCCCGGCCCCTATGCCAGCGCGGTCGCCACCAAGATGAGCGCGCAGTTCTGCCTGGCGGTGGCGGCCGCCGAGGGGCGGATGGCGATGGCGGACCTGTCGCGCCTCGACGACCCCGCGCTGCTGGCGCTGGCGCGGAAGGTCGCGGTCCTGCCCGACGCCGCGGTCCCGCAGCGGCAGTCGCATGTCGCGGTGCGCCACCGTTCGGGCCGGGTGGCGGAGGGGGCGCAGACCCGCCCGGCGGGGATGCCGACGCTGGAGGAGGTGCGCGCCTTCGCGCGGGGCATGGCGGCCGAGATGGAGACCGGCGAGGCAGAGGTCGAGGCGCTGGTGGCGGCGGTGCTGGGGCTCGAACGGGCGGAGGGCGTGGCCGGCCTGCTGGCCGCCTGCGGCCGGATCGTGCGCGGGGCCTAGGGCTCACTCCGGCAGCAGGCCCGCCGGCACCTCCAGCACCATCTCCAGCGCCATCTGGCCATAGGCCTTGCCCTGCGGGTCGATGCGCTGCGAGGCCATGCCGCCGCCGCCCAGCGCCCCCTCGATCAGGAAGTTGAGCGCATGGAGCCCGGGCGCCTCGAACCGCTGCACCGGCCCCGTGACCTGTTCGCGGAAATGTTCGGCGATGCGCTCGGGCGTCAGGGCGGCGCGCAGGAAGGGCAGGAAGGCGGGATCGCGGGCGATGATGGCGATATTGGCGCGGTTGCCCTTGTCGCCCGAGCGGGCATAGGCCAGCCGTTTCAGCGGCACCGGCCGGGTCGGCCCGTCCGGGACGGCAGGCGGCGCCGGGTCGGCCGGGCGGGGCGCCAGCGGCACGCCGGGGGGCGAGGGCACCTCGAAGGCGCGCCCGTCGATATGCACCATCGCCGGGCCGGCCACCGCCTTGGGCACCAGCAGGGTGAACAGCCGCACCACCGGCACGGGCTTCGGCCGCCCGGAATAGATGCCGGTGGTGCCTGGGGCGAAGCCCAGCCCGATCGACCCCGCCTCGCGGGCAAAGAGCTCCAGCGCGCGGCGGTCGGGGTGGTCGACCACCAGCCGCAGCAGCACCTCGCGCGTGGCGCGGCGCCTGCTGTCGGCGCCATAGGCGGATTCGGCGCCCAGCGCCTCGGCCCGCGTCGCGGTGAAGTCGGGAAAACCCTGCGCGGCGAACAGGCGGCGGGCGCGGGCCAGGATGGCCTCGGCGGTCTTCTCGGCCTTGGCCGCCGCCTGCGGCCCGACGATCGAGACCGAGAGCACCGCCCGCCAGCCGTCCGCCCATGTGGCCGAGACCTTCAGATCCGGCGTCGGCGGCCGGCCGCGCGCGCCGCCGACCCGCACGCGGTCGGGGCCGGTCTCGGCGATTCGGACCTGCGAGAAGTCGGCCACCACGTCGGGCAGCAGATAGGCCGCCGGATCGCCGATCTCGTAGAGCACCTGCTCGGCCACCGTGCCGAAGCTGACGAGGCCGCCGGTGCCCGCGGGCTTGCCCAGCTCGAAGCTGCCGTCCGGTGCCACCGTGGCGACGGGATAGCCGATGTTGCCCCAGTCGGGCACCGTCTCCCAGTCGGTGAAGGTGCCGCCGGTCGCCTGCGGGCCGCATTCCAGCACATGGCCCACCAGGCTGCCGGCGGCCAGCAGGTCGTGCGCATCCTCGGCCCAGCCGAATTCGTGCATCAGGATGCCCAGCGCCAGCGCGCTGTCGGCGACGCGGCCGGTCACCACGATATCCGCCCCGGCCGCCAGCGCCGCCCGGATCGGCAGCGCGCCCAGATAGGCATTGGCGGTCAGCAGCCGCTCGGGGATCGGCGCGCCGGTCTCGGCCTCGCGCAGGCCCAGCGCGCGCAATTCGTCCAGCCGGCCCATCAGGTCGTCGCCGGTGACCGCGGCGACCTTCAGGTCGAGGCCCGCCGCCCGCGCCGCCGCCTCCAGCGCCGCCTTGGCGCCCAGCGGGTTCACCCCGCCGGCATTGGTCACCACCTTCGCGCCGCCGCGGCCCAGCCGGGCCAGATGCGGCTGGAGATAGGCCACCAGATCCGGGGGAAAGCCGAAGTCGGGGTTCTTCATCCGCGCCCGCGCCAGCAGCGACATGGTGACCTCGGCCAGGAAGTCCATGACCAGATAGTCCACCCCGGCGTCGAGCAATTGCCCCACCGCGCCCGGGCTGTCGCCCCAGGCGCCCGAGGCGCCGCCGATGCGCACCTTGCGGCTCACCGCTCGCCGCCCCAGCGCGGCGCGCGCTTCTCGGTGAAGGCGGCCAGCCCCTCGCGCGCGTCCGCGGTGCGCGAGGCGACGGCGATCTGGGTCTCGGCGAAGGCCAGCGCCTCGTGAAAGCCCATGCTCTCCATCGCCGCGATGGCGTATTTGCCCCGGCGCAGCGCCGCGGGCGACATCGCCGCCAGCCGCGCCACCAGCGCCTCGGTCGCCGCGTCCAGCTCGGCCGCGGGCACCACGCGGTTCACCAGCCCGATCTCGGCGGCGCGGGCGGCACCGATCAGCTCGCCGGTCAGCGCCAGTTCGTTGACGTGCCGGGCGTGCAGCATTGAGCGCAGGTAGACCAGCACCTGCATGGGAAAGACCCCGACGCCGGCCTCCGGCAGGCCGAACCGCGCATGGTCGGCCGCCACCGCCAGGTCGCAGATCGCCAGCAGGCCCATGCCCCCGGCCACGCAGGCGCCGTTCACCCGGGCGACCAGCGGGATGTCCAGGCCGCGGACGGCACGGGCCAGCTGTCCGAAATCGGTAGTGGGCTCGTCCAGCCCTTGCGTGAAGATGCCGGTGCCGGCCTGCAGGTCAGCCCCGGCGCAGAACGCCCGCTCGCCCCGGCCGGTCAGCACCGCGGCGCGCAGGCCGGGCGTGCGGTCGGCGGCCAGCAGCGCGTCGCGGATGCCGAAGATCACCTCGGGGTTGATCGCGTTGCGGCGGTCCTCGCGGTTGATGGTGATCCACAGCGCGCCGCCGCGCTGCTCGGTCAGGACGGCATCGGGCATCGGCGGCTCCTCAGTAGGACTTGGGCAGGCCCAGCTTGCGTTCGGCGAGGAAGCACAGGATCAGCTCGCGCGAGACCGGGGCCAGCCGGGTTCCCACCAGTTCGCGGAAGTACCGCTCGACCTGGAACTCGGTGGCATAGCCCATGCCGCCATGAGTGCGGATCGCCTGGTCGCCGGCGCGGAACCCGGCGTCGGCGGCCAGGTACTTGGCGGCATTGGCCTCGGCCCCGCAGGGCTGGCCGGAATCGTAGAGCCGGGCCGCGCGCAGCGTCATCAGCTCCGCGGCGTAAAGCTCCGACCAGTTCTCGGCCAGCGGGTGCTGGATCGACTGGTTCATGCCGATCTTGCGGCCGAACACCTCGCGCTGGTTGGCATAGTTCACCGCCCTCCACAGCGCCCGGCGGCCGATGCCGATCACCTCGGCCGCGTTCAGGATCCGCTCGGGGTTCAGGCTGTCGAGGATGTAGCGGAAGCCCTGCCCCTCCTCGCCGATCAGATCCTTGGCCGGGATCGGCAGGTTGTCGATGAACAGCGCGTTGGAATCGACCGCGCCGCGGCCCATCTTGGGCACCTCCTTCACCTCGACATATCTGCGGTCGAGGTCGGTGAAGAAGATCGACAGCCCGTCGGTGGGCTTGCGGCAGTCCTCGATGGGCGTGGTGCGGGCCAGCAGCAGGATCTTGTCGGCCGACTGCGCGGTCGAGATCCACATCTTGCGGCCGTTGGCCAGGAAATGGTCGCCCTGGCGCACCGCGCGGGTCCTGAGCTTGCTGGTGTCCAGCCCCGCGTCGGGCTCGGTCACCCCGAAGCAGGCGCGGATCTCGCCGGCGATCAGCGGGGTCAGCCAGCGGCGCTTCTGCTCGGCCGTGCCGTGCTTCACGATGGCATGGGGGCCGAAGATGTTGATGTGCACCGCCGAGCAGGCCGCGAAGGTGCCGGCGGAAGAGCCGATGGTCTGCATCATCACCGCCGCCTCGGTCACGCCCAGCCCCGCGCCGCCGTATTCCTCGGGCATGGCGATGCCCAGCCAGCCGCCCTCGGCGATGGCCCGGCTGAACTCGGAGGGGAAGGTGTGGCTGCGGTCCTTCTCGGTCCAGTAGTCGTCGTCGAAGCGGTCGCAGATCGCGCGGACGGAATCCCGGATGGCCGCCAGTTCGGGCGTCTCGGCCAGGGGTTCGGGAAAATCCATCGGGAGCCTCGCATAAATTCGGGACAGCGCATTTTAATACGCCACAGCGAAGACTATGCTCCAGCCACCCCGGCCCGTCAAGGCGCCGCCGGTGCGGGGCGCGCTTGTCTTCTCGCGGCGCTGCCTCTACCCAAAGGAAGGATCACGGCAGGGTGGCCATGTCGAAAATCGTCAAGCGGACCCTCGATTTCTTCGAACTGTTCGAGCGGGAGGGCCGCGCGCTGACGCTGTCGGAAATCTCGCGGGCGCTGAAGCTGCCGGTGTCGAGCTGCCATGACGTGCTGCGCTCGCTGCTGGATGCGGGCTATCTCTACCAGCTGGGCCCGCGCAGCGCCTTCTATCCCAACCTGAAGCTGAAGCGGCTGGCCGGGGTGATCGTCGAGCACGATCCGGTGGTGCTGCGCGCCGAGATCCTCCTGCGCGAGCTGCGCGCGCGGTTCGACGAGACGGTGTTCCTGATGCGCGCCGAAGGGGCGGGTGCCCGCTATCTGCTGTCGTTCGAATCCGCCAGCCCGCTGCGGTTCTTCGCCAGCATCGGCGACTCGCTGCGCTCGGTCCACGCGACCTCGGCGGGCAAGGCCGCGCTGGGGGCGCTGCCGCCCGAGGAGCGGCGGGCGGCCATCGCGGCGCTGGACATGCAGCCGCTGACCGGCGCGACCATCCGCTCGGCCGACACCCTTGCCGCCGAGATCGAGGCCTCGGTCGCGCGGGGCTGGTATCTGAACCGCGAGGAGAGCGTGCCCACCGTCACCACCGTCTCGGCGACCTTCCGCTGGAACCGGGCCACCTATATCGTGACCGTCGCCGGGCCGACCCACCGGATGGAGCCGCGGCTGGAGCAGGTGGGCGAGGCGCTGCTGGAGGTCTGCCGCGGGCTGGAACGGCCGTCGAGCCCGGTTCAGATTTCGTAAGGGCGCATAGTTTTGCGCTGTCCAGAAAATTCTGGACAAACGCCGCGCGGTCCATACGATCCGCCGCGCCGGAACGGGTGCCGGCCGGAGAACGCGCGATGACGGCCTACAACGTCGCAGACTATCGCGAGATGGCGCGCCGCCGGCTGCCGCGGGCCTTCTTCGAATTCGTGGACCGCGGCACCGAGGACGAGACGCTGCTGGGGCTGAACCGCCGGGCGCTGGACGCGGTGCGGCTGCGCCCGGCCGTGCTGCAGGACGTGCGCGGGGTCAGCACCGAGGCCGCGCTGCTGGGCCGGGCGGTGCCCTTCCCCGTGGCGATCGCCCCCACGGGGGCCGCGAACATCGTGGGCTTCCGCGGCGAGGAGGCGCTGGCCGCTGCCGCCGCCCGCGCCGGGGTGCCCTTCACCCTGACGACCAGTTCCACCAGCCGGATCGAGGATGTCGCCCGGGCCGCGACCGCGGGGTTCTGGCTGCAGCTCTATGTCTGGGAGGACCGCGAGGCGACCTGGCAGGTGGTGGACCGCGCCGCGGCGGCGGGGGCCGAGGCGCTGGTGGTGACGGTGGATACCCCGGTCATGGCCAACCGCGAATACAACGGCCGCAACGGTTTCGCCTTTCCGGTGCGGCCCAGCCTGCGGTTGGGGCTCGACATCGCCCGGCACCCGCGCTGGTTCGCCGGGGTGCTGTGCCGCTATTGGCTGAGCGGGGGGACGCCGCGCTACGTGAACTATCCCGCCCAGGTCGGCGGCAAGGTCACGCAGAAGGTCAGCCGCATCGCCAACTCGGCCAGCGTGACCTGGGAGGACGTGGCGCGCTTTCGCGACCGCTGGACGGGGCGGCTGGTGCTGAAGGGCATCCTGCTGCCCGAGGATGCCGCCAGGGCGGCGGAGCTGGGGGTGGACGCCATCGTGGTCTCGAACCACGGCGGCCGGATGTTCGACGCCGCGCCCCCTGCCATCGAGGCGCTGCCGGCCGTGGCCGCCGCCGCCCCGCCCGGCTTGCAGGTGCTGTTCGACAGCGGGGTGCGGCGGGGGCTCGACATCCTGCGCGCGCTGGCGCTGGGCGCCTCGGGGGTGCTGGTGGGGCGCGCCACGCTCTATGGCGTGGCCTGCGGCGGGCAGGAGGGGGCGGCGCATGTGCTGGAGATCCTGCGGGAAGAGCTGGCCCGCGGCATGGCGCTGACCGGCTGCCGCAGCCTGGCCGAGGTCGATCAGCGCATCCTGTGGCCGGGCTGACCCAGCTCGGCCCGGAACGCCGCCGCGCCCTGCGCCAGCAGGTGGGCGGCCGAATGCATGAAGAGGCTCGCCCCGGCCTCTTGCAGGAACCGTGCGCCCAGGCGGAACACCGGGCCGCCGGCCGCCTTGCCCGCCGCCCCGGCCGCCTCGAGGATCCGCCGGTGGACCGCGGCCAGGCCTTCGTCCTGCGCGCCGCGCGGATGGCCGAAGGACACCGCAAGGTCGCCGGGGCCGATGATGATGCCGTCCAGCCGCGGATGGGCCACGATGGCCTCGATCCGCTCGACCGCGGCGCGGGTCTCGACCAGCGCCAGCAGGATCGCCCCGGGGTGCCCCGCGTCGGTGCAGGCGCCGGCCAGGTCGTCGATCTCGGCGGGATGTTCCAGGTCGGGCCAGACCACGCCCCCGGCGCCGCCGTCCAGATAGCGGCGGACCAGGCCGAAGTCCCGCCGCCACGGCCGGGCGACCGACGCCGCGCCGCCGGCCCGCGCGGCGATGGCGAGGTCCTGCAGCTTCTCGATCCCCGGCCCGCCATGCTCGCAGTCGAGCAGCAAAAGGTCGAACCCCGCCTCGCAGAGCCGCAGCGCCAGCCCCGTGGTGGGGAAATCCACGCTGCATCCCAGCACCGGCGCCCGCCGCGCCAGCCGGTGGCGGAGCTGATCTCGAAATGCGGTCATGGCCCATTACGCGGTTGACGGGATCGGTACGGAATGCAGAATAGCTTCGCGGAAGCGAACATCAATACGCATGAGCGTAAATATCGGGGAGGGGACATGCAGGAGAGCAGGGGCAGACGGCCCGCGCCGGGCCGGCGATGAGCATCACCGCGGCCTTCGCCGCCCATGCCGCGGCCGCCCGCGGCGCCCGGCTGCCCGAAGAGGTGGTCGAGCGCACCAAGATGATCGTCTTCGACGAGATCGCCTGCGCCATCGTCGGGCGCGAACTGCCGCCCGGGCGCGCCATCGCCGAATGGGTGGCGGGGCAGGGCGGGCCGCCGGCGGCGGCGGTGTTCGGCACCGCCGGCCGGTCCTCGCCGGTGCTGGCGGCGCTGGCCAACGGCACCGCCGGCCATGCCGACGAGTTCGACGGCGCGCATGTGACCGACGGCCACCCCGGGGCGGTGATCGTCCATGCGGTGACGGCGGCGGGCGAGGCGCTGAAATCCCCCGGCCGCGAGGTGATCGCCGCGATCTCGCTGGCCTACGACCTGGGCACCCGGATCGTCGCCGCGGTGGGCGGGGCCTGGTCGCTGCGCGAGCGGCATCATGTCCATTCCGACCACCTGCATTCCTATGGCGCGGCGGCGGGTTGCGCCCTGCTGCGCGGCGCCGATGCCGACCACCACCGCCGCGCGCTGGCGCTGGCGGCGGGCAATGCCGGCGGGCTGGCCACGGTGCTGGAGGAACGGCACCACATGACCAAGGCGCTGGCCAACGGCATCGCGGCGATGAGCGGGGTGATGGCGGCCGAGCTGGCGGCGGCGGGGTTCGACGGCAGCGAGGCGGTGCTCGATTCCGTCCACGGGCCGCTGGCCTGGGCCGAGGCGCCGGTGCAGGATCCGGGCCGCGGGCTGGGCAGCGAGCACGCGGTGATGGGCGCGAACTTCAAGTTCTACTCGGCCGGCTATCCGATCCACGCCCCGGCCGAGGCCGCGATGATCCTGATGCGCGACCACGGGCTGCGGACGGGCGACATCGCCGCGGTCACCATCGGCTCCAACTCGCGCTCGCTGAACACGGTCGGCGGCCGCACCATGCCCAGCATCAACATCGCCCATATGGTCGCGGTGGCGATGGTGCATGGCGATCTGGGCTTCGACATCGCCCACCACCCGACCGCGCTGAACCATCCCGAGGTGCTGCGGCTGAAGCCGCTGATCGGCTTCGCCCCCGACCCCGAGCTGGAGCGGACCCAGCCGCGCGGCCGCGGCGCGCGGGTGGAGATCGCGCTGCGCGACGGCCGCCGGCTGTCGCAGCTGGTCGAGCATCCGCGCGGCCATGCCCGGCGCGGCCCGGTCGGCTGGGACGAGCTGCGCGGCAAGTGGGAGCGGCTGTTGCCCCTGCGCCTGGGCAGCGGGGGATACGACCGCTTCCTGACCGCCTGCCGCGGGCTCGAAAGCCTGGAAGACATCGGCCTGCTGGCCCGCGCGGCGCAGAGGGAGGGAGCATGAGCATCCATCATTCCGGCCCCGAAGGGCCCGAGACCCCGGCGCTGGAGCGCCAGCTGGCCGGGCATGTGGCGCGGACCCGGTTCGAGGACCTGTCGCCCGCCACCGTCGAGGCGGCGCGGCGCACGGTGATCTGGCACATCGCCACCGCGATGGCGGGCTCGGCCGCGCCGGGGTCGGACGCCATCCTGCGCGTGGCCCGGGCGCAGGGCGGCGCGCCCGAGGCCAGCGTCTTCGGCGCGCCCGTCACGCTCTCGGCCACCGCCGCGGCCTTCGCCAACGCCAGCTTCGGCAAGGCGCACGAATACGAGGACAAGTTCTGGATCGACGCCTCGGGCGGCTTCGCCATCGGCTATTCGGTGGTGCCGGCGGCGCTGGCGGCGGGCGAGGGCGCCGGCATCTCCGGCCGCGACCTGCTCGCCGCCGTCGCAGTGGCGGTGGACCTGCAGGCGCGGATGGTCGTGGCGGTGACCGACAACCTCGCCTCCGCCACCACCGGCTTCAATTCGACCTATACCTTCGCCAACCTCGGCAGCGCGGTGGCGGCGGGCAAGGCGCTGGGGCTGGACGCCAGCGGCGTGGTCGATGCGCTGGGGCTGGCCCATGCGCAGGTCTGCGGCAACTTCCAGGGCCAGCTGGAAGGGGTGATGGGGATCCGGATGCAGGCCGGCTTCGTCACCCGCAACGGGGTGACGGCGGCGCTGCTGGCGCGCGAGGGGATCGGCGGGCTGCGCCAGGCGTTCTCGGGCCGCTACGGGCTCTATGCGCTCTACTATCCGGGCAAGAAGCTCGACATGGCGGCGCTGACCGAGGGGTTGGGGCAGAACTGGCTGGGCGACCGGCTGGGGTACAAGGGCTATCCCTGCGGGGTCGTGGCGCATCCGGTGCTGGACGCGATCCGCGAGCTGCGCGGGCAGGTGGCGGCGGAGGAGGTCGCCCGGATCACCGTCACCGGCACCCCCCGGCTGCGGATCATGGCCGATCCGCTGGACCGCAAGCAGAACCCGCAGAACGGCATCGAGGCGCAGTTCAGCCTGCCCTGGGTCGTCGCCTGCACCCTGCGCGACGGGATGCTGCGGCTGGACCATTTCGACGACGCGCGGGTGGCCGATCCCGACTACCTGCGCCTGTCGCGGCTGGTCGAGGTGGTGAAGGACGCCGGGCGCGAGGACGTGGAGGTCACCCTGACCACCCGCGACGGGCGGGAGATCCGCTCGGCCCCGGTCCGGTTCTGCCGCGGCCATCCCGACAACCCGGTCACCCAGGCCGAGATGGAGGACTTCCTGCGCCAAGCCGCCGGGATCTGCGCGGTGCCGGTCCCGCCCGCGCGGGTGGAGCGGCTGATCGGCCTGCTGAACGACCTGGAGCGGCTGGACGACATCCGCGCGCTGGGGGCCAGCCTGAGGGAGTGATCGCTGCGGAACCCCGGAGCCAGCGGCTTCGGGCGGGGCGGGCATGACACGCCGGCGCGAGGCCGGGCGTTTCCGGCATCGGGCGCACTGGAAATCCCTCCCGTTCTGTGGTTTCCCCAAGGCTCCTGTGACAGTGCGGACCATTGCCCGATGCGGTTGACGACGTTCCTGGCCGGCCTTCTCCTGCTTCTCGCCCTTCCCCTTGCCGCCGCCGCGCAGACCGGCCCGCGCGTCTGGGTGCAGATCGAGGCGCAGCCCACCCTGGCCGAGGCCGAAAGCCGGGCCCGCGCCTGGGCGGCGATGTTCCCCGACGTGGCGGGCTTCCGCATGGCATCGGGCTGGTATGCGGTGGCGCTGGGGCCCTATACGAGGGCCGCGGCCGAGGCGCGGCTGCGCACGCTGCGCGCCGACAACCTGATCCCCTCCGACAGTTTCATCGCGCTGGGCGAGATCTACCGCGCGCCCTACTGGCCCGCCGGCGCCAATCCCGCCGAGGCGCCGGTGCAGGGCCTGGCCCCGCCCGAGCCGGTCGCGGTCGCCCCGGTCGAACCCGCGCCGGTCGGGCCCGCGCCGGTCGGGCCTGCGCCGGAAACGCCGCCCCCGCTCGTCCCGCCCGGCGAGACCGTGGCCGAGGCCCGCGCCGCCGAGGCCGCGCTCAACCGCGAGGAGCGGCAGGCGATCCAGTCGGCGCTGCGCTGGGCGGGGTTCTATACCGCGGCCATCGACGGCGCCTTCGGGCCGGGCACCCGCGGCTCGATCACCGCCTGGCAGGGCGCGCGGGGGCACGAGCCCACGGGCTTTCTCACCGCCCGCCAGCGGGCCGAACTGCTGGGCGAGCGCGCGGCCACCGAGGCCGCGCTGGGCCTGCAGACCATCACCGAGCCCGAGGCGGGGATCGAGATCGCCCTGCCGCTGGCGCATGTGGCCTTCGACGGCTACGCGCCCCCCTTCGTGCAATATGCCGAGAAGGACGGCAGCGGCATCCGCGCGCTCCTGATCAGCCAGCCGGGCGATGCGGCGGCGCTGAAGGGGCTCTACGACCTCATCCAGACGCTGGAGGCGGTGCCGCCGCAGGGCGAGCGCGCGCTGTCCGACCGCGGCTTCGCCATCGAGGCGCGGGGCGGCCGCACCTCGGCCCAGGCCCATGCCGAGCTCTCGCAGGGCCTGATCAAGGGCTATGTGCTGATCTGGGAGCCCAGGGCGGCCTCCATCGCCGAACAGGCGCTGCCCCTGATGCGGGCGAGCTTCCGCGCGCTGGGGCGGCGGGCGCTGGACCCCGACCTCGTGCCCCTCGACGCCGGGCTGCGCGCGGGGATGCTGGCGGGGCTGGAGGTGCGCCGGCCGCTGCATTCGCGCTCGGGCTTCTGGGTCGGGCCGCGGGGCGAGGTGGCCACGGTGGCCGGGGCGGTGGCGGCCTGCGGCCGGATCACGCTGGACCGCACGGTCGAGGCGCGGGTGGCCTGGAGCGACGGCGATCTCGCGCTGCTGGCCCCGGCCAGCCCGCTGGCTCCGCGCGCCGTGGCCGCGCTGGCGCCGGGCGCGCCGCGCACCGGGGCCGAGGTGGCGCTGGCGGGCTACCCTTACGAGGACGCGCTGCCCGCCCCGGCGCTGAGCTTCGGCACCCTGGCCGGGGCCACCGGGCTGGAGGGCGAGCCCCACCTGCGCCGGCTGGCCATCGCGGTGCGGCCGGGCGATGCGGGGGGGCCGGTGCTCGATGCCGCGGGCGCGGTGGTGGGGATGCTGCTGCCCGCGCCTTCGGGCGACCGGCTGCTGCCCGAGGGCGTGGCCTTCGCGCTGGGGGCCGAGGCGCTGGCCGCCCGGCTGGGCGAGGCGGGGCTTGCGCCCGCCACCGCCGTCGCCCCGCCCGCGGGCCTCACGCCCGACGCGCTGACCGCCAGGGCCGATGCGCTGACCGTGCTGGTTTCCTGCTGGGAATAGGAGCGCGGGCATGGCCCTGATCCGCGCCTTCGTGGGGCTGGAGATCCCGGCGGAGATCCGGTCGCGGCTGAACGTGCTGCAATTCCTGCTGCCCTTGCCGCGCCGGGTGGAGCCGCAGGGCTTCCACCTGACGCTGACCTTCCTGGGCGAACAGCCCGACGCGGTGCTGGTGGCGGTGGACGAGGGGCTTTCCGCGCTGCGCCAGGCGCCCTTCGAGCTGACCCTGCAGGGCGCCGGCCTCTTCGGCGGGCGCGAGGCGCGGGCGGCCTGGGCGGGCGTGGCGCCCTGCGAACCGCTGACCCGCCTGCAAGCCAAGACCGACCGCATCGCGCAGGAGGCCGGCGCCCGGCCCGAGAGCCGCCGCTTCCATCCCCATGTGACGCTGGGCCGCTTTCCCCCGCCCCCGCCCGAGGAGGCGGTCAGGCTGGAACGCGCGATCGCCGCCGAGACCGACTTTCGCGCCGGCCCCTGGCGGGTGGAGGAGGTGATCCTCTATCGGTCCTGGCTGCGCCGCGAGGGCGCGGATTACGAGGTGCTGGCGCGCTATCCGCTGGCCGGCGCCTGACCCTCAGCCCGTCCAGGTGCGGATCGGGCCGCAGTCCATGTGCACGAAGTTCGAGCGCGCATAGCGCCCCACGCCGCCCGAGGCGCAGGCTTCGGCCGCGCGGGCCATCTGGCTGACGTTGCGCGACTTCAGCCGCAGGTCGGCGGCCTGGCCGCGCATGTGCAGGCTGTCGCGCGCCACGCCGCGCGACTGCGACCGCAGCATGGCGTTGGTCTGCGGCGAGCGGTAGCCCGAGAGCATCATGTAGGGTTCGGTCACGTCCATCAGCCTGTGCGCCGCGGCCATGATGTCGATGGTGCGGGTGTCGATCCTCGCCGTGGCCCCGCTGCGCCAGTCGCGCATGAAGTGGTTGATTTCCTTCATGACCTCGGGGATGTACTGCCCCTCGATCCAGTAGATCGTGTCGATCGTCTCGCCGGTGCGGCCCGAGTACATCCGCACCCGGCGGATGTCGCCCGCCCCGCGCAGCAGTCCGAAGGCATTGGCGTAGGTGGGCGCCGCCACCACCGCGGTCGCGGCGAAGGCACGCAGGAGCCCCCGACGCGAGAACGCTGAATCGGCTTGTTCCGTCATTCTTCTGGCCTGTCCCGTCGCTCTTGTTGGTCGCCCTGGGGGCAACTTCGGTCTCGTGCCCATCCCCTGGCACGCCCCGGACTATGACACAGGGGCGTGGCCCGGGAAAAGCGCCGCGAAGCCGCCTGCGACCATCAGGCCGGCAATAAGCAAAAAATTGCTGAAAACCGCGGCGGGCTCGGGCAGGGCGCTTCCCATCACGCCGCTGTGACGCGAAAGCGACAGTCCGGCGCGCTGTTGCCCCGACCCCCGCGATCCTTCGGGTTTGTGAATGGACTCGGGGCCCGCGCCGGCGAATCTGGAGGCTGGAACACCGCTTTGCGTGATTTGAGGATTCTCATGACGTTGGTCGCTCGCCCCGATGCCCGGATTGTCCGGGGACTTTCGCTGATCGCGCTCTGCGCGGGGTTGGCGTGGCCTGCCGGGGCGCAGTCGGTGCTGCCGCTGGCGGCGCAGAACGCCTCGCCCGCCGCGGCCGCCAATGCCTTCCGCAGCGCCATCGCCGAGGCCGCGGCGGACGACGAGGCCATCGCGGGCTTCTATGCCGAGCGCAACTATGCCGCCTTCTGGACCACGGCCGAGGCCGCCGGGCGCCGCGCCGCGCTGCTTTCCGCGCTGGACGGGGCGGCGGCGCACGGGCTGCCGGTGCGCCGCTATGACCCCGCCGAACTGATCGCCGCCTTCCGCGCCGCCCGCACCGAGGGCGACCGCGGCCGGCTGGAGGTGCGGATGACCGCGGCCTTGCTGGACTATGCCCGCGACGTGCAGACCGGGGCGCTGGTGCCCTCGAAGGTCGTGCCGGGCATCGTGCGCGAGGTGCCGGTGCGCGACCGCCGCGGCAACCTCGACGGTTTCGCGCGCGCCGCCGATCCGGCCGGCTTCCTGCGCGACCTTGCCCCCCGCACCCCGGAATATGCCCAGCTGATGAAGGCCCGGCTGATGCTGGAGGAGGCGGTGGCGGCCGATGCCTGGGGCGCGCCGGTGCCGGCGAAGTCGCTGGAGAAGGGCGCGACCGGCCCCGCCCTCATCGCCCTGCGCGACCGGCTGTCGGCCATGGGCTATCTGCCCCGCTCCGCCGCGGCCAGCTATGACGAGGGGATCGCCCGCGCCGTCTCGGCCTTCCAGGCCGACCACGGGCTGGAGCCCACCGGCCAGGCCAATGCGGCCACCATGACCGAGATCAACACAGCCCCCGCCCGGCGGCTGGAGGCGGTGATCGTGGCGATGGAGCGGGAACGCTGGCTGAACTTCGACCGCGGCGGGCGGCATATCTGGGTCAACCTCGCCGACTACACCGCCAAGATCGTGGACGACGGGCGCGTCACCTTCTCGACCCGCGCGGTGGTGGGGGCCGAGGTGACCGACAAGAACACCCCCGAGTTCAGCCACAAGATGACCTATATGGAGCTGAACCCGGACTGGACCGTGCCGCCCGGGATCATCAAGCGCGACTACCTGCCGCGGCTCCAGGCCAACCCCAATGCGCTGGGCCACCTGCAACTGGTGGATTCGCGGGGCAGGGTGGTGCCGCGCAGCGCGGTGAACTTCGCCGCCTATTCGGCGCGCAACTTCCCCTTCAACCTGCGGCAGGCGCCGGGCGACAGCAACGCGCTGGGGCGGGTGAAGTTCATGTTCCCCAACCCGCATGCGATCTATCTGCACGACACGCCCGACAAGCACCTGTTCGCGCGCGAGGTGCGGACCTATTCCTCGGGCTGCGTGCGGCTGGCCGACCCGTTCGAATTCGCCTACGAGCTGCTGTCGCGGCAGGAGGCCGATCCCAAGACCCTGTTCCACAAGGTGCTGGACAGCCGCAAGCAGGAGCGGATCTATCTGAAGGACCCGGTGCCGATCCATCTGGAATACCGCACCGCCTTCTCGAACCCCAAGGGGATGATGCAGTACCGCCGCGACATGTACGGCCGCGACGCGGCGATCTTTGCCGCGCTGGTCAGGGCCGGGGTGGTCACGCGGGCCGCGGGGGACTAAATCACCGGGGGCAAGCCCCCGGGAGGTTCCCATGACCCATTCCATCGCCGAGATCGCCGCCGCCCTGGGGGCCGAGGCCGAGGGCGACCTGTCGCTGGTGGTCGAGCGCGCCGCCGAGCCCGCGGCGGCAGGGCCGGGCGACCTGGCCCTGGCCATGGACCCGCGCTATGCCGAGGGCATCGGCAAGGGGCAGGCGCGGGCCGCGGTGGTCTGGCCCGGGGCCGACTGGCGGGCGCTGGGGCTGAAGGCCGCGATCTTCGCCCCCCGCTCGCGGCTGGCGCTCTCGGGGCTGACCCGCCTGATGGACCCCGGGCCGGCGATCGCGCCGGGCATCCATCCTTCCGCGGTGATCGACCCCTCGGCCGAACTGGGAGAGGGCGCGGCCATCGGCCCCTTCGTGGCGATCGGCCAAGGCGCGGTGCTCGGCCCCCGCGCAAGGATCGCCAGCCATGTCTCCATCGCCGAGGGCGCGCGGATCGGCGCCGACGCGCTGATCCTGCAAGGCGCGCGGATCGGGCCGCGGGTGACCATCGGCGACCGCTTCATCTGCCAGCCCAATGCGGTGATCGGGGGCGACGGGTTCAGCTTCGTGACGCCCGAGAAATCGGGGATCGAGGAGATCCGCGAGACCCTGGGCGCCCGCGCCGAGATCAGGCGGCAGAGCTGGACGCGGATCCATTCGCTCGGCTCCGTCACCATCGGGGACGACGTGGAGATCGGCGCCAATTCCACGGTGGACCGCGGCACGGTGCGCGACACCCGCGTGGGCTCCGGCACCAAGATCGACAACCTCGTCCAGCTTGGCCACAACGTCGAGGTCGGGCGCGACTGCCTGCTCTGCGGGCTGGTGGGGGTGGCGGGGTCCGCCCGGATCGGCGACCGGGTGGTGCTGGCGGGCCAGGTCGGGGTCAGCGACAACATCTTCGTGGGCGACGACGTGATCGCCGGTGGCGCCACCAAGATCTTCACCAACGCCCCCGCGGGCCGGGTGCTGCTGGGCTATCCGGCGGTGAAGATGCAGAGCCATGTCGAGATGCAGAAGGCGCTGCGCCGGCTGCCGCGGCTGGCCGCCGAGGTGGCGGCGCTGAAAAAGATGCTTTCCGGCGGGGCGGCGAGCGACTAGACCGCGAGGCAAACGCGGAGGCAGAGCCGATGACCGAAACCGTGCGCGACCGGGTGATCCGCATCATCGCCGAACAGGCGGTGCTGGACGTGGACGACGTGAAGCTGGATGCGACGCTGGAAAGCCTGGGCATCGACAGCCTGGGCCTTGTCGAGTCGATCTTCGCCATCGAGGAGGCCTTCGACATCTCGGTGCCCTTCAACGCCAACGACCCCAGCCAGGGAGATTTCGACATCTCCTCGGTCGCCGCCATCGTGGCGGCGGTGGAACGGCTCATCGCGGACCAGAAGGGCGCATGAGGCGGGTCGCGATCACCGGGGCGGGCACGGTCAACGCGCTGGCCCATGACGTGGCCGGCACCTTCGCCGCACTGAGCGAGGGCCGCTGCGGGATCGGGCCGCTGGACATCCGCGACCGCGAGCGGCTGTCGATCCAGATCGGCGGGCAGGTGCAGGGCTGGGAGCCCGAGGCGCATTTCAACCGCCAGCAGATCGTGCTCTACGACAAGTTCACCCAGTTCACCCTGCTGGCGGCGCGGCAGGCGGTGGAACAGTCGGGGCTGGATTTCCAGGGCACCCTGGGGCTGGAGACCGGCGCGGTGCTGGGCACCGCCGCCGGGGGCGTGAACACCTGGGACGAGAACTACCGCGCGGTCTACGAGGAGAAGAAGAACCGCGTGCATCCCTTCGTGGTGCCCAAGCTGATGAACAATGCGGCGGCCAGCCACCTGTCGATGGAATACGGGCTGCGCGGGCCGACCTTCAGCGTGGCCACCGCCTGCGCCTCGTCGAACCACGCCATGGGGCTGGCCTTCCAGATGGTGCGCTCGGGCGCGGCCACCGCGATGCTGACCGGCGGGTCGGAGGCGATGCTGTGCTTCGGCGGGATCAAGGCCTGGGAAGGGCTGCGGGTGATGTCGAAGACCGCCTGCCGCCCCTTCAGCGCCAACCGCGACGGCATGGTGCAGGGCGAGGGCGCGGCGGTCTTCGTCTTCGAGGACTGGGACCATGCGGTGGGCCGGGGGGCCGAGATCCTGGCCGAGGTGATCGGCTTCGCCATGTCGGCCGACGCGGGCGACATCGTGATGCCCTCGGCCCAGGGGGCGGAGCGGGCGATCACCGGGGCCCTGCGCGACGCCGGGCTGAACCCCGAGGACGTGGGCTATATCAACGCCCACGGCACCGGTACCGCGGCCAACGACAAGACCGAATGCGCCGCGGTGGCCCATGCCTTCGGCCATCATGCCGACCGGCTGATGATCTCCTCCACCAAGTCGATGCACGGGCACCTGATCGGCGGCACCGGGGCGGTGGAGCTGCTGGCCTGCCTGATGGCGCTGCGCGAGGGGGTGATCGCGCCGACCATCGGCTATGAGGAGCCCGACCCCGAATGCGCGCTGGACGTGGTGCCGAACGTGGCCCGCCAGGCGAAGGTCGATGTGGCGCTGTCGAACGCCTTCGCCTTCGGGGGCCTGAACGCGGTGATCGCGCTGCGGCGGGTGTGAGGCGCCGAAATCCGCGCGGAAACCTGCACCGATTTCTTCGAAAACTCCGCAGCGCGGCCCACGAAAAAGCCCGGCATCCCAAGGGACTGCCGGGCTTTCTTCATTTGTCGCGTGAAGTTCAGTTCCCGCCGGCCGCGTTCAGCGCCGCGTTCGCGCGGTTCACCGCGTCGAGCCCCGCGGTGAAGCCGCGCAGCGACATGTTCAGCGTGACCTTCTGGTCGGGCGCCACCGCCGGCACGATGGTGATCTTCGCCAGGTTGCCGCGCTTCATCGAATCCACCTCGGCCTGGGTGAAGCCGATCCGGGCGATGCAGCCGATGGGCGAGCACCAGCTGAACGGGTATTTCTTGGGCGTGGCGCTGTCGATCTGCAGGGTCAGCTCCTCGGTCAGCAGGGTCTCCAGCGGCACGATGGCGGTGGCCCCGGCCACCGCACGCTGCCCGGCCGGCAGGCCGAAGATCGAGAATTCCGACACCGCGTTGCCGTCGGCGTCCTTCAGGAGCTGGTAGAGGTTGCAGGGATCGGCCCCGTCCTCGGTGCGGATGCAGCGCTGTTCCCAGTCGCCGTGCGTCGTCTGCACATAGGTCGAACCGACGCCGCCGGCGTCTTCGCCATCCTCGCGGCCCAGCGACAGGTCGCTGTCGAGCGGCGCGGGCACGGTCTGCACCTCCGGCTCGGCGGGGGGCGGGGTTTCCTGCGCGGCGGCGGGCAGGGCCAGCGCGGCGGCGAGGGCGGCAAGGGCAAGCGTGGTTCTGGTCATCGCGGGGTCCGGCTTGGGCTATGGGTCGGCGCATCCCCTAGCACGCGGGCGCGGCGCTGTCAGCGGGCAAAGCGCGCCGGTCGCGGCGGGGTGAGCGGGCGGCCTCCGGGCCGGCCCCGGACAGGCGAAAGGGCCGGCGGACCGGCCCTTTGCAGGTTCACTTGTTGCTCCCTGTCGGACTGGCCGACTTCATGGCAGGGGACGCTACGTGCTTCGCACCCTTGCGTCAACTGCGAATCCGTCCGGCGCCCCCGACATTCGCCATGAAAAAAAGCCGCGCCTTTTCAAGGGCGCGGCCAGTCGGACAGGGAGGAAGTCACCCCCCGGGGCGCGCCACCGCACGCCCGAGGGCGAGGCCGAGACTGGCACGGCGGGATTAACGCTGTATTGTCGCGCCGGACGGCCGAGAGCGGGAGAGGGCGATGGCAGAGGAACCGGCGATCTTCGTGGGCGGCGGGGGCGAGGGCCACGGCGCGCCGCAGCACCTGCTGCTGGGGCAGGCCAACCGCCACGGGCTGATCGCGGGCGCCACCGGCACCGGCAAGACCGTGACCTTGCAGGTGCTGGCCGAGGGGTTCTCGGCCGCGGGGGTGCCGGTCTTCTGTTCCGACATCAAGGGCGACCTCTCGGGCATCGGCGCGGCCGGCAACCCGCAGGGCAAGCTGCTGGACAGCTTCGCCGCCCGTTCGGCCACCATCGGCTGGGAGCTGAAGAACCGGGCCTTCCCGGTGATCTTCTGGGATCTCTTCGGCCAGCAGGGCCATCCGGTGCGCACCACGGTGGCCGAGATGGGGCCGCTGCTGCTCTCGCGCCTCCTCGAACTGACCGAGCCGCAGGAGGGGGTGATCAACGTCGCCTTCCGGCTGGCCGACGACGAGGGGCTGCCGATCCTCGACCTCAAGGACCTGCAGGCGATGCTGACCTTCATCGCCGAGAACGCGCGGGACATCTCGGCCCGCTACGGGCTGGTATCGACCACCTCGGTCGGCGCGATCCAGCGCCGGCTCCTGGTGCTGGAGAACCAGGGCGGTGCGGGGATGTTCGGGGAACCGGCCCTCGATCTGGCCGACCTGATGCGGGTGGCGCCTGACGGGCGGGGCTATGTCTCGGTGCTGGCGGCGGACAGGCTGATGGCCTCGCCGCGGCTCTATGCCACCTTCCTCTTGTGGCTGCTGTCCGAGCTTTTCGAGGAACTGCCCGAGGTGGGCGACCCCGAGAAGCCGAAGCTCGTGTTCTTCTTCGACGAGGCGCATCTGCTGTTCGACGGCGCGCCCAAGGGGCTGGTCGACAAGGTGGAGCAGGTGGCGCGCCTGATCCGGTCGAAGGGGGTGGGGGTCTGGTTCATCACCCAGCGCCCCGCGGACGTGCCCGAGGTGATCCTGGCCCAGCTGGGCAACCGCATCCAGCACGCGCTGCGCGCCTATACCGCCAAGGACCAGAAGGAACTGCGGCAGGCCGCGCAGACCTACCGCGCCAACCCGCGCTTCTCCACCGAGGAGGCGATCCGCGAGGTGGGGACGGGCGAGGCGGTGACCTCCTTCCTCGAGCGCAAGGGGGTGCCGGGGGTGGTGGAGCGCACGCTGGTGCGCCCGCCGATGAGCCTTTTGGGCCCGATCCCGGCGGAGGAGCGCAGCCGGCTGGTCGCGGAAAGCCCGGTGCGCGGCCGCTACGAGACCCTGATCGACCGCGACTCGGCGCATGAGCGGCTGCGGGCGCGGGCCGAGGCCGCCGCCCGCGAGGCGGCCGAGGCCGAGGCGCGCGAGGCCCGCGCGGCGGAGGAGGACCGCGAGTTCCGCAACGCCCGCCGCTATGACCCCAAGATGCCGAAGCAGGGCACCAGGAAGCCCTCGACCCGCAGCCGGTCCTCGGATTCGATCGGGGAAGCCTTCGCCAAGAGCTTCGCCCGCCAGCTGGGCACCAAGGGCGGGCAGGCGGTGGTGCGCGGCATCCTGGGCGGCCTTTTCCGCAAGCGGTAGGGCGGGATTCATCCCGCCACCCCCGCCGGTTTCCCTCCGGCCGATCCCGCTCTAGACTGCCCCCGATGTACGAGACGCTGCTCAGCTACTGGCCCCACCTGCTGGCGCTGGCCTCCTTTGCGCTGGCCGCGGGGGCGGCGGTCCATGCGGCCATGACCAAGGACGAGGTGCGCTCGGCCATCGGCTGGGTGGCGCTGATCCTGCTGTCGCCGGTGATCGGCGCGCTGATCTACCTCGCCGCCGGGATCAACCGGATCCGCCGCACCTCGCTGGCCGCGGGCCGGCAGGCGCACGGGCTGCCGCTGCCCGCGCCCTCGGCCGGCGAGGTGCCGCAGGAGGCCGTGGCCACCCGCTTCGGCCGCCGCTTCGCCGCGCTGCGGGTGCTGGGCGACAGGGTGACCGGGCGCGAGCTGCGCGGCGGCAACCGCATCGAGCCGCTGACCTCGGGCGATGCCGCCTATGGGGCGATGTGCGCGGCCATCGCCTCGGCGGAAAGATCGGTGCTGCTGGAGACCTACATCTTCGACAACGACCCCGCCGGGCTGCGCTTCGCCGGGGCGCTGGTCGCGGCCGCGCGGCGCGGGGTCGAGGTGCGGGTGCTGGTCGATGCGGTGGGCGCGCGCTATTCCCGCCCCTCCATCGCCCGCCACCTGCGGGCCGAGGGGGTGAACGTCGCGCTCTTCAACGGCCATACCCTGATGGCGCCTTGGCTGCCCTATGCCAACCTGCGCACCCACCGCAAGATCCTGCTGGTGGACGGCACCACCGCCTTCACTGGCGGCATGAACATCCGCCAGGCCTTCGCCGAGGAGTTCATGGGCGAGGACTTCTCGCGCGATACCCATTTCCGGCTGGAAGGCCCGGTGGTGGCCGACATCTTCTCGGTGGCGGCCGAGGACTGGTACTTCGCCACCGACGAGCTGCTGTCCGGCCCGGCCTGGGACACGCCCCCCGCCGCCGCCGAACCCGCCGCCCCGGTGCTGCTGCGGGTGGTGGCCTCGGGCCCCGACGCCAGCATCGAGACCAACCAGAAGCTCCTGATGGGCGCCTTTTCCATCGCCCGCTTCTCGATCCGCATCATGTCGCCCTATTTCCTGCCCGACCGCGAGTTGCAGAGCGCGCTGAACACCGCCGCCCGGCGGGGGGTGGAGATCGACATCGTGGTGCCCGAGGCCAACAACCTGAAGCTGGTCGACCGGGCGATGCAGGCGCAGTTCGACCAGGTGCTGCGCAACGGCTGCCGGGTCTGGCGGGCGGGGGGCAGCTTCGACCATTCCAAGCTCCTCTGCGTGGATGCGACCTGGGCCTTCGTGGGCTCCTCGAACCTCGATCCCCGCTCGCTGCGGCTGAACTTCGAGATGGACATCGAGGTGCTGGACCACGATTTCGCCGCGGCGATCGACGCGCGGATCCTGGCCGCCCGGGGCCGCTCGCGGCAGGTGATGCGCGAGGATTTGAGGAACCGCCCCTTTGCGGTGCGGCTTCTGGACCGTGCATTCTGGCTCGGCTCGCCCTATCTATAGGGACCTGGACGGAGGATGCGGGTGAAGACAGCGATCATGCGGCAACTGGAGCGGGGGATTCCCGCCAGCGTCCGGCACGTGGTGCAGAACGGCGCCCGGCGGCCGCGGGTGCCGGCCGCGGCCGCCCCGCCGCGCGACGGGGCGCTGCGCGTGGCCTCCTACAACGTGCACAAATGCGTGGGCGTGGACGGCCGGTTCGACCCCGACCGCATCCGGCGGGTGATCGGGGAACTCGACGCCGATGTGGTGGCGCTGCAGGAGGCCGACCGCCGCTTCGGCGACCGTTCGGGGCTTCTGGACCTCTCGCTGCTGGCGGCGGAGACCGGGCTGGTGCCGGTGCCGGTGGCGGGGCTGCGCGAGGCCGCGCATGGCTGGCACGGCAACCTGATTCTGGTGCGCCGCGGGCTGGTGCAGGGGGTGCAGCAGGTGGCGCTGCCGGGGCTGGAGCCGCGCGGCGCGGTGGTGGCCGACCTCGACTTCGGCCCCGGCCGGGCGCTGCGGGTGATCGGGGCGCATCTGGGGCTCCTGCGCCGCTGCCGGCGGCGGCAGGCGGGGGCGCTGGCGGATTTCCTGGCCCCGCAGGACAGCCGGCCGGCGGTGCTGATGGGCGACCTGAACGAATGGCGGATCGACGAGGGCTCGCCGCTCATCCGCTTCGCCGAGGAGGGGCTGCCCGCCGCCCCGCCCAGCTTCCCCTCGCGCTTCCCGCTCCTGCCGCTGGACCGGATCATCTCCACCCGGCCGGCGCTGCTCTCCGGCGTGCATGTGCATGACAGCGCGCTGGCGCGGCTGGCCTCGGACCACCTGCCGATCACCGCCTGCTGGTCACCGGGCGAGACCGCTCATCAAGCCTGACGGCTTTCTTCGCTTGGGAGGCGTCAGCGAAGAAAGCCGAAAGGCTTGATGAGCGGCCCCGGCCCTTGCCAACCCCGCGCATCGGGGCGATGGTCGCGCGGCTTGAACAGGGGGCATGGGTGCTGGTCAGGGCCGAGGGGCTGTCGGTTTCGCGCGGGGGCGTGCCGGTGCTGGCGGGCGTGGGTTTCACCCTGGCCGCCGGACAGGCGCTGGTGCTGCGCGGGCCGAACGGGGTGGGCAAGACCACGCTGCTGCGCACCGTTGCCGGGTTGCAGCCGCCGCTGTCCGGCCACCTGCACGTCCCGCCCGAGGGCGTGGCCTTCGCCGGCCATGCCGACGGGCTGAAGGCGACCCTGAGCGTGGCCGAGAACCTGCGCTTCTGGGCGGCGATCCACGGCACCGGCGACATCGGCCCGGCCTTGCAGGCGCTGGATCTGGGCGCGCTGACCGCCCGGCAGGCGCAGCACCTGTCGGCCGGGCAGAAGCGGCGGCTGGGGCTGGCGCGGCTGATGGTCACCGGCCGCGCGGTCTGGGTGCTGGACGAGCCCACGGTGTCGCTGGACGCCGCCGCCACCGCCGCCTTCGGGGCCATGGTGCGGCGGCATCTGGCCGCAGGCGGGGCCGCGGTGATGGCCAGCCACATCGACCTCGGCCTGCCCGAGGCGGTGATGCTGGACCTGACCCCCTTCCGCGCCGTCGCCGGCCGGGCCTATGATGCCCCCCGCGACGCCTTCGCCGAGGCGGTGGAATGAACGCGCTGATCCTGCGCGACCTGCGGCTGGCCTTCCGCGCCGGCGGGGGCTTCGGCCTGGCGCCGGCCTTCTTCCTGATCCTGGCCGTGCTGGTGCCGCTGGGGGTGGGGCCGGAGCCCGCGACGCTGGCCCGCATCGCGCCGGGGGTGCTGTGGGTGGGGGCGCTGCTCGCCTGCCTCTTGACGCTCGACCGCCTCTTCGCCGCCGACCGCGACGACGGGTCGCTGGACCTGCTGGCCACCGCGCCGCTGCCGGCCGAGGGGGTGGTGCTGGCCAAGGCCATCGCGCATTGGCTGACCACCGGCCTGCCGCTGACCGTGGTGGCCCCGGGGCTGGCGGTGCTGATGAACCTGCCGGGGCAGGCGATGCCCTGGCTTCTCTTGTCGCTGCTGGCCGGCACCCCCGCGCTCAGCCTGATCGGTGCCTTCGGGGCGGCGGTCACGGTGGGGCTGCGGCGGGGCGGCCTGCTGCTGTCGCTGCTGGTGCTGCCGCTCTACATCCCGACGCTGGTCTTCGGGGCCGAGACGGTGGCCCGCGCCGCCCGGGGCGAACCCGCGGCGATTCCGCTGGCGCTGCTGGCCGCCATCACCGCGGGGGCGGGGGCGCTGATCCCCTTTGCCGCGGCTGCGGCAATCCGCGTCAATCTGCGGTGAGCCGGTCCGTGCTAGGGCTTGCTCCCGTCCCTTCGAAGGCCTAGGTGGTCCCCCGATGTCGCTCTGGGAATATGCCAATCCGCGCCGCTTCATGCAGACCTCGGCCTTCGTGCTGCCGTGGTGCGTGGGGCTGACCGCGCTGTTCATCGCCACCGGGCTGATCTGGGGCTTCTTCTTTACCCCCGACGACTTCCGCCAGGGCTCGACCGTCAAGATCATCTACCTGCACGTGCCGGCGGCGATGATGGCGATCAACGCCTGGGCGATGATGCTGGTCGCCTCGCTGGTCTGGCTGATCCGCCGCCATCACGTCAGCGCCTTGGCCGCCCGCGCCGCCGCGCCGGTGGGGCTGACCTTCACGCTGGTGGCGCTGGTCACCGGCGCGCTCTGGGGCCAGCCGATGTGGGGCACCTGGTGGGCCTGGGATCCGCGGCTGACCTCGTTCCTGATCCTCGCGCTGTTCTATCTCGGCTATATCGCGCTGTGGCCGGCGATCGAGGAGCCGGACGTGGCCGCCGACCTGACCTCGATCCTCTGCATGGTGGGCACGGTCTTCGCCGTGGTCAGCCGCTATGCCGCGCTGTTCTGGAACCAGGGGCTGCACCAGGGCGCCAGCCTCAGCCTCGACCGGCAGGAGAACGTGCACGACGTCTACTGGCTGCCGCTGGTGATCACCGTGATCGGCTTCATCCTGCTGTTCGTCACGCTGGTGCTGGCGCGCACGCGGACCGAGATCCGGGCGCGGCGGCTGCAGGCGCTCTTGGTGCGGGAGCGGATCGCATGATGCCCGACCTTGGCCGATACGCCTTCGCGGTGCTGGGCTCCTATGCCATTGGGCTGGGGCTGATCGCGGGCCTGATCGGGCTGACGCTGTGGCGCGGCGCGAAGGTGCGCGCGGCGCTGCGCGAGGTGGAGGCGCGGCAGAAGGCCGCGGGGCAGGGGGAGGCCGCCCCGTGAACCGGCTGCTGATCCTGCTGCCGCCGGTGCTGTTCCTGGGCCTTGCCGTGCTGTTCTGGGCCGGGATGCAGCGCGACGATCCGGACGCCCTGCCCTCGGCCCTGGCCGGGCAGCCGGCCCCGGCCTTGGTGCTGGAGCCGCTGGGCGACCTGCCGAACTTCGGGTCCGATGAGCTGAAGGCGCCGGGGGTGAAGCTGGTGAACTTCTGGGCCAGCTGGTGCGCGCCCTGCCGGGCCGAACATCCGCTGCTGACCGAGATCGCGGACAGCGGCGTGCCGGTCTACGGGGTGAACTACAAGGATCCGCCCGCCAACGCGCTGGCCTTCCTGGCCGAACTCGGCAACCCCTTCGCCGGGATCGGCGCCGATGCCACGGGGCGCATGGGGCTCGACTGGGGGCTTTACGGCGTGCCCGAGACCTTCGTGATCGACGGACAGGGCCGGGTGGTGCTGCGCTTCGCCGGCCCGATCACAAGGCAGGAGCTGGAGCGCCGCATCGCCCCGGCCATCGCCGCGGCGCAATAGATTCGCCAGGCTCACGCCAGATCCCAGCGCGCCTCGCGTTCCTCGATCCGGGCGATGCGCTCCTCGGTGCGCGGGTGGCTGCGCAGCCATTCGGGGATGCCCTCGCCCGCGCCGCCGACCAGCCGCTCCAGCTTGCGGAACAGCGACTTCTGCGGGGCGGTGCCGATCCCGGCCTTGACCAGCAGCGCAGAGGCCCAGGCGTCGGCCTCGTGCTCGGCCTTGCGCGACAGGCCCGCGGCCAGCGCTGTGGCCACCGCCTGCGCGACCCAGACCCCCACGAAGGGGATGAAGCGGGTCAGCAGCGCGGTCAGCACCACGAAGACCGCGTTCTGCCCGGTCACGTCGATCATCCGCCGCTTGACGTGGCCCAGCGCCACATGGCCCAGCTCATGGGCGATGACGCTGGCCATCTCTTCCGCCGTGACCTGGCCCTGGCGGTATTTCTGCAGGAAGCCCCTGGTCAGGAAGATCCGCCCGTCGGGCGCGGCCAGCCCGTTCACCTGATCCACGTCGAAGACATGCACCACGATCCGCGGCACGCCCGCGGCCTGGGCCATCCGCGCCGCCAGCGCGTCCAGCGGGCCGTCGCGCAGGGGGGTGGACTTCTGGCTGAGGATCCGGCCCGTGCGCCAGGCCGAGAACCAGTAGACGGCCAGTCCATAGCCGATGGCGAGCAGGATGGGCAGGTATTTCAGCATCCTGCCGATATCGGGCGGGGGTGGCCGGCTTGCAAGGGCCTTCAGGCCGGGACGGCGGCCGCCACGGTCTCGCAGCCGAATTCCAGCCCCTGGGCATAGATCACCGCCGATCGCGCGAAGCCCAGCGTCCAGATCCGCACCTCGCGCCGGGCCTCGGCGCGGATGTATTCGCCGTCGGCCAGCCGGCCGGCCGGGATCATCGCCCGCTCGGCCCCCGCCAGCGCCGGGGCGCGCCAGTCGCGCACCAGGATCGGCTGGTCGGCGGCCACGCACATGTCCTCCTCGGGCCGTTCGGAGCCCAGCGCCGAGGCCGAGATCCGCACCAGCCGCCCGCGCGGTTCGGTGCGTCCGGTGACCGAGGTCAGGGTCATCGCGCCCGCGCGGGTGATCACCCGGTCGCCGGGGCGCAGGCTTTCCACCGGAACCGCGCCGCGCAGGGTCAGCACCGTGGTGCCCTCGACCAGCCCGACATTGCCCGTCGCGCAGTCCGCCGCGCCCGCCGTCCCGTCATCCAGCATCTCGATGATCCCGCTCTGGTCCGCCTGATTTTTCTTTTTGCGGCAGATTACGGCAACAATGCGTTGGCGGCGAGACGTTTTTGCGAGGCCGCTGGCCAGTCCCCTCCGCGCCTGCTAAGGGGGCGGCGCGCGGGTGTGGCGGAACTGGCAGACGCACCGGATTTAGGTTCCGGCGCCGCAAGGCATGGGGGTTCAAGTCCCTCCACCCGCACCATCAGCCCTTCGCCAGCGCCTCGATCTGTTCGCGGAAGGGCTCCAGCCGGTAGCCGTGGCGGGCGGGTAGGTCGATCAGCTCGTCGGTCGGCCGCCGGCCCGCCTGCGACAGCGCCCAGACCACCGAGGAACGGTTGCCGCTGGCGCAATAGGCCAGCACCGGCCCGGGGGCGGCCGCGATGGCCTCGCCCTGCGCGGTGACGTTGGCCAGGGTGATCGCGCCGCCCACCACCGGATTGGCGACGAACTCCAGCCCCGCGCGCTCGGCCGCCTGCCGCATCGCCGCGGCGTGCAACTCGGCCGGGATCTCGGTGTCGGGGCGGTTGTCGATCACGGTGGTGAAGCCGGCGGCGGCCAGCGCCGGCATGTCTTCGGGTTCGATCTGCGGGGCGACGGCATAGGTGTCGGTCAGTTGGCGGATGTCGAGGGCCATGGCGGTCTCCTGTCGGGGGCGGCGCGACAATAGCTGCGCCGATGCGGGATTGCCAAGCGCGCCCCGCGCCCTGTTAATGGCGGCGGGAAGTTGCCGGGGGCGGGAATGCAGGCAGGAACCGAGCCGCAGGTCAGGGCCGAGCGCCTGGGCGCGGTGCTGGCGGTGGTGATCGACAACCCGCCGCTCAACGCGCTGACCGCGCCAGTGCGGGCGGGGCTGCTCTCCGCACTCGGGCAGGTGGGCGACGCCCGCGCGGTGCTGCTGCTGGCCGAAGGGCGCAATTTCTCGGCCGGGGCGGAGATCGGCGCCCCCGAGAGCGCGCCGCCGCTGGCCGAGGTGCTGGCGGCGGTGGAGGGCTGCGCCGCGCCGGTGGTGGCCGCGATCCAGGGGCCGGCGCTGGGCGAGGGGATGGAGCTGGCGCTGGCCTGCCACGCCCGCATCGCCGGGCCGGGCGCGCGGCTGC
>JBBCJM010000096.1:0-4822 GCA_037190175.1 Paracoccaceae bacterium | reverse complement strand
CACCCGGCCCTCGGGGTCCAGCGTCTGGGCCAGAAGCGTGACCGGGGTGCCCGAGGTCAGCGCCACGGCCAGCGCGGTGGACGAGATCAGCAAGCGTTTCATGTCGGTCCTTTCCGATGGTGCCGCGCGTGGCGAACAGGGCCGGCGGCAGGCTGCCCGGCAAATGTGCCCTTCCAACGCGGTTATGCCATAACAAGTTCCCGCCTAGCGGGTGTCATCGCCCATCAGCCGCATCAGCCGCGCTTTCTCGCCGCCGTCGCGGGCGTCGGAAACCGCGCGGCCCAGATCCTCCAGCGAGGCGACCGAATGCCCGGCGCGGAAGGCATCGACATGCGGCAGCAGCGCGCGGATGCCGGCGGCGCGGGGGGCGAATCCCTCCCACCGCAGCAGCGGGTTCACCCAGATCAGCCGGCGGGCGGAAAGGTGCAGGCGCTGCGCCTCCCTGGCCAGCAGCCCGGCCGCGTCGCGGTCCAGCCCGTCGGTGATCAGCAGGACCACGGCCCCCTGCCCCAGCACCCGCCGGCCCCAGTCGCGGTTGAAATCGTGCAGGCAGGCGCCGATCCGGGTGCCGCCCTGCCAGTCCTGCGCCTCGGCCCCCGCGGCGGCCAGCGCGGCATCCACGTCGCGGGTAGCCAGATGCCGGGTGATGTTGGTCAGCCTTGTGCCGAAGGTGAAGGCATGGACCCGCGCCCAGCCCTGCCCCCGCCGGTTCGCCACCGCATGAACGAAATGCAGCGCCATGCGGGAATACTGGCTCATCGAGCCCGAGATGTCGCAGAGCACCACCAGGTTCGGCCAGCGTTCCCTGCGGGTGCGGCGGATCAGGCGGGCGATCTCACCCCCCCGCCGCAGGCTGTCGCGCAGGGTGCGGCGGGTGTCGATGGTGCTGCCCAGGGGCGCGGGGCGCTGCCGGCGCGAAGGCAGGGGTTCGATGGGCAGGCTGAGCCGGGCCAGCATCCGCTTGGCCTCCTCCACCTCCGCGGTGGTCATCTGCTCGAAATCCAGCCTCCGCAGCCGTTCCTCGGCCGAGGCGGTGGCGGAGGCGTCGGCCTCGATCCGCGTCTCGCCCTCCTCGGGTTCCTCGGGCGGCGGCCGCTCGGCGCCGTCCAGCAGCGCCTCCGCAGCTCTGCGTTCCGCCGCCTGCGCCGGGCGCTCCTCCTGCACCCCGCGGATGGCGGGCAGCATCAGGCTCATCATGTGTTCCAGATAGCGCGGATCGCGCCAGTAGAGCCGGAAGATCTGGGCGAAGACCGCCCGGTGCTCGGGCCGGCTGACGAAACAGGCGTGGAGCGTCCAGTAGAAGTCCGCCCGCTCGGTGAACCCCGCCGCCGCCACCGCCCTGATCGCATCCGCAATCCGCCCCGGCCCGATCGGCAACCCCGCCTTGCGCAAGGTCCGGCCGAAATGCGCGATGTTCTGCGCCAGCTTGCCGTCCTCGGGCAGGGGAAGGTCGGTGAGGGTGGTCATGCGGGATCTCCGGTGGAGAGGCAGGGGGGCCTTCTGCCCCCCGGACCCCCCGAGGATATTTTCAGCAAGAAAGAGAAAGGTTTGGCGGGATATGTTCAGGCGGGTTCCAGGTTGCGGCGGGCCTCGTCCAAGAGCTTCCTGGCCGCCGAGCCCTGGATGCGCTGGATGTCGTCCTGGTATTTCAGGATCGCGCCCAGGGTGTCGGCGATGACCTCGGGTGACAGCTGGATCACGTCCAGCGCCAGCAGGCATTTCGCCCAGTCGATGGTCTCGGCCACGCCCGGCTTCTTGAACAGGTCCTCGGTGCGCAGCCGCTGGACGAAGGCCACCACTTCGCGGCTCAGCTGTTCCTGCGCCTCGGGCACCCGGGCGCGCAGGATGGCCAGTTCGCGCTCGAAGCCCGGGTAGTCCACCCAGTGGTAAAGGCAGCGGCGTTTCAGCGCGTCATGCACCTCGCGCGTGCGGTTGGAGGTCAGCACCACGATGGGCGGCTCGGCCGCGCGGATGGTCCCTAGCTCGGGGATGGTGACCTGGAAGTCCGACAGCGCCTCCAGCAGGAAGGCCTCGAAGGGCTCGTCGGTGCGATCCAGTTCGTCGATCAGCAGCACCGGGGCGCCGCCGGGCTGGGGGCGCATGGCCTCCAGGAGCGGGCGGGCGATCAGGTAGTCCTCGGTGAAGAGCTCGGCCTTCAGGAGGTCGCGGTCGGCGGTGCCGGCGGCCTCGGCGGTGCGGATCGCCACCATCTGGGCGGCGAAGTTCCATTCCGCCACCGCCGAGGCGGCGTCGAGCCCCTCGTAGCATTGCAGCCGGATCAGCCGGCGGCCCAGCGCGGCGGCCAGCGCCTTGGCGATCTCGGTCTTGCCCACCCCCGCCTCGCCCTCCAGGAACAGCGGGCGGTTCAGCCGCAGGCCCAGGAACACCACGGTGGAGAGCGCGCGGTCGGCGACATAGCCCTGCGTTGCGAGCAGTTGCTGCACGGCGTCGATGGAGGCGGGCGGGGTGCTCATGCCCGCCAGCGTGGCGGGGCGCGGGGGCGGGGTCAAGCGGGCGGGGGGCCGGGTTCGACCAAGGTCGGGGCGGCCTCCGCCATCAGCCAGCGGCGGAAGGAGGCCAAGGGCGCGCGCTCCGGCCGCGCCTCGGGCCAGACGAGGTGATAGGCGCCCAGCGCCCGGACCGGGGGGCCGAACACCGGGGCCAGCCGCCCTGCGGCAAGGTCGGGGCCGATCAGGAAGGTGGGCAGCAGCGCCAGCCCCATGCCGTGGATGGCCGCCTGCGCCATGGTGGCGAACTGGTCGAACAGCATGGCGGGCGGGCGCAGGCCGGGGTGGCCGTGGTGCGCCAGCCAGCGGCCCCAGTCGCCCGTGCGGCTGTCGAGTTGCAGGAGCGGCAGGCGCAGCGCCTCCGCGGCCGAGGCCAGCGGGGCGGGGACCAAGGACGGCGAGGCGACGGCCAGGATATCCTCGTCCATGAGCTTCAGGAATGACACGCCGGGCCAGTCCTGCCGCCCGTAGTGGATCGCGGCGTCGAAGGCGGTGGGGGCGAAGTCGAAGGGGCGCAGGCGGGTGGAGAGGTTCACGGTGACCTCCGGGTGGGCCTGCGCGAAACGGGCCAGCCGCGGCGCCAGCCAGTGCATCCCGAAGGCCGGCAGGATAGCCAGGTTCAGCGCCCCGCCGGCCGGGTTGGCCCGCAGGGTCAGCGAGGCATCGGCCAGCACCCGCAGCGCCTTGCGCACCTGAACCACATAGTCGCGCGCCGCCGGGGTCAGCGCCAGCCGGTGCCGGTCGCGGGCGATCAGCGCCACGCCCAGCTGCCCCTCCAGCACCATGAGCTGGCGCGAGACCGCGCCTTGGGTCAGGTTCAGCTCGGCCGCCGCGGCCGAGGCGGTGCCCAGACGCTCCAGCGCCTCCAGGGCCAGCAGGGAGGGGATCGAGGGCAGCCAGCGGCGTGGCAGCATATGCGGTTTCCTCATAATCCGATGACAGCGTTTCGATAGCCTTCCCCTGCCCCGCGTGCAAGGATGCCGGCGACATGCAGGGGGATTCCGCCATGACCGACCGGCCCAAGCTCAAGCCCAAGGACGCGCCCGACCTCGGCCGGTTCGACTGGGAGGATCCCTTCCGGCTGGAGGACCAACTGACCGAGGAGGAACGCGCCCTGCGCGACGGGGCCCGCGCCTATGCGCAGGAGAAACTGCAATCCCGGGTGATCCGCGCCTTCGCCGAGGAGCACACCGACCCCGCGATCTTCGCCGAGATGGGCGAGATGGGGCTGCTGGGCGTCACCATCCCCGAGGAATATGGCGGGCTGGGCGCCGGCTATGTCGCCTATGGCCTGGTGGCGCGCGAGGTGGAGCGGGTCGATTCGGGCTATCGCTCGATGATGTCGGTGCAGTCCTCGCTGGTGATGTATCCGATCCATGCCTATGGCTCCGAGGAGCAGCGGCGGAAGTACCTGCCCAAGCTGGCCTCGGGCGAGTGGATCGGCTGCTTCGGCCTGACCGAGCCGGACGCGGGCTCCGACCCCGCGGGGATGAAGACCGTGGCGCGGAAGACCGCCGGCGGTTATGTCCTGAACGGGTCGAAGATGTGGATCTCCAATGCCCCCATCGCGGATGTCTTTGTGGTCTGGGCCAAGTCCGAGGCGCATGGCGGCAAGATCCGCGGCTTCGTGCTGGACAAGGGGGCCAAGGGGCTCTCGGCGCCGAAGATCGGCGGCAAGCTGTCTCTCCGCGCCTCGATCACCGGCGAGATCGTGATGCAGGACTTGGAAGTGGGCGAGGACGCGCTGCTGCCGCATGTCGAGGGGCTGAAGGGGCCCTTCGGCTGCCTGAACCGCGCGCGCTACGGGATCAGCTGGGGCGCGATGGGGGCGGCGGAGTTCTGCTTCCACGCCGCGCGGCAATACGGGCTGGACCGCAGGCAATTCGGCCGCCCGCTGGCCAATACCCAGATCTACCAGCTGAAACTCGCCAACATGCTGACCGAGATCTCGCTGGGCTTGCAGGCGGCGCTGCGGGTGGGCCGGCTGATGGACGAGGCCCGGGCCGCGCCCGAGATGATCTCGGTCGTCAAGCGCAACAACTGCGGCAAGGCGCTGGAGATCGCCCGCATGGCCCGCGACATGCACGGCGGCAACGGGATCTCCGAGGAATTCCAGGTGATCCGCCACATGGTGAACCTGGAGACGGTGAACACCTACGAGGGCACGCACGACGTGCACGCGCTGATCCTGGGCCGGGCGGTGACCGGGTTGCAGGCGTTCTTCTGAGGGGGGATGGCGGGCCGGGTGGTGGGCATATTGCCCACCCTACGGTTCCCCGAGCAGAGAGGCGGGGTGAACCCCGCCCAACGGGACC
>JBBCJM010000095.1:0-5422 GCA_037190175.1 Paracoccaceae bacterium | reverse complement strand
CTGTGGCGCCGGCGCCGGTCTGGCCAGTATTTACAACGTGCCCCTCGGCGGGGCCGCGTTCGCGCTCGAGTGCGTCTGGGGCTTCGCGCGTCTCAGGTCAGAGCCGCGCAGCGCGCTTCTCCTCGTGCTCGCCGCGCTGGTAACTTCGTGGGTCGCGGTTGCGGTTTCCTGGATCGTCGTGCCGGACCGCCCGATCTATCCGGTTGCGCCATGGCAGACGGATCTGTCGATTCTGGCCTTCGCGATCGTTTGCGGACCGCTTTTCGGGCTGGCCGGCTACGGCTTCCAGAGAGGCTTCGCAGTGTTCGAGCGATACGCACCCAAGGGCAACGCGATCCTGTGGCGGATGCCACTTGGCTACCTGGCTATCGGACTTATCGCGGTGCCCCTGCCTCTGGTGCTGGGCAACGGGCACGCCCTGGCGATCGAGGTGTTCGCGATGGATCTCCCGATAGAGACCGCGCTCCTCCTGGTACTCGCCAAACCCCTCGCGACCTTCCTGACGCTCAGCGCCGGAGCGACCGGCGGCAAGCTCACGCCATCGCTGTCGACCGGCGCAGTGCTTGGCGTGCTTCTCGCCACGGCATGGGGGCTCATCTGGCCGCTCGCCCCGGTTGGCGCGGCCATCGCCGGCGCGGCCGCGGTGCTTGCGGCATCAATGGGCGCACCGCTCGCGGCCTTTGTCTTGATGGTCGAGTTCACAGCCACGACGCCGGAAAACTGGCCCGCGATCGCCATCGCCGTTGCGGGCGCGCTGGCGACCTCGCGCTGGATCGCCGGACGCCAACGCGCCACAACAGCGTTCAGCTGACACCAACGCCCCTGCATCTGTTTGCGAACAGGTGCCGGGACGTCGGGTGAGCGAGCGCGTTACTTGGTCTCGCCGATATTGACGAGTTGGACCCGGCGGTTGACCGCCGCATCCGGATGGGCGGGATCGGCGGGGAGTTCCTCACCGACACCAACCGCGAACAGCCGGTTGGGCGACACCGCGAAGGTGGTCGTCAGCGCGTCGCGGATCGCATTGGCGCGGGCGAGGCTGAGCTTGAGGTTGTAGTCCGCAGCGCCCTTGCCGTCGGTATGGCCGACGACGATGAACTTGTAGCGCTGCAGCAGCGGATGGTGGAGCGCATCGGCAATGGCGCCGAGCGTGCGGTAGGAGCTCGGCACGATCGCCGTCGAATCGAACTCGAAGTCGATGTCGACGACAAACTGCGTGAGCTTGGCGAGCTGCTGCCAGGTCGGCTGGTTGGCGACGCCCTTACCGACACTGGCGTTCACCTCGGCGATCAGGACCGCCGGATCGATCGCAATGGTGCCCACCGGGCCGCGCAACCCGGTGATGATTGCCGCCTCGGTGACTTCGGCGGCCGACGCTGCACCACCCCAGAGAAGCCCCGCGCCGACCAGCGCCGCACCGATCCTGCCGAAACGCATCGTCTTGTTTCCCTTCGTCATGATCAGCGCCATCCCGCGTCGGTGATGGCGGCGTTGCACTTCTTCGTCACGTGATTGGCCGCCTGGAGAAGACAATCGAGCACATAGGCGTCCTTCTGCACGACGCCCTGGCAACGGCGCGCGGCGTCGCCCTTGCACACCTTCACCACCTCGCGCTGGGCGGCAAGCCGCTGCTCGAGCGAGGTGACCACGGCGGCCAACGTCGCCGTGCAGGTCGGCGAGACCTTGCCGGTATTCGCCGCAAGGCACTTGCCGATGGCATTGTTGGCGATGTTCACGCCCTTGCAGTACTTCTGGATATCGGCACCGCAATCGCGCGCCATCACCGTCATGGCGTCCGCAAAGCTGATCGTGGCGGCCTGCGCCGCACCGCCGAACATCAGCATTCCCGCCGCCATCGCAGCGAGCGTGAGAGTCGCACGCTTCTGTCTCATGTTCCCCGTCTCCCTCTTTGAATCCCGGCCGAATTCCCGGCCCCGTCAAGCGGATCGGCTGGTTCTAACCGCTGGAACACCATACGACCATGACAAAAACGTCCCCTTTTCCCTCGTCATTTTCCCAAAGACGACCGGACCCTCTTGACGTTTTCCCCTCACCACACCTGCTTGACCGGGTCTGGCTGCTTCATATGATGAAATCACGGACAACGATCCGTTGCCCCAAACGCTTCGGCGCCATGGGACAATCGCATGATCGACGCCGGGCAACGGCGCTTTCCTCTGGTGAGGGAGGAAGCCAGGAATGGCTGGACTTGCGGCCACGCAAACCGGGAGCGAGGGCGATTTCGACGCCATCATCCGGCTGGAGGGCGTGCAGAAGTATTTCGGCCCGATCCAGGCCCTGAAGGACATCAACCTTCAGATCGGCCGGAACGAGATCGTCGGGCTGATCGGCGACAACGGCGCCGGCAAATCCACCCTCATCAAGGTGATGACCGGGGTGATGCCGCCCACCGCCGGACGGATCTTCATACGAAATCGTGAAATCCAGCTTGCCGACTATTCGGTCCGCATGGCGCACGAGCTGTCTATCGAGACCGTCTATCAGGACAAGTCGCTGGCGGAGAAGCAGGCCCTGTGGCGCAATTTCTTCGTCGGCCGCCAGATCACCAATCGCCTCGGCTTCATCAACATCAAGAAGCAGAAGGAGATCGCCGACCAGATCCTCAAGGGCGCGATCGGCTTCCGCAGCGCCGGGATCACGGTCGACTCCACCGTCGCCAACCTCTCCGGCGGCGAGCGCCAGGGCATCGCGATCGGCCGGGCGATGCACTACAACGCCGATCTCATCATCCTCGACGAACCGACGGTGGCGCTGGCTGTCGCCGAGGTCAGGAAGGTGCTCGACTTCGTCGGCCGCATCAAGGAAAGCGGCCGGGCCTGCATCTATATCGAGCATAACCTCGCCCATGTTCACGAGGTCGCCGACCGGCTGGTGGTGATCGACCGTGGCCAGATCGTTTCCGAGATCCGGCCCCGGGACATGACGGTCACCGAACTGACCGAATATCTCATCGACCTCCAGCACAAGACCTGAGGACCGCACGCCATGGCCGCGCCCAAGGGACCATCGCTGATCCAGCGCTACGAAGGTCTGCCGATCATCATCGTCTTCGTGCTGCTGCTGGCCCTGTTCATGTACATGGCCCCGCAGGTGTTCCTGCAGCCCTTCATCTACACGACCTTCCTCTCGACGCTGCCGCCGCTGCTGCTGCTGGCCGTCGGGCTGACCTTCGTCATCGGCATGGGCGAGATCGATCTGTCCTTTCCGGCGATCATCTCCTTCTCGGGCTTCGTCTTTGCCTATCTGTTCAAGGAATACGACCTCGGCTGGATCGCGGTGATCGCCGCTCTCGGCTCCGGCATCTTCATCGGCCTCGTCAACGGCTTCATCATCGCCAAGGTCGGCGTGCCTTCCTTCATCGCGACGCTCGGCACACAGTTCTTCTGGTTCGGCATGGCGACGGTTCTCTCGGGCGGCCAGTCCTATGCGCTGCGGGGCGTCGACCAGAGCTCCGTCTGGCAGGTGATCGTCGGCCGCCCCTTCGCGGGGTCGGAGACCGCATGGATCGCGCAATTGCCGATGCAGGCGTTCTGGACGCTGCTGATCGTCATCCTCCTCTGGGCGATCCTGACGCGGCACCGCTTCGGCGAGCATGTGCTGTTCATCGGCGATTCCAACCAGGTCTCGCGGGTCGTCGGCATCGATGTCGACCGCGAGAAGATCAAGGTCTTCACGCTCATGGGCGGGCTCGCGGCGGTCGCGGCGATCATGCTCACGCTCGAGAACAAGAATTTCTTCGGCAATCAGGGCCAGGGCTATCTGCTTACCGCGATCGCCTCGGTGCTGATCGGCGGCACCTCGATCTTCGGCGGACGGGCGACGATCGTCGGCACCGTGTTCGGGTCGATGATCATCCTGATGATCGAACCTGCGCTGGTCGCGGGCGGCCTCACCGGCGCGTGGGTGCGCACGGTGCAGGGCCTCGTGTTCCTGGTCGCGATCATCTTCTACCTGTTCATGGACGAACCCCAGCGGCGGACGGCGTTCTTCGCCCGCATGGGGTTGCGGAGGGACTTCGGCGGCGCAGGCCGCTGATGCATACGGGCCGGCGCAAGCAGGAAGACATGCCGGCTCGAAGGGTGCGTGAAAGAAACCCAACGGGAGGAACCTGACATGAGCCTTTCCACGAAGCTTCTCGCCGGCACCGCCGCTCTGGCCATGCTCGCCGGCGTCGGGGCCGCATCCGCGGCCGAGCCCATTGGCGCAGGGCTAACCATGTACATGCAGATGGGCGGCAACCCCGGCGACGGCGCGACCCTCGCCCGCCAGACCGGCGCTTCACAGGCGGCCGCAGCCTTCGGCGTCGATCTCAAGGAGCAGTTCTCCGCCTGGGCCCCCGAGACCATGATCAACCAGTTCAAGGAAGCGGTCGCCGCCAAGCCCGACTGCATCGAGATCATGGGCCATCCCGGCAGCGCCGCCTTCGAGGATCTCGTCAAGGGCGCTGTCGACCAGGGCATCGTCGTCACCGTCGGCAACTCGCCGATGAGCGATCTTCAGGCGACCTATGGCGCGAGCGGCATGGGCTATGCCGGCGTCGATCTCTACCAGGGCGGCAAGATCACCGCCGAGCACATGATCGCGCAGGGGCTCAAGTCCGGTGACAGCGCCATGGTCTATGGCGTGTTCTCACAGGCCGAGCGCGGCCAGTCCGAGAAAGGACTTGCCGATACGCTGGAGGCCGCCGGCCTGACCGTTGATCGTCTGGAGATCACGCAGGAAGCGAACAGCGACGCCTCGCTCGCCGTGCCGATCCTGACGGCCTACATTCAGGCGAACCCCAATCTGAAGGCGATCGGCACCCAGCATGGCGGCATCACCGGCATTCTCGCCGAGGTGCTCCAAAAGGCGGGCAAGAAGCCCGGCGATATCATCGTCGGCGGCATCGACCTCGCGCCCGCCACCATCGATGGCGTGAAGTCCGGCTACGTCTCGGCGACGCTCGACCAGCTGCTCTATCTGCAGGGCTTCATGCCGGTCATGCAGTGCGTGATGACCAAGAAATACAAGATGCCTGGCCTGACCATCAACACCGGCGCCGGCACCGTCACCCCGCAGACGATCGACAGCCTCGTCGAACTCATCGACGCCGGCATCCGCTAGAGCGGACAAACATCCACGCCGGCGGAGGACGTCCGCCGGCGGTTTGGCCGCCCCGGGAGGGGGCGACACGCTGCCCGCTGTCGTCCGCGAGGAAATCGAATTTCGATCCGCGCCCCAGTGAAGGGGCGACTGCCTCATCATAACCCACGACGCTGACGGCCAAAACCGCCGCCGCGCGAAGCCATGCCTATAGCGAGCGCGGTTGCGGCATCGACCGCACTTCCACCAAAAACTGCTTCACGATTTCAATGAGATGGCCGCAGCGCTAACCGGCCGGGTTCTTGCGGCACGCTTGGGG
>JBBCJM010000094.1:0-8111 GCA_037190175.1 Paracoccaceae bacterium | reverse complement strand
GCCTGCGCCTCGCGCAGCCCGTGGGCGGCGCGCACCGCGCCGCGAGCGCCCCGCCCGGTCAGCGACAGCGCCCCGGCATAGGCCACCACCAGCCCGCGCAGCAGGAACACCCCGATCGCCAGCAGCTCGCGCCGGTCGAAGCCGGTCACGAACAGCATCATCGCCACCAGCCCCAGCCCGAAGCCCAGCGACAGGAAGCGCAGGCCGAAGCCGGTGCCCACCGGCAGCACGGTCAGGATCGCCCCCAGCACCGTGTCGCCGAACAGGCCCCCCAACCCCACCGCGGCATGCGGCCAGTCGGGCGGCGGCACATGGGTGGCGGCGAAGACCGAGCCCATGGCCACCGCGATCACCGCGAAGACCAGCCGCGACATGGCCCGTTCCGAGCCGCGGTGGATGACGAACCGCACCCCCCAGGCCGCGATCACCACCGGGATGCCCCAGGACCCCAGCCCCCCGATCACGATCAGGGTCGAGGCGATGGCCGCCCCCACCCGGCCCATGGCGTTGCGCGCGGGCTCGTCGGTGGCCACCATCCAGCCCGGATCCTCGGGCGAATAGGTGGCCAGCAGCATCAGGAAGAACCCGGCCAGCAGCAGCAGCCCGATCCCCAGAAGCTCGCGCCCCCGGCGTTCCAGCAGCGCCTGCGTCCGCTGGTCCAGGAGGGGGTCGCGTTGCCTTGCGTTGAGCGATGCCATGCCCTGATGCCTCACCGATATAGAACGTCGCGCAGGCGGATCAGCCCGCGCCTTGTGTCGTCGCGCCCGGCCACCAGGGCCACGCGCAGATAGCCCTCGCCGGGGTTCGCGCCGCCGACCTCGCGGCCGAAATAGGCCCCGGGCAGCACCCGGACCCCGGTCTTCCGCCAGATGGCCAGCGCCGCGGCCTCGCCGCTGCCCTCGGGCACCGGCAGCCACAGGAAGAAGCCGCCCTCGGGCGGGGTATAGCCCTGGATGCCGCGGAAGATCTCGTCGGCATCCGCGAATTTCCGGTGGTAGAGCGCCAGGCTCTCGGCCACATGCGCCTCGTCGGCCCAGGCCGCCTGCGCCACCCGCTGCAGCGGCATGGGCAGCGGCGCCCCGGCATAGGCGCGCAGCTGGCGCAACTGCGCGATGGCCCGCGGCCCCCCGGCCACGAAGCCCGAGCGCAGCCCGGGCAGGTTCGACCGCTTGGACAGCGAGTTGAACGCCAGCACCCGTTCGGGGTCGGCGTCCCGGGCGGCAGCGAGGATCCCCGGCGGCGGGGCGGTGCGCCAGATCTCGGAATAGCACTCGTCGGCGAAGATGCGGAAATCGTGGCGTTCGGCCAGCGCCAGCAGATCCGCCCACCAGCCCTCCGAGGCCACCGCCCCCTGCGGATTGGCCGGCGAGCAGATATAGGCCGCCGCGGTGCGGTCCAGGGTCTCGGCCGGCAGCGCGGCATAGTCGGGCAGAAAGCCGGTCGCGGCGGTCGCGGGCACATAGACCGGCTCCGCCCCCACCGCCAGCGCGGCCAGGGCATAGACCTGATAGAAGGGGTTCGGCATCAGCACCGCCGGGCGCTTGCCGCGCTTGTCCTCGGGCACCAGCGCGAGGCCGGCGTTGAACAGCCCCTCGCGGGTGCCGTTCAGCACCATCAGCCGCTCGGGGCCCAGATCCACCCCGTACCGGCGGGCCAGCCAGCCCGAGATCGCCGCCAGCAGCTCCGGCGCCCCCTCGTTCACCGGATAGACCCCGAACCCGCCGAGGTTCTCGGCCAGCACCTGGCCCAGGAAGGCGGGCATCGGATGGCGCGGCTCGCCGATGGTCATGTTGATCGGCTCGTCGCCCGGGGGATGGGCGTCGAGCAGCCTCCGCAGCCGCGGAAACGCATATTCGGGCAGGCCCTGGAACCTGTTCGGATCCTGCATCGCGGAGTACAGCCTGTCGTGCCTCGTGGCCGGGGTCTGGTGCCCCATTGCGACCACGATAGCGGCGCGGCGCGGCGCGGTCCAGAAGTTCCGGCGAAGCGCCGGGAGGGGCCGGACGAATCTGTGGCTTTTCCGTCCGTTGGGGGGAGGAAGCGGTGGCACGCGGGATGCCCGGACACCGGCAGGCCGAACCCGGCGCCCGATGGCGGTGCGGTCAGCCAGCCGATCTTGCAGTGATTTTGGCTCCGGCGGTAGGGATCGAACCTACGACCAATTGATTAACAGTCAACTGCTCTACCGCTGAGCTACGCCGGAACACGGGCGGGCATATAACAAGCGATTCCGGGGAGGTCCAGAGGCTGTCGGCGGTTTCCTCGGCGGCTCAGGCCAGGCGGAAGCGGGCCTCGGCCGACAGCGCGGGGTCGGCCGCCACGACGCCGCGTTCGGCGAGGTCGATCAGGTGGGCCAGCGCGTTGCGGCTGGCGGCGGGCAGCATGGCGGGGGGGATGTCGGCGTAGACGCGGGGGGTGATCTGGTCCAGCCCCAGCGGGCCGCCGGCCAGGGCGGCGAGGATCTGCGCCTCGCGGCCCTGCCGGTGGGCGACGAGTTCGGCCAGCCGCTGCGAAGGCGCCTCCACCGGCGCGCCGTGGCCGGGCAGGAAGCGCGACCACGCCCCCTGCTGCAACCGGCGCAGCGAGGCCATGTAGGCGCCCATGTCGCCGTCGGGCGGCGAGACCAGCGAGGTCGCCCAGCCCATCACATGGTCGCCGCTGAAGAGCCGCTCGCCCCAGGCGAGGCTCAGGTGCCCGGCGTGGTGGCCGGGCGTGTGCAGCGCGACGAGCCGCCAGCCCTCGCCCTCCACCGCCTCGCCGTCCGCCAGCAGCCGGTCGGGGGTCACGTCGCCCGCGGGCTCGCCCCCGCCCGAGAGCCCGGCGGCGGCCAGCGCCTGCATCGTGGCGCTGCGCCCGGCGCCGGGCGGGCCGAAGCCCCAGACCGGCGCGCCGGTGCGCTGCGACAACCCCCTGGCCAGCGATACATGGTCGGCATGGGCATGGGTGACCAGGATCGCCGCCACCCGCTCGCCCGCCAGCGCCGCCAGGATCGCCTCCAGATGCGCCGGGATCGCCGGCCCGGGGTCGATCACCGCCACCTCGCCGCGGCCCACGATCCAGGTATTGGTGCCCGGCCCGGTCATCGGCCCCGGATTGGGCGCGAGAACCCGCCGAAGCCCCGGCTCCACCTCGTCCGCCATGGCCCTGCCCCCTTCCGCCCCGCCTGCCGCGGCCCTAGGCTAGCCGCATGGCGTTCCGGTTGAAATCCCTCCTGCCGCTGGGGCTCTATGGCCGGGCCGCGCTGATCCTGATCGTGCCGGTGCTGGCGATCCAGCTGGTGGTCTCGCTGGCCTTCATCCAGCGGCATTACGAGGGCGTCACCCGGCAGCTGACCGAGGGGGTGGTGCAGGAGATCCTCTACCTGCGCGACCTCGCCGAGGCGGGCGAGCCGGTGGCCGGCACCGCCGCGCGGCTGGGGCTGGAGGCCAGCCTGCCGGCCGAGCCGCTGCCCGCCGCGCCGTCGCGGGAGTGGTTCGACCTTTCCGGCCGGGTGGTGATCGAAAGCCTGCAGGAAGGGCTGCCGGGGCTGCGCGCGGTGGCGCTGGTGGAGGATCCGCGCCGGGTGCTGGTGCTGATGGAGACCGCGGGGGGCGAGCTGCGGGTGGACGTGCCGCGGCGGCGGGTCTCGGCCTCGAACCCGCACCAGCTTCTGGTGCTGATGATCGGCACCTCGCTCCTGATGACGCTGATCGCCTATTACTTCCTGCGCGCGCAACTGCGGCCGATCACCCGGCTGGCGGCGGCGGCCGAGGCCTTCGGCAAGGGCCAGCACCTGCCCTATCGCCCGCGCGGCGCGGTGGAGGTGCGGGCGGCGGGGCGGGCCTTCCTGGACATGCGGGCGCGGATCGAGCGGCAGATCGAAAGCCGCACCATGATGCTGTCGGGCATCAGCCACGACCTGCGCACGCCCCTGACCCGGCTGCGGCTGGGCCTCGCCATGCTGCCGGAGGACGAGGAGACGCAAGCCTTGCAGGCCGACGTGGCGCAGATGCAGCGGCTGGTGGACGAGTTCCTGGCCTTCGCCCGCGGCGACGCGATGGAGGAGCCGCAGCCCACCGACCCCGCGGCGCTGGTCAGGGGGGTGGTCGAGGGCTACACGCGCTCGGGCGGGCAGGTGCGGCTGGCGGGGGTCGAGGGCGCCGGGTCCACGGTCATGCGCCCGCAGGCGGTGGGCCGGGCGGTGGAGAACCTGATCGGCAACGCGCTGCGCCATGGCACGCGCGCCGAGGTGCGCATCGCCGGCACCGACCGCAACCTGCGCATCGTGGTCGAGGACGACGGGCCGGGGATCCCCCCCGACCGGCGCGAGGCGGCGCTGCAACCCTTCGTGCGGCTGGACGAGGCGCGCGATCCCAACCGCGGCGGCGGCGTGGGGCTGGGGCTGGCCATCGCCGCGGACGTGGCGCGCAGCCACGGCGGCGACCTGCGGCTTTCCGACAGCGAGGCGCTGGGCGGGCTGCGGGCCGAGCTGGTGCTGGCCCGGTAGGCGTGGCGCGGGTGGCGCGCGCCGGGGGGTTTTCCACCCCCCGGACCCCCCGAGGATATTTAGGACACCAAAGAAAGCAAAGCGGGGACAATCTGACCCAACCGCCCCTTCTTGGCCCCTCAGCCGCCCGAGACGAAGGTCCAGTAGAGCCGGTTGTCCGCGCCGCGCGCCACGCCGATGCCCATGTCTCGCGTGCTGCCCGACAGGATGTTGCGCTTGTGGCCGGCCGAGTTCATCCACCATCTCACCGCATCCGCCGGCCCGCCGGCGCCGCTGTAGACGTTTTCGTTGGCGGCGCGGAAGCGGTAGCCGACGCGCCTGAGCCGCGTCGACAGGCTCGAGCCGTCCGAGCCGGTATGCCCCATCTTCCGCGTGCCCGCCTGGTCGCAGGAATGGTCCTGCGCCGCCTTGGTCAGGTTGCCGGAAACCCGCAGCGCCGGCAGCCCCGCCTGCCCGCGCTGGGCATTGATCAGCGCCGCCGCCTCGGCCGTCACCGCCGAAAGGTTCGCGGGCCGGGTGCAGGCATGGGCGGCAGCCCCGGCCGTCAGCGCCAGGGCGGCGGCGAGGATCAGGCGGCGCAGGGTCATGGGCGGGCTCCGGGGAAAGGGAATGGCGGGCAGGATAGCACCGCCGGGGCGGTGCTGCCAATCGCCACGGGGACGGTTGGCAGGTCCGGCCCGCCGTGGTTAACCTTTTCGCAACCGCGGCAGGGGCAATGTCGGGCAGACGGGGGCGGCGATGACGAACAGTCCGTGCTATAGTGACAATTTGGACGTGCTGCGCCGGCATGTCGGGGGCACTCCGACATCTTCGGACGCACCGTGACCGAGCGGCGCAACGCCACGCGGCCGGTCTTTGCGGGTGACGACTGGCAGGAACTGCGCGACGCGATGGCGGATGCGGCGGCGGACACCATGTCGCGCGTGGTCGGCAGGGTGGCCTACCTCATCCATCGCTCCGCCATTGCGCTGGGCGCCGAGAATCTACCGCTGGCGCGGGAACTGCGCAGCGAGGAGTTGTTCGACCTGCGGACACTCTATGTAGCCCACGGTCACATCGCCGCATACTGGCGATTGCAGAACAACCACCTCTTGCCCGCCATCCCCGGAACGACCCACCTCGACCGGATGATCGACGACTTTCAGAAGTGGGCGCTGCAAGAGACCGTCCACTGGTTTCATGACAATCCTCGCCTGATCCACCTGCTGGCCGTCGTCGCTGTTGGATGGCAGCGCAGGGACACCGTGCTGAACGAGATCTCGCTGTACGAGGAACTGACGGCCTTTCTGCCGCTGCCGCCGCCCGATACGCCTGACCTTTTTGATGAGCCAGCCGGCAGCCACCCGTACCGATGACCCCGCCCGCCGGACCTGCCCTTGTGGTCGCCGGGGCGGGTCACTAAGATTCCGGCAAGGATCATGGACGTATTCCCCGACAGAAGCGGCGAGGCAGGCTGATGCGCGACCCTATCGACACCTACATGAATACCCTCGTGCCGATGGTGGTCGAACAGACCAGCCGGGGCGAGCGGGCCTATGACATCTATTCGCGGCTGCTGAAGGAACGGATCATCTTCCTCGCCGGCCCGGTGCACGACGGGATGTCGAGCCTGATCTGCGCGCAGCTCCTGTTCCTGGAGGCCGAGAATCCCTCCAAGGAAATCTCGATGTACATCAACTCGCCCGGCGGCGTGGTGACATCGGGCCTGTCGATCTACGACACGATGCAGTACATCAAGCCCAAGGTCTCGACCCTGGTGATCGGGCAGGCGGCCTCGATGGGCTCGCTGCTGCTGACCGCGGGCGAGAAGGGCATGCGCTACAGCCTGCCCAACAGCCGGATCATGGTGCACCAGCCCTCGGGCGGCTACCAGGGCCAGGCGACCGACATCTGGATCCACGCGCAGGAGACGCTGAAGCTCAAGCGCCGGCTGAACGAGATCTACGTCAACCACACCGGGCAGGACTACGACACGGTGGAGGCCGCGCTGGAGCGCGACAACTTCATGTCGGCCGAGGACGCCAAGAAATGGGGCCTGATCGACGACATCCTCTCGCCCCGCGGCAAGATGGACGACACGGGGAAGTGACGGCTTGTTGACCGGGGGGCCTCCGCCGCCCCCCGGATTTCCGCATTGTGGAGCCCCGGCCTTTGGCCTAGGCTTCCGCTGACGAGGCTGAGGTCAGGCATGGCGACGAATTCCGGCGACAGCAAGAACACGCTTTACTGCTCGTTCTGCGGCAAGAGCCAGCACGAGGTCAGGAAGCTGATCGCGGGGCCGACCGTGTTCATCTGCGACGAATGCGTCGAACTGTGCATGGACATCATCCGGGAGGAGACCAAGACCACCGGGCTCAAGTCCTCGGACGGGGTGCCGACGCCCCGCGAGATCTGCAAGGTGCTGGACGACTACGTGATCGGCCAGTTCCACGCCAAGCGCGTGCTCTCGGTGGCGGTGCACAACCACTACAAGCGGCTGAACCATTCCTCGAAGACCGATGTGGAACTGGCGAAGTCGAACATCCTGCTGATCGGGCCGACCGGCACGGGCAAGACGCTGCTGGCGCAGACGCTGGCGCGGATCCTCGACGTGCCCTTCACCATGGCGGATGCGACGACGCTGACCGAGGCGGGCTACGTGGGCGAGGATGTGGAGAACATCATCCTCAAGTTGCTGCAGGCCAGCGAGTACAACGTGGAGCGGGCGCAGCGCGGCATCGTCTATATCGACGAGGTCGACAAGATCACCCGCAAGTCCGACAACCCCTCGATCACCCGCGACGTCTCGGGCGAGGGGGTGCAGCAGGCGCTGCTGAAGATCATGGAGGGCACGGTGGCCAGTGTGCCGCCGCAGGGCGGGCGCAAGCATCCGCAGCAGGAATTCCTGCAAGTGGATACCACCAACATCCTGTTCATCTGCGGCGGCGCTTTCGCGGGGCTGGAGAAGATCATCGCCCAGCGCAACAAGGGGTCCGGCATGGGCTTCGGCGCGGCGGTGAAGGACCCGGATGCGCGCGGCGCCGGGGAGCTCTTCGGCGAGCTGGAGCCCGAGGACCTGCTGAAGTTCGGCCTGATCCCCGAGTTCGTCGGCCGCCTGCCGGTGATCGCCACCCTGACCGACCTCGACGAGGCCGCGCTGGTGCAGATCCTGACCGAGCCGAAGAACGCGCTGGTCAAGCAGTACCAGCGGCTGTTCGACATCGAGGGCGTACACCTGACCTTCACCGCCGACGCGCTCTCGGCCATCGCCCGCCGCGCGATCAAGCGCAAGACCGGCGCGCGGGGCCTGCGCTCGATCATGGAGGACATCCTCTTGGACACCATGTTCGAACTGCCGGGCATGGAGGGCGTGCAGGAGGTAGTGGTGAACGAGGAAGTGGTGAACGGCAGCGCCAAGCCGCTGGTCGTCCACGCCGAGACCACCGGCAAGAAGAAACAGGCCGCCAGCGCCTGACGGGCGGGAATCGGGGGGGACGGGCCGGCGGGTCCGCCCCTTTTCTGTTTGCGGGCGGGAGACGCTCCCGCCCCTCGCCGCCTTCGGAGCGCCGTCGGCTCGGGTGGAACCGCTGCACTGGCACCACCGGATGAAGTCTCGCGCCTCCCTCCCCCTCGTGGGGAGGGACGG
>JBBCJM010000093.1:0-6927 GCA_037190175.1 Paracoccaceae bacterium | reverse complement strand
CGGTGGCCTTGTAGCTGGTCAGCCCCGGCACCCGGATCACGCTGATCTCGCCCCCGGACAGGCCGATGGCCCCGGCGTGGCGGGCGGCGGTGCAGAGGTCGCTGTCGGCGGTATAGGGCCCGCTGCCCCAGACCGCGCCGTTGTCGCCGCCCGCCTCGCAGGTGCAGCGGGTCTCGATCTCGGGGGACAGCAGGGTGCAGACCTGCGCCGTGCCCCCGGGCGCCGGCGGGAAGGGCGAAGGGGTGGGCGCGGGCGTGGGGGTGGGCGCCGGCCCGGCGGGGAAGGGCGAGGGCGGTGTCGGCGGCGTGGGCGCGGGCGCCGTGGGGAAGGGATTGGGGAAGGTCGGGAAGGGGTTGGGCGGCGCGACCGGCGTCGGCGCGGGGGTCGGGATCGGCGTGAGGGCCGGCCCGCCCGCGGTCACCGGGGCGAAGATGATCGAATGGTCATAGCGCCCCCAGCGCGAGGAACTGACGCCGTTCCGCTCGCTGCCCGGGTATTCGGCCATCCCGTCCAGCCGGATCACCATGATCGGCCCGCCGGCCTGGGTCAGCGCCCCGGCATGGATCGCGGCGGTGCAGAGGTCGCTGTCGGCGGTATAGGGCCCGCTGCCCCAGACCGAGCTTTTCGCGGGATTGGCCGGGCAGGTGCAGGAATGGGTGGCCTCGGCCACCGGATAGCGCCCGCAGGCGGGCAGGTCCTGCGCCGAGGCCGCGGGGGCCAGGAACCCCAGCACCGCCGCCGCGCCCATCCCGCCCAGGGTCCAGGAAATCGCCTTCATCCGAAAATCCTCCATGCTGAAACGGCCCCGGCTCGCGGGGGACTCACGGCGCAGTTACTCACGCCGCCCGGCGCGGATCAACAGTGCTCTTGCGGGGAAGGCCCTTGCGGGCCGGCCCCCCGGGCCCCTATATTGGCCCCGTGCCGGGCAACCGGGACTATGGCGATAAACGCACCTGTAATAATCGGCTCGGACCCGGGGGCGGTACCCGGCGGCTCCACCAGACACCCGGCGTTGCGGGGGAACGGGGCCGAAATAGGATCGACGAACGACCAAAGAGGCCAGCTTTCGCTCGGTGAGCTACCACCGTTATCGGTGCAAGATGCATAGTTGCCAACGACAACCGTGCTCCGGTGGCGCTGGCCGCGTAAGCGGCTCGCAATACCAAACCTAAGCCCTTGGGCCTAGCAGCTTAAGGCGGGGTCCGCAGGTACCTGGCAACAGAAACCTGCACCTTCCCCTTCAGGCGCGACCAAATTCCTTGGAAGGAACTTGCAATTTTCTTCCAAGAAAATTGCCTCGCCCGCCCGGCCGCCGTTTTCTCTTGCCGCAGGGCCCGGCGTGCCGCCAGCATGTGCCATGCTGCGGACCCTTGCCCTGAGCCTCTGCCTCACCACCCCCGCCCCTGCCTGCGAGACCGCGCTGGTGCTGGCGGTGGACATCTCGGGCTCCATCGACGCGGGGGAATATGCGATCCAGATGCAGGGGCTGGCCTTCGCGCTGGGCGACCCCAACGTGGTCGAGGCGCTGGTGCAGGGGCAGGTGGCCTTGAGCGTGGTGCACTGGTCGGGCAGCGGCCGGCAGGTGGTGGCGATGCCCTGGCAGCGGATGCTGACCCCGGGCGCCGTGGCCCGCTTCGCCGAGCGCGCGGCCGCCCTGCCCCGCGCCTTCACCGCCTCGGACACCGCGGTGGGCGAGGCCATCGCCTTTTCCGCCGCGCAGTTCGCCGCGGTGTCCGACTGCCGGCGCAGGGTGATCGACATCTCGGGCGACGGACCGGAGAACGCGGGCTTCACCGCCCCCCGCGCCCGGGCCGAGGCGGTGGCGCAGGGGATCGAGATCAATGCGCTGGCCATCGAGGATCCGGGCGGTTCGGCCCCGGTCACCGCCTTCTATGCCCGCTGGGTGATCAGCCCGCAGGGCTTCGTGATGACCGCCCGCTCCATCGACGCCTATCCCGAGACGCTGCGGCAGAAGCTGCTGCGCGAACTGGCCAGGCCGATCAGCTGATGTCATCCGCCCGTCACGACCGGCTGGAACAGGGGCGGCCATGACCGGACTGGCCGAGGTTACCCGCGCCTTCCTGCGGATCGGGATCGCCTCCTTCGGCGGGCCGGCGGCGCAGATCGCGCTGATGCATAGCGAGCTGATCGAGCGGCGCGGCTGGCTGGCCGAGGCCGAATACCTGCGCGCGCTGTCGTTCTGCATGTTGCTGCCGGGGCCGGAGGCGATGCAGCTGGCCACCTATATCGGCTGGCGGCGGGCGGGGATCGCGGGCGGGCTGGTGGCCGGCGGGCTCTTCGTGCTGCCGGGCGCGGTCGTGGTGCTGGCGCTGGCCATGGTCTATGCCGCCTTCGGCCAGGTCCCGGCGGTGGCGGCGCTGTTCCTGGGGGTGCAGGCCGCGGTGCTGGCGGTGGTGATCCATGCCGTGCTGCGGCTGGCGGCGCGCGCGCTGGCGGGGCGCTGGCACCGGGTGCTGGCAGGGGCGGCCTTCGTGGCGCTGGCGGTCTTCAACCTGCCCTTCCCGGCGGTGGTGGCGGGCGCGGCGCTGACCGGCTGGTGGATGGCCCGCGGCCGCCCCGTGCCGCCGCCGGTGCCGGTCGCCCCGGGCGCCGTCCGCTTCGCCATGCGGCAGGCGGTGATCTGGGGCGCGGTCTGGCTGGGGCCGCTGGCGCTGCTGTGGCTCTTGGAGGGCGGGCTTCTGTGGCAGATGGGCCTGTTCTTCTCCAAGCTCGCCGTCATCACCTTCGGCGGCGCCTATGCGGTGCTGGCCTGGATGACGCAGGAGGTGGTGCAGGTCCGCGGCTGGCTGAGCACCGAGGCGATGGTCGCCGGCCTGGGCGTGGGCGAGACCACGCCCGGCCCGCTGATCCTGGTCAACGAATTCGTGGGCTACCTGGCCGGCTGGCGGCAGGGGGGCGTCGGGCTGGGCCTGACGGGGGCGCTGGTGGCGCTGTGGATGACCTTCGCCCCCTCCTTCCTGTGGATCTTCGCCGGCGCCCCCTTCGTGGAGCGGCTGGCCGGCCAGCCCCGGCTGTCGGCGGCGCTGGAGGGGATCACCGCCGCGGTGGTGGGGGTGATCGCCCACCTCTCGCTGTGGTTCGCGCTGCATGTGCTCTTCGCGGTGGTGAGAGTGCACGAGATCGGCCCCCTGCGGCTGGCCCTGCCCGTGCCCGCCACGCTGGACCTGCGCGCGCTGGCCCTCGCGCTGGGGGCCGGCTGGCTGATCCTCCTGCGGCGGATGGACATCATCCCGGCCCTGGGCCTGACCGCCCTGGCCTCGCTGGCGCTCGCGGCGCTGTGGGGGTGAGGCCCCTTTCCATCCGGGGCGAATCCCCTATGCTGGCCGCGGTTGGGAAGAGGATCGCATGGCGCGCCACATCGACTATGGCAACCTGATGCACCGCGCGATGCGCGGGCTGATCCAGACCGTTCTGACCGAGGTGGCCCGCGACGGGCTGCCGGGGGCGCACCACTTCTTCATCACCTTCGACACCACCCATCCCCGGGTGCAGATGGCCGACTGGCTGCGCGACCGCTATCCCGCCGAGATGACCGTGGTCTTGCAGCACTGGTACGAGGATCTGCGGGTGGACGACGAGGGCTTCGCGGTCACCCTGAACTTCGGCAACCAGCCCGAGCCGCTGTCGATCCCCTTCGACGCGGTTCGCACCTTCGTCGACCCCTCGGTGGAGTTCGGCCTGCGGTTCGAGACCCATGAGGAGGACGAGGGCGAGGAGGGCGACGACGATGGCGACGGCGGCGACGACACCCCCGCCCCGCCGCGCCCCGAGGCCGAGGTCGTGCGGCTGGACAAGTTCCGCAAGTAACTGCCGGCGTTGTGACGGTGGCCGGCGCCTGGGGGCTGTCTGCCCCGTCGCCATCGGGCTCGAACCGATGGCGCCGCGATGGCGACCCCCCGAGGATATTTTGGGACAGAAGAAGGGGCATTCGAATCAAAGCGGGACAATTGCCCGGGGCACCGCATGTTAGCGGTATCCCATTGCATACCGATTGATTTCGCCCCGGCGCGGGGCTAGTGGCTGCGGCGACCCGTTGCAAGGAGGCGCCCGATGACCGCGACCAGGACCGAGACCGACAGCTTCGGCCCCTTGGAGGTTCCCGCCGACAAGTACTGGGGCGCGCAGACGCAGCGGTCGATCATCAACTTCCCCATCGGGTGGGAGCGCCAGCCGGTGCCGATCATCCGCGCGCTGGGGGTGATCAAAAAGGCCTGCGCGCTGGTCAACATCGCGCAGGGGGATATCGAGCCCCGGCTGGGCGAGGCCATCGCCGCGGCGGCGACCGAGGTGATCGAGGGTCGGTTCGACGACAACTTCCCGCTGGTGGTGTGGCAGACCGGCTCGGGCACCCAGTCGAACATGAACGCCAACGAGGTGATCTCGAACCGCGCCATCGAGATGCTGGGGGGCGAGAAGGGCTCGAAGAAGCCGGTCCACCCCAACGACCACGTGAACATGGGCCAGTCGTCGAACGACACCTTCCCCACCGCGATGCATGTGGCGATCGGGATGCTGGCGCGCGACGTGCTGATCCCGGGGCTGGAGAAGCTGTCGAAGGCGCTCTGGGCGAAGTCGGCCGAGTTCAAGGACATCATCAAGATCGGCCGCACCCATACCCAGGACGCCACGCCCCTGACCCTGGGGCAGGAGTTTTCCGGCTATGCCACGCAGGTGGACAAGGGCATCGCCCGGGTGAAGGCGGCGCTGCCCGACATCTATGAACTGGCGCAGGGCGGCACCGCGGTGGGCACGGGGCTGAACACCCGCGTCGGCTGGGATACCCGCGTGGCGGCCGAGATCGCGCAGATCACGGGGCTGCCTTTCGTCACCGCGCCCAACAAGTTCGAGGCGCTGGCGGCGCATGATGCCATGGTGATGTTCTCGGGCGCGCTGAAGACGGTGGCGGCCAGCCTCTTCAAGATCGCCAACGACCTGCGGCTCCTGGGCTCCGGCCCGCGGTCGGGGCTGGGCGAGCTGATCCTGCCGGAGAACGAGCCCGGGTCCTCGATCATGCCGGGCAAGGTGAACCCGACCCAGGCCGAGGCGCTGACCATGGTCTGCGCCCATGTGATGGGCAACGACGCCGCGGTGGGCTTCGCCGGCTCGCAGGGGCATTTCGAGCTGAACGTCTACAACCCGATGATGGCCTATAACGTGCTGCAATCCATGCAGTTGCTGGGCGATGCGGCGTCGAGCTTCACCGACAACATGGTGGCGGGCACCCAGGCCAACGTGGCGCGGATCGAGAAGCTGATGAAGGAAAGCCTGATGCTGGTGACGGCCCTGGCCCCCACCATCGGCTATGACGCCGCCACCAAGGTGGCCAAGACCGCGCATCGCAACGGCACCACGCTGCGGGAAGAGGCCATCGCGCTGGGCTTCGTGGACGCCGAGACCTTCGACCGCATCGTGCGGCCGGAGGAGATGATCGGGCCGAAGGGCTGATGGCCGAGGTCGTCAACCTGCGCCAGGCCCGCAAGCAGGCGGACGGCAACGCCGCGAAGTTCGGCCGGTCCAAGGCCGAGCGGGATCTAGAGCGCGCGCAGGCCGAGAAGGCGGCGCGCGACCTGGATGCGCATAAGCGGGACGAGGCGGAGTAACCCCGCGTTAACCCTGTGGCGGCAGGATTGAGGGTGGAGGTATCCGCCATGCAGCCCATGGCCAACCACATGTCCCCCGAACGCTGGGTCGCCCAGATCTTCCAGGCCCGCGCTGGTCCCGGCCAGGCTGAACTCCGCCGCCCAGTCGGGGCGGGTGGCGATCCAGAAATGCCCCTTGGCGCGGATCACCCCGGGCAGCGGCCCCGCCAGCGCCGCCTCGATCTTGGTGGGGTGGAAGGGCTGGCGCGCACGGTAGACAAAGGAAGAGATGCCGTATTCCTCGGTCTCGGGCAGGTGGTCGGCAAAGCCGTAGAGCTCCTTCGCCCACAGCGGATGCTCCTGCGCCCTGTCGAAGTCGAACAGGCCGGTGTCGAGGATCGCCCCGGGCGCGACCCGGCCGAAATCGGTCTCGACCAGCCGGGCATCGGGGTTCAGCGCCCTCACGATCCGGCGCGCCTGTTCCAGCCGCTCGGGCCCCGCGTCGCCGGCCTTGTTCAGCACCACCACATCGGCGAATTCGATCTGGTCGGTCAGCAGGTCGACCAGGGTGCGCCCGTCGCCCTCGCCAGGGCTCTCGCCGCGGTCGGCAAGGCAGTCGCGGCCGCAGAAATCCCCGGTCAGGTTGACCGCGTCGACCACGGTGACCATCGTGTCGAGCCGCGCCACGTCCGACAGGCTCTCGCCGTTGCCGTCGCGGAAGTCGAAGGTGGCGGCCACGGGCAGCGGCTCGGAGATGCCGGTGGCCTCGATCAGCAGATAGTCGAAGCGCCCCTCCGCGGCCAGCCGGCGCACGCCCTGCAGCAGGTCGTCGCGCAGGGTGCAGCAGATGCAGCCGTTGGTCATCTCGACCAGCCTCTCCTCGGCCCGGCTGAGTTCGGTGCCCTCGCGGATCAGGTCGGCGTCGATGTTCACCTCGGACATGTCGTTGACGATGACCGCGACCCGCCGCCCCTCGCGGTTGTTCAGGACATGGTTGAGCAGCGTCGTCTTCCCCGCCCCGAGAAAGCCGGAAAGGACGGTGACAGGCAGGCGTGCGTCCCGGCCCTGCAGGTTGGTCGGCATGGCGTCCTCGTATATGTAACGATATTACATATCATTCTCTACCCGCTTCCGCCGCCGCCTGCAACCCACCCTTGCGCCATCGGCATCCCGGGGGATGTGGCGCAGCCGGCGGTAGGGATTGCGGGCGTCGGGCGGGTGGAGAGCGCCGGGGGGTTTCACACCCCCCGCACCCCCCGTGGAGTATTTCTCCAAGATGAGGGACAGTTTGATGCAAATTGTCCCTCTCCTGCTTTCTTTGGTGTCT
>JBBCJM010000092.1:0-45977 GCA_037190175.1 Paracoccaceae bacterium | reverse complement strand
CCGCCGATGGCGGCGAGCGCCCCCGCCGAACCCCCCGCACCCCGCGAGAAGCAGGGGCTGCTGGCCACCCTGCTGCGCCGCTACGAGGCCCCGGCCGATCCCGCCCCCGCGCCGGAGCCGCTGGAGGGGGACGACCGGGTGCGGGCCCGCATCGCCGAGGCGATCCGCGCCAAGGCCCGCGCCGCCACCGCCTCGGTCACCGCGCCGGCCGTGGCCGCCGCCATCGCCCGGCGCGAGCCGCCGCTCTGCCGCCGCGGCCCGGCGCCGCTGGTCGCGCCCACGCCCGCCCCTGCGCCTCAGCCGGAGCCTGCCGCGCGCAGCTTCGTTCTGCCCGAGCCGCTGGTGGAGGAGGAGGACGAGCCCGAGGACGACTGGGACCCGGCGGTGTTCGCGGACGACACGCCGGCCTTCGCCCGCACTGCCCCGGCGGCCGCCGCGGAGCCGAAAAGGCTGGTGCAGACCGCCGCGATCCGCCCGCCCGCGCCCTCGCGCCAGGCCATGGCCGAGGCCCAGCCCCGCCTGCGCTTCGACGAACCCGCGCCCGGCCCGGCCTACGAACTGCCCCCCCTGGCCTTGCTGACCTCGCCTTCCTCGATCCAGCGCCACACGCTCTCCGAAGAGGCGCTGGAGGAAAACGCCCGGATGCTGGAGAACGTGCGGGACGACTATGGGGTGAAGGGCGAGATCACCTCGGTCCGCCCCGGCCCGGTGGTCACCATGTACGAACTGGAACCCGCCCCGGGGCTGAAGGCCAGCCGCGTGATCGGGCTGGCCGACGACATCGCTCGCAGCATGTCGGCGCTGTCCGCCCGCGTCTCTACCGTGCCCGGCCGCTCGGTGATCGGGATCGAACTGCCCAACGCCCACCGCGAGAAGGTGGTGCTGCGCGAGATCCTCGCCGCCCGCGACTTCGGCGACAGCCAGATGCGGCTGCCGCTGGCCCTGGGCAAGGACATCGGCGGCGACCCGGTGGTGGCCAACCTGGCCAAGATGCCCCACCTCTTGATCGCCGGCACCACCGGCTCGGGCAAGTCGGTGGCGATCAACACCATGATCCTCAGCCTGCTTTACAAGCTGACGCCCGAGGAATGCCGGCTGATCATGATCGACCCCAAGATGCTGGAGCTTTCCGTCTACGACGGCATCCCGCACCTGCTGTCGCCGGTGGTGACCGACCCCAAGAAGGCCGTGGTGGCGCTGAAATGGGTTGTGGCCGAGATGGAGGAACGCTATCGCAAGATGAGCCGCATGGGTGTGCGCAACATCGAGGGCTACAACGGCCGGGTGCGCGAGGCGCTGGCCAAGGGCGAGATGTTCCGCCGCACCATCCAGACCGGCTTCGACGACGACACCGGCGATCCGGTGTTCGAGACCGAGGAATTCGCCCCCGTCGCGCTGCCCTATATCGTGGTGATCGTGGACGAGATGGCCGACCTGATGATGGTCGCGGGCAAGGAGATCGAGGCCTGCATCCAGCGGCTGGCGCAGATGGCGCGGGCGAGCGGAATCCACCTGATCATGGCCACCCAGCGCCCCTCGGTCGACGTGATCACCGGCACGATCAAGGCGAACTTCCCCACCCGGATCTCCTTCCAGGTGACCTCCAAGATCGACTCGCGGACCATCCTGGGCGAGATGGGGGCCGAGCAGCTGCTGGGCATGGGCGACATGCTGTACATGGCCGGCGGCGGGCGGATTTCCCGCATCCACGGGCCGTTCGTCAGCGACGAGGAGGTGGAGGAGATCGTCAACCACCTCAAGAGCTTCGGCCCGCCCGCCTATATGTCCGGCGTGCTGGAAGGCCCCGACGAGGAGCGCGAGGCCGATATCGACGCGGTGCTGGGCCTGGGCGGCGGCGACAATTCCGAGGATGCGCTCTACGACCAGGCGGTGGCCATCGTGGCGCGCGACCGCAAATGCTCGACCTCCTACATCCAGCGCAAGCTGGGCATCGGCTATCAGAAGGCCGCGCGGCTGGTCGAGCAGATGGAGGATCAGGGCGTGGTCACCCGCGCCAACCACGTGGGCAAGCGCGAGGTGCTGGTGGAGGAGCGGTAACCGCCGCGAAGGGGGGCTCAGCCCCCCGCCACCACCACCGCCTCGACCCGGCGGTTCAGACGGCGGCCGTCCTCGGTCTCGTTGCTGGCGCGGGGCGACAGGAACCCCACCCCCTCGGCCCGCACCTGCCCGGGCGCGACGCCGAACTCGCCCACCAGCGCGGCGCGCACCGCCTCGGCCCGGCGGCGCGAGAGCACGATGTTGCCCTCCAGCCCCCCCGCGGCATCGGTATGGCCCACCAGCGTGACCTGCCGGGCGGGGTCGGCGCGCAGCCAGTCGGCCAGGGCGGCCAGCGAGGGATAGTCGCCCGGCTCCAGCCGGCTGGCCCCGCTGGCGAAGACCAGATCGTCCAGCACCGCGCCGCCCGTCTCCGCCAGCCTGAGCGCCAGTTCGCTGGGCATCGCATTGGCGGCCGAGAGCGAGACCGTGGTCCCCGGCTGGTCGGGCAGCGCGAGTTCTCCCCCGCCGCCGGCCACCCGCAGCGGCGCGCCCACGGCGGCGGCCAGCATCGGCGCCGGCGCCACGATCTCGGCCGGCGTCACCCGGGTCAGCTGCACGAAGCCGGCGCTGGCCGAGCGGCTGACCATCAGCCCCACCACCTCCTCCCCCCGCCGGGCGGTGAGATAGCGGAAGTCGCCCAGGTCCACGTGCATCTCGGGCTCGGGCAGCAGGTCCAGCGCATAGCGGAAGTCGAAGCCGCCGCAGGCCCGCGTCTCGCATTCGAAGCCCAGCTCGAACCCCGCCGCCTGCAACTGCGCGCGCAGCGGCTGCATCAGCGCCAAGGTGGGCAGGCCCGGCGCGTCGATCCGCCAGGCGGTGCGCTCCACCCGCCCCTCGGCGGCGGTCAGCGGCACCTGCGCGCCGTCCCAGGCGCCCGCCGGGATGGGCGCGCTGGCCAGCGGCTCGGCGAGGGTTCCGGTGGTGGTGGCGGCCGCGGGAAATTCCAGCACCAGCGCCGCGGCCGGGGCGCCGATGGCACCCGCCGCCAGCGCGGCCGCCAGACCGCGCACCCGACGCCAACCCGTTCTTTTCACTGCTCCGGCCCCTTCGGGCTCATGCCATCCGATAGTGATACTGTCCCACAACTTGCATCCCGAGGGAAGCATAGAGGGCGCGGGCGCCTGCGTTCGCCTCGGTCACCGCCAGCGAAAACCCGCTGGCCCCATGATCCTGTGCCCAGGCCGCCGCGACCCGCAAGATCGCGGAGGCGCAGCCCCGGCGGCGGACCCGCGGCAGCACCTCCAGCGCGTGCAGCATGGCCCGGTCGCCCGCGATGGCGACGAACCCCATCCCCGCGGCGCGGTCGCTCACCCGCCCCAGCACCGCGGCCTTCGGCCCCTGCGCGCGCGCCATGACCGCCTGCCGGGCGGGGCCGATTCCCGTCTCGGCCCACAGATCCCGCATGAGTTCCAGCGGCGGCCACAGGGCGAAGGCGGCCAGCGGCGGGGGCGCGGGTTCGGCCAGCAGCGCGCAGGGCGCGGCATAGGCCACCACGGGGTCCACGACGCCATAGCCGCGGGCGGCCAGCGCGGCGTCCAGCGCCGCCTCCCCCGCCCGGATCATGAACAGCGGCCGCTGCCCCAGCGCCGCCATCGCCGCCTCGGCCGCCGGGATGTCGGCCGGGGTCCATTCCCCCTCGGCCGTGGCCGCCGAGACGCGCTTGCCGCCGCCCCGCCCGTCGCGGATGCACCACGGCCCTTCGCGGCGGGCGGCGGCAGGGGGCCAGGTGGCCTCCAGCAGGGCGTAGAAGGCGGCAGGCGTCATGACGGCGGGAACAGCGCGGCCAGCCGGGTCATCGCCGCGTCCAGCCGGCCGGGGTCGGTGCCGCGGATCACCAGGTTGGTGCCGTAGGCCCCGTTGCGGATGAAGGGATAGGAGCCCATCGAGAGGTCGGGGAACTCCGCCGCCAGCGCCCCGAAGGCGCCGGCGATCTCGCCCTCGCCCCGGTTCACGGTCAGCGACTGGCTGAGCAGCGGCGCGCCCCCGGTCAGCGTGGGCAGCACCCCGGCCAGCATGGCCTGGAAGATGTTGGGCACCCCGGCCAGCACATGCACATTGCCCAGGGTAAACCCCGGCGCGGCGCTGACCGGGTTCTCGATCAGCCCGGCGCCGTCCGGGATCCGCGCCATCCGCTGCCGCGCCGCGTTGAACTCCAGCCCCGAGCGGTCGTAATGCGCCTGCAGGAGCGCCATGGCATCCGGGCGCTGGCCGATCGCCACCCCGAAGGCCGCCGCCACCGCATCCGCGGTGATGTCGTCATGCGTGGGGCCGATCCCGCCGGAGGTGAACACATGGTCCCAGGCCGCCCGCAGCGCGTTCAGCGCCGCGACGATGGCGCCGTGGTCGTCGGCCACCACCCGCACCTCCATCAGCCTGATGCCGTGGCGGGTCAGCTCGCCCGCCAGATGGTGCATGTTGGCGTCGCGGGTGCGGCCCGACAGGATCTCGTCCCCGATCACCAGCATCGCCGCGGTGGGATTGGTCATCGCGCGTCTCCTGACCCCTTTTCGGGCGGTATAGGCGCCGGGCAGGCTCTGGCCAATCCCCGTCCGCACGCTTATGTTCGGCCGGAAGGGCCAGAGACAGGGCCGGCACATGTACGGCAGCATGGACGAGACGCGCGGTCGCATCACCCGGGACGGCATCCGCATCCACGAGGACGCGGATTTCGCCGGAATGCGCGCGGCCGGGCGGATGGTGGCCGAGATCCTCGACCTGCTGGGGCCGATGGTCGCGCCCGGGGTGACCACCGAGGCGCTGGACGGTTTCGTCACCGAGGAGGTCGCGCGCCGCGGCGCGAAATCGGCCACCATCGGCTACAAGGGCTATCGCCACGCCTCCTGCATCAGCGTGAACCATGTGGTCTGCCACGGGATCCCGGGGCCGAAGGTGCTGAAGGACGGCGACATCCTGAACATCGACGTGACCGTGATCGTGGACGGCTGGTACGGCGATTCGAGCCGGATGTACGTGGCGGGCACCCCTTCGGTGAAGGCGCGGCGGCTGGTCGAGGTCACCCACGACGCGCTGATGAAGGGGATCGAGGCGGTGCGGCCGGGCAGGACCTTCGGCGACATCGGCCATGCGATCCAGTCCTACGTCGAGGGCAACCGCATGTCGGTGGTGCGCGACTTCTGCGGCCACGGGCTGGGCCGGGTGTTCCACGCGCCCCCCAACGTGCTGCACTACGGCCGCCCGGGGACGGGGCCGGTGCTGGAGGAGGGCATGTTCTTCACCATCGAGCCGATGGTGAACCTGGGCCGGCCCGAGACCAAGGTGCTGGCCGACGACTGGACCGCGGTGACCCGCGACAAGTCGCTGTCGGCGCAGTTCGAGCATTCGATCGGCGTGACCGCCACGGGGGCCGAGATCTTCACCCCCTCGCCTGCCGGGCTGTTCGCGCCGCGCTGGTAGGGCCGGAGGCCTCCCGCCCCCCTCGGCCTGACGGCCTGCGGGCGTTGGGCCGGGCAAGGGGGGCTGCCGCCCCCCTTGGACCCCCCGCGCGCCTTTCCTGCTGGCGTCGCTGTTGCGCAACCCCCGGGGGGCCGTCTGCCCCCCGGACCCCCCGAGGATATTTGGAACACCAAAGAAAGCAGAAGGGGGGCAATCGAACGCGGACTGTCCTTCTTTCTGGCTCGAGTACCCCGCAGGGTTGCCCGTGGTTCACGCCGCTGGCCTTACCCGGCGGGTGGAAGCGGGCGGCGGGAGGCTGCGGATTGATCTGCCCGGCGGAAGCGCGGACAATGCATTGCCACGTCTGCGAAACCGGAATGCGGAAGGGGAAGGCAATGGAAGCAGTACTGAAATGGCTCCCGCTTGCGGGATGTGCGGTCGCCGCGCTCTATCTTCTCATGGCCCTCGGCGGGAACAGCGACATCCCGCAGATCCAGACGGCGCGGGCGACGATGGCGATCGCCTTCGCGGTGCTGCCCTATGTGCTGGCGCAGGCGCTGCGGGATGCATTCGGCAAACCCTGAGGGTCCGGGCGGGGCGGACCCCTCCGCAACGAAAAACCCCCGCGGCCGCTGCCTCGGGGGTTCCCGCCGGGCGTTGCCGCCCCAGTGTCGTGCGACGCCCTAGAGCGCGCCTTCCCGCTGTGCCTTCTTCCGGGCGAGTTTCCTCGCGCGGCGGATCGCCTCGGCCTGTTCCCGGGCCCGCTTGACGCTGGGCTTTTCGAAATGCTGCTTGAGCTTCATCTCGCGGAACACGCCTTCGCGCTGAAGCTTCTTCTTCAGGGCGCGGAGCGCCTGTTCGACGTTGTTGTCACGAACGCTGACCTGCATGTGGTGGTCACCACCTTCCTAAGCTAGAGTTGCACTGTCTCGTGCAGGCGGGGCGTCCATAGCAAAGCCCGGGCGGATTGTCCATCCGCGGCGCAGGGAGGCAGCCATGCCCGACCCCACAAGCGAACCCGATCCGCGCGCAGCGATCCTGAACGCCGCGCTGGCGCATGTGCCCTTCGAGGGCTGGTCCGACGCCACCCTGCGCGCCGCCGCCGCCGACACCGGCCAGCCGCTGGCGCTCGCCCGCGCGCTCTACCCCCGCGGCGGGGTGGATCTGGCGCTGGCCTTCCACGCGCAGGGCGACGCCGAGATGGTGCGGCGGCTGGCCGCGCAGGATCTCTCGCACCTGCGGCTGCGCGAGCGGGTGGCCCATGCGCTGCGGATGCGGCTGGAGTTGGTCCCCGACCGCGAGCTCGTCCGCCGCGGCGCCACGCTCTTCGCCCTGCCGCAGCACGCGGCCGACGGCGCCCGGGCGCTCTGGGCCACCGCGGATGCGGTCTGGACCGCGCTGGGGCAGCAGGGCGGGGGCTTCGACCATTTCACCCGCCGCGCCACGCTGGCCGGGGTTCATGCCTCCACCGTGCTCTACTGGCTGGGCGACGACAGCCCCGGCCATGCCGCCACCTGGGACTTCCTGAACCGCCGGATCGAGGACGTGATGCGGATCGAGAAGACCAAGGCGCGGCTGCGCGAGGTGCCCATCCTGCGCCCCTTCCTGACCCCGCGCGAGGCGCCCCCTGCGCCGCCGCCGGCCACCGACCACCTGCCGGGCCGCCTGCGCCCCTGACCACGAAGGACCGAAATGACGCAGCTTCCCCGCGCGCTTCCGCATGTCATGACCGCCATCGAGATCGCCGAGCCCGGCGGGCCCGACGTGCTGAAACCCTGCGACCGCCCGGTGCCGGTGCCGGGCCACGGGCAGATCGTGATCCGGGTGGCCTGGGCGGGCGTGAACCGCCCCGACGTGCTGCAACGGCAGGGGTCCTATGCGCCCCCGCCCGGCGCCTCGCCGCTGCCGGGGCTGGAGTGTTCCGGCCATGTGGTGGCGCTGGGGCCGGGGGCCGGCCGCTGGAAGGAAGGCGATGCGGTCTGCGCCCTGCTGCCGGGCGGGGGCTATGCCGAGTACGTGCTGACCCACGCCGACCATGCCTTGCCCGTGCCCGAGGGGCTGTCCCTGCGCGAGGCCGCCTGCCTGCCCGAGACCTGCTTCACCGTCTGGTCCAACGTGGCGATGCGCGGGGGCCTGAAGGCCGGGGAAAGGTTCCTGGTCCACGGCGGCACCTCGGGCATCGGCACCACCGCGATCCAGATCGCCGCGGCGCTGGGGGCCCGGGTCTTCGCCACCGCCGGCTCGGCCGGGAAATGCGCGGCCTGCACCGGGCTGGGGGCGGAACGCGCCTTCGACTACCGCACCGAGGACTGGTCGGCCCTGATGAAGGCCGAGGGCGGCGCGGACGTGATCCTGGACATGGTGGGCGGCCCCTACCTGCCGCGCAACCTGCGGGCGCTGGCCGACGACGGGCGGCTGGTGCAGATCGCCTTCCTGCAAGGCGCCAAGGTCGAGGCCAATTTCGCCGAACTGATGGTGCGGCGGCTGACCTTCACCGGCTCCACCCTGCGGCCGCAATCGGACCTTTCCAAGGCCCGCATCGCGGCGGAGGTGGAGCGTCACGTCTGGCCGATGATCGCCGGGGGACGGCTGCGGCCGGTGATGGACAGCGACTTTCCCCTGACCGAGGCCCCGGCGGCCCATGCCCGCATGGAAAGCTCCGGCCATATCGGCAAGATCGCGCTGCGGGTGGCGGGGGGTTAGCCTGCCCGCCCCCGCAGCCATTGCCGCCACAGGGTGAAGAGCCCCGCCGCCACCACGATGGCCGCCCCGGCGGCCACGTTCCAGCGCAGCACCTCGCCGAACACCGTGATCCCCAGCGCCGCGGCGAAGACCAGTTGCAGATAGGCGAAGGGTTGCAGGACCGAGGCCTCGGCCAGTTCATAGGCGCGGATCATCAGCCAGTGCCCCAGCACCCCGGTCAGGCAGAGGCAGGCCATCAGCCCCCAGTCGCGCGGGGCCATGGGTTCGAAGAACCACACGCCCGCCAGCGTCATCGCCGCCGCCCCGGCCACCCCGGTCCAGAAGAACGAGACCTGCGCGCTGTCGTCCCGCGCCACGTGGCGGGTCAGAAGGCCGTAGAGCGCGAACATGAAGGCCGCCACCAGCGGGATCGCCGCGGCGGGGTTCACCACCCCCACGCCCGGCTGCAGGATCACCAGGATGCCCAGAAACCCCACCCCGATCGCCAGCCAGCGCCGCCAGCCCACCCGCTCGCCCAGCAGGGGGCCCGAGAGGGCGGCGACGATCAGCGGATAGCAGGCGAAGACCGCGTGCGCCTCCACCAGCCCCAGCACCACGAAGCCCAGCACGTTGACGCAGATCTCCACCGCCAGCAGCACGCCGCGGCCGACCTGCGTCCAGGGCCGGCGGGTGGCGGCGGCGGCGCGCAGGCCCCCGGGCGAGCGCATGGCCAGCGCCACCACGAAGGCGGCGAAGAACCAGTAGCGGATCGTCACCACCATCATCACGTTGGTGGTGCCGGCCAGATGCCGCGACAGCGCGTCCTGCCCGGCGAAGACCAGCGTGGTCGCCACCATCAGCGCGATGCCGCGGCGGGTGTCCTGCTGGATCACGGCCGGCCCCGCGCCAGCGTCAGCGAGAACAGCCCCGCCGCCACCACGATCCCGGCGCCGATCACGGTGGCGGTGGCGATGGTCTCGTTGAACAGCGTGATCCCCATGATGCTGACGAAGACCAGCTGGAAATAGGCGAAGGGCTGGATCGCCGCCGCCTCGGCCACCTGATAGGCGCGGATCATCAGCCAGTTCGACAGGATCGCCACCAGCCCGTTGGCCAGGGTCCAGGCCCAATCGGTCGGGGTCATCCGCTCCCAGAACGGCAGGCCGACCACGGTCATCATCACCGCGCCCAGCATCCCGGACCAGAAGAAGGCGGTGAAGGCGGGCTCGCGTTCCGTGGCCAGCCGGGTCAGCACCGAATAGAGCGCGAAGCCGGCGGCCGACAGCAGCGGCAACAGCGCCAGCGGGGTGAAGAGGCCCGAACCCGGTTGCAGGATCACCAGCATCCCGGCGAAGCCCGCGCCGATGGCGATCCAGCGCGCCAGCCCCACCTTCTCGCCCAGCACGGGGCCGGAGAGGGCGGCGACCAGCAGCGGGCAGACCGCGAAGATCGCATGGGTGTTGATCAGCCCGATCAGGGTGAAGGACAGCACGATGACGCAGATCTCGCCGATATGCAGCGCGGCGCGGGTCAGGTGCAGCCAGGGGCGTTTCGTGGCCACCGCGCGCAGGCCCCCCGGGCGGCGCAGGGCCAGGGCGATCACGAAGAGGGCGAAGATCCAGTAGCGGACCATCACCACCATCATCACGTTGTATTCGCCGGCCAGGAAGCGGGTGATCCCGTCCTGCACCGTGTAGCAGAACACCGTCGCCAGCATCAGCACGATGCCCAGCGCGGTGTTCTGCCCCGTCCGCATGGCCACGCTCATCCCAGGATCCCCGCCGTCATGTGCCGCTTGGTGCCGAAGCCCTGCCGGCGTTCGACGGCGAACCCCGCGGCCGCCAGCGCCCGGCGCACATGGCCGGCGGCGGCATAGGTGGCGCAGGTGCCGTCGGGGCTGGTGTGGCGGGCGACCTCGGCCAGCAGCGCCTCGCCCCACAGTTCGGGGTTCCTGGCCGGCGAGAAGCCGTCGAGGAACCAGGCATCCGCCCGGCCCTGCCATGCGGGCAGGGTCAGGTTCGCGTCGCCGATGATCACCTCCGCCTCCAGATCCGGCAGGGTCAGCCGGCGGGCGCCGCCGGCCCATTGCTCCAGCAGCGGCGCCATGACCTTGGCAGCCTCGGGGAAGGCCCGCAGCGCCCGGGCCATGTCGCCCATCGTCAGCGGGTACGCCTCGAAGGAGGTGAAGCGCAGCGGCCCGGCGACCCCGGCCTGCCGCCAGGCGATCAGCGCCACGGCGAGGTTCAGCCCGGTGCCGAACCCCAGTTCGGCGATGTGGAACCCGGGGGCGAACCGCCCCGGCAACCCGTTGCCGGCCAGGAACACGTGGCGGCTTTCCTCCATCCCCCCGGCCAGCGAGAAATAGGGGTCGTCGAAGCGGCGCGACACGGGTATGGCCCCGTCACGCCAGTCCAGGGCGTCGGCAGTCGGATCGGCGGGGGACATCTGGCGCTCGAGACTCGGCCTTGGCAAAGCGGCGCGGACACTGGGGGGCGGCGAGGGGAATGGCAAGGGCCGATCTGACCGTGATGGGGGCGGGCGTGTTCGGCCTTTCCGTCGCTTGGGCGGCGGCCCGCCGGGGCGCGCGGGTGCGGGTGGTGGAAGCCGCGCATGTCGGCGCCGGCGCCTCGGGCGGGGTGGTGGGCGCCCTGATGCCCCATGCGCCAGGCGGCAAATGGGACGCGGCCAGGGCGTTCCAGCTGGACAGCCTGCGGATGGCGCCGGGGTGGTGGGCAGATGCCGAGGCCCGCTCCGGGCTATCGGCCGGCTATGCCCCGGTGGGCCGGCTGTCGCCGCTGGCCGACGGCCGGGCGGTGGAGGCGGCGCGGGCGGGGGCCGCGGCGGCGGCGGACCGCTGGGGGCCGGGGTTCGGCTGGCAGGTGGTGCCGGCGGGCCCGGGCTGGGGGCCGGTCTCGCCCACCGGGCTCTGGCTGCACGAGACGCTCTCGGCCCGGGTGTCGCCCCGTGCGGCTTTGGCGGTGCTGGTGGCGGCGCTGAAGGCGGAGGGCAGCACGGTGGAGGAAGGCGTTACCCTGCCCGACCCCGAAGGCCCCACGGTCTGGGCCACCGGGCAGGCCGGGCTCGCCCCCTTCGGCGGCGGCCCGGTGCGGGGGCAGGCGGCGCGGCTGGCGCTGGACGCGGGCGCGGTGCCGCTGGTCCACGCCCCCGGCCTGTTCGTCGTGCCCCATGCCGACGGCAGCGTGGCGGTGGGCTCGACCGACGAGCGCGACCGCCTGGACCCCGCCTCCGACGAGCGGCTGGAGGAGGTGATCGCCCGCGCCCGCGCGCTGGTCCCGGCGCTGGCCGGGGCCCCGGTGATCGAACGCTGGGCCGGCCTGCGCCCCCGCGCCGCCCATGGCCGGCCGCTGCTGGGGCCATGGCCGGGCCGGCCCGGCTGGTTCGTGGCCAACGGCGGGTTCAAGACCGGCTTCGGCCTGGCCCCGCTGGTGGGGGAGGTCATGGCGGATCTGGTGCTGGAGGGGCGGGACCGGGTGCCGGAGGGATTCGCCGCCGCTCCTCGAGCCGTCAGGCCCGATGAGCGGCCCCGCCCCGCCTCGCCGCCAGATCCGCCCAGAGTTCCGGCCCCGCGCAGATCACCCCCGGCAGGCGGGGATCGGGGCGGTTGAAGACGAGCGGCCGGCCCAGCCCGTCGCTGACCCGCCCGCCCGCGCGTTCCGCGATCAGCGCGCCGGCCGCCACGTCCCATTCCCAGGTGTCGCGCAGGGTCAGCATGGCGTCGAACCGCCCCTCGGCCACCAGGCAGAGCCGCCAGGCCAGCGAGGCGCGGAAGCTCCTCCGCAGGTCGGGCACGCCGCCGGGCCACAGATCCTCGCCCAGCGAGGCGCGGGTTCCCAGCATCTCCGGCCGCCCCCGCGGCACCCGCACGCGGATCGCCTGCCCGTTCAGCGTCGCCGCCTCCCCGGCCTCGGCCGCATAGGTCAGCTCGCGCGCCGGCAGGTGCACCACCGCCGCCACCGGCCGGCCATGCTCCACCACCGCCAGCGAATGCGAGAAATCCTTCTCGCCGGCCAGAAAGGCCCGGGTGCCGTCGATCGGGTCCAGCACGAAGCACCTTTCGGCGGCCATCCGCGCCGCCGGATCGTCGGGGCTTTCCTCGGACAGCCAGCCGTATTCCGGCCGGGCCGCCCGCAGCTCCGCCTCCAGCATCCGGTTCACCGCCAGATCCGCCTCGCTGACCGGCCCGGCGCCGCCGCCCTTGTCCCAGGCCTCCGGCCCCTGCCGCCAGAAGCGCAGGGCGATGCCGCCGGCCTCGGCGGCGGCCTCCACAAGCAGCGCGAGGTCACTCCCCGGCAATCGTCAGCCCTTCGACCAGCAGGCTCGGCACCCGCACCGACAGATGCGGCCGCGCGTCGTTGGCCGGCGTGATGCGCAACAGCATCTCGCGCAGGTTGCCGGCCACGGTGCATTCGTTGACCGGGCCGGCGACCTGCCCGTTCTCCACCCAGAACCCGCTGGCGCCGCGGGAATAGTCGCCGGTGGTGGGGTTGATGGTGGAGCCGATCAGCGAGGTGATCCAGAGGCCCGTGCCCATCATGGCCAGCAGATCCTCCCGGCTGGCCTCCCCCTGGGTCAGGTCGATGTTGGTGGTGGCGGGCGAGGGGGGCGCCGAGGGGCCGCGCGCGGCGTTGCCGGTGCTTTCCATCCCCAGCCGGCGGGCGGAGGCGAGGTCCAGCACCCAGCCGGTCAGCACGCCCCCCTCCACGATGGCGCGGCGGCGGGTGGGCAGGCCCTCGGCGTCGAAGGGGCGGCTGGAACCGGCCCGCACCCGCAAGGGATCCTCGATCACCGACAGGCCGGCGGGCAGCACCGGCTGGCCCAGCCGGTCGCGCAGCCAGCCCGAGCCGCGCGCCACCGTGGCCCCGTTGGCCGCCCCCAGCAGGTGGCCGATCAGCGAACCGGCCACCCGTTCGTCGTAAAGCACCGGGAAGGCGCCGGTGGGCGGCTTGCGGGCCCCCGCCCGGGCCAGCGTGCGCTCGGCCGCCAGCCGGCCGATCCCCTCCGCCTCCGGCAGGTCGGCAAGGTAGACCCGCCCCTCGGCGGCCCAGTCGCGCTCCATCTCGGTGCCCTCGCCGGTGAAGGCGACGGCCGAGACCGAATGCTGCGTGCGGCCGTAGCCGCCGGAAAACCCGTTGCTGGCGGCCAGATGCATCTCGCGGCGCGAGGTCGCGGCCCCGGCCTCGACCTGGGTGATCCCCCTGGTCTCCAGCGCCGCCGCCTCGGCCGCCCGCGCCATCGCCTCCAGCGCCGCGGCCTCGGGCGGCTCGGCGGGGTCGGCGAGGTCCAGCGCCGCCACGTCCCAGTCCCGCGCCAGATCGCCGGGCTCGGCCAGGCCGGCATAGGGGTCTTCCGGCGCCTCGCGCGCCATGGCCACCGCCCGCTCCGCCATGGTCTCGATGGTGCGCGCCGAGGTGTCGGAGGCCGAAACGCAGGCTTGGCGCTTGCCGACCAGCACCCGCAGGCCCAGTTCCACCCCCTCGGCCCGCTCGGCCTGTTCCAGCTGCCCGGCGCGGATTTCCACCGAGACCGACTGCCCCTCCACTGCCAACGCATCGGCGGCCTCGGCCCCGGCGCGGCGGGCGGCGGAAAGCAGGGCCTCGGTCAGGGCGGTCAGCGCGGGGGGCATGGCGGGCTCCGTTCCAGGGTGCGCCACAGGGGTAGTGCGCCGGCCCCGCCACGGCAACCCCCGGGGCTGCGAGGTCAAGCGTTCGTTTCCCGCCGGATCCCGCAGCGCGCCTCTTGCCATGCCCGCGACGAGGTTGCAGAGACGATCCATGCCTGTTCCTTCCCGCAGCCCATCATGACCGCTCATCCCATCTCCGGCCCGGCCGGAAAGGCCCGGTAGGCGATGCGCTCTCCCGCCGCCGCGCGGATCCTGCGCCTGGTGAAATACGGGCTGGCGGCGCCGCTGATCGGGGTGGTCGTGCGGAATTCGCGGTGGCTCGACGGCGCGGACGGGCCGCCCGCCTTCATCAACTATGCCGGCGGCGGCGATTTCACCGCGGTGGGCGACCAGCAGGCGGAGCTGATCGCGGCGCGGGCCGGGCTGACCGGGGCCGACCGGGTGCTGGAGATCGGCTGCGGCATCGGGCGGATCGCCTGCGCCCTGGGCCGGCGGCACCCGGCGCTGGACTATCTGGGGTTCGACGTGGTGTCCTACGGCATCGACTGGTCGCGCAAGCGGCTGGCGGCCAGGCCGGGCTTCCGCTTCGTCCATGCCGACCTGCGCAACGGGTTCTACAACCCCTTCGGCCGCCATGCCGCCACCGGCTTCCGGTTCCCGGCCGACGACGCCAGCCGCGACCTGGTCTTCGCCACCTCGGTCTTCACCCATCTGCTGGAAGACGCCGCCCGCCACTATCTGGCCGAGGCCGCGCGGGTGCTGGCCCCCGGCGGGCGGCTTTACCTGACCACCTTCCTCATGCCCGACCGGCCGGGGGGCGACCTGCGGTTCGACCACCAGCGGGGCCGCGCGCACCTGGCCTCGCGCGCCGAGCCGGAACTGGCGGTGGCCTATGCGCCGGAGTTCTGGGCGGAGGCGGCGAGCGGCGCGGGATTCCAGATCACCGCCACCTGGCCGGGGGCCTGGGCCGGCCGGCCCGCCGCGGACTATCAGAACGCCATCCTGCTGACCAGATCGTGCCCTCCGGCGTGATCCTGGCGACCGACCGCGGCGACCGCTTCATTTGCGGGCCGCACCGCGCTATGCCAAACCCCAGCAGCGACGAGAGGCACCATGCGGTTCCCATTCTTCGGCCGGGCTTCCAGCCCCGGGCCTCTGGTTCCGGTCCGGGCGGGCCACGCGCAGTTGCCGGACTTGCTGGACCAGGTGCCGGTCGAGCTTCTGGCACCGGCCGAAAGCTATGTCCGCGCCGACGCCGGTTATCTGAACGAGATCGACAATCCCAGGATGGACGATCTGAACCGCCGCTATCTGGGAAAGGGCAACTTCGACTGCCCGCCGATCCGGGCGTTCACCGTCGAGAATGCAGTGGTGTTCGACAGCGGGACTGTGCTGACTGCCGACAACCGGCTGATCCTTGCAACCTTCAACCCCGCCAACAAACAGGTGGTGAACCGGGTCGAACGGGTCGATCACGACACCTCGACCCTGGCGCTGCCGCAGGACATCCCGGTGTTTCCGGGTACGCATTATCTGGTCAAGCGCATCGGATCGTCCAACTACTCCCACTGGCTGCTGGAGATGTTCCCGCGCATCCCGCTGCTGCGCGAACGGCTGGGGCCTGCCTTCGACGACATCCGCCTGATCGTTCCCGCCCCGCCGGAGCCCTTGGGCACGGTCCTGGACGAGATGTTCGATTGGGCCGGGGTGGGTTCCCAGACCATGGCGACGGGGCATGATTTCGTCGGCCGGTTCGAGCGGCTGATCGTTCCGGTCGGCCTGTCGGCGCACCCGTTCTGGCTGCATCCCGCAGCCATCCGCAGCGTCGAGCGGCTGGCAGTCCGGTCGGACGGCCCGCCACCCGGCGGGCGCTGGCTTTTCGTGAGCCGCAAGGACAGCAAGCGCCGCGTGCTTCTGAACGAGGACGAGGTGTTCGACGCACTCCAGCGGCGCTTTCCACAGCTGGAGCGGGTGGTCTGCTCCGGGCTTTCTTTTGCCCGGCAGCGCGAGTTGTTCGCCGGCGCTTCGGTCGTGGTGGCGGTCATGGGCGGTTCTTTCGGCAACATCGTCTTTTCCCCGCGGGGCGGGCGGGCGGTGGTGATCGGCCCGGGACAGTACGCCGACCTGTTCTTCCGCAACCTCGCCACGCAAAAGGAGATGTCCTATCTGGAGGTGCGGGGCAGGCCGCAGAACGGGGCGCCGCAGGCGTCGTTCCGTCTGGCGCGCACCTCGCTGGATCGGATCATCGAATTCCTCGGGCAACCGGCCGAAGCGCCCGCCCCGCCGGCCGCGACTGTCGGGCCATCGAACAGGCGCCGCATCTCCTCCGGTTCCTCCTTCGAGGCGACCATCGGCTATTCCCGGGCGGTGGTCTGCGACGGCTGGGTCTTCGTGTCGGGGACCACGGGCTATGACTATGCCAGCATGACCCTGCCCGAGGGGGTGGAGGACCAGTGCCGCAACACGCTGGCCAATATCGCCGCGGCGCTGGCGCAGGCGGGGGCGCGCCTGGATGACGTGGTGCGGGTGCGCTACATCCTGCCGGACCGCACCGATTTCCCGAAGCTGTGGCCGCAGCTTTCCGCCGCCTTCGCCACCGCCCGCCCGGCGGCCACGATGATCGAGGCGCGGCTGATGGAGGACGCGATGCGGATCGAGATCGAGGTCACCGCCCGGCTGCCCGGCGGCTGACCGCGCGGGCCGCGCGCGATCCCTTTGACCCCGGCGCCGCGATCCGCCATATGGGGCGGGAAAGACAGGGGAGACCGGGATGGGCATCCTGAATATCGTCAAGCGCGTCACCACCTGGTGGAATGGCCAGACGCTCAACACCCAGTTCTGGACCGCGCGCCACGGCCGGAAGGTGGGACAGGACGACCAGGGCAACATCTTCTACCAGACCAGGGACGGCAAGCGCCGCTGGGTGATCTACAACGGCGAGGCCGAGGCCAGCCGGATCAGCCCGGAATGGCATGGCTGGCTGCATTTCACCTGGGACCGGCCGCCGACCGAGGCGCCCCTGAAGCACAAGCCCTGGGAGAAGCCGCATCAGGAGAACCTGACCGGCACGCCCGCCGCCTATGTGCCCCCGGGCTCGATCCTGCGGCCTGAGCCGGTGGCGCGGCGCGACTATGAGGCATGGCAGCCCGAGTGATGGCCGAGAACACGTCAGAAGTGGTGGCCGGCGGCGCGGTGCTGGCGGTGGCGCTGGGCTTCCTGGTCTACCTGGGGCAGGGCACGATCCTGCCCTCGGGCACCGGGTCCTATCCGGTCCACGCCTCGTTCCGTTCGGCCGAGGGGGTGCGGGTGGGCACCGACGTGCGGCTGGCGGGGGTGAAGGTGGGGCAGGTGACGGCGCTGAGCCTGAACCCGCAGACCTTCTTCGCCGATGCCACGCTGAGCGTGGCGCAGGGGATCGAACTGCCCGACGACACCACGGTGCTGATCTCGCAGGAGGGGCTCCTGGGCGGCAACTTCGTGGAACTGCTGCCGGGCGGCAGCCCCGACAACGTGCCGCCGGGGGGGGAACTGCTGGACACCCAGGGCTCGGTCAGCCTGATCACGCTGCTGATGAAATTCGTGGGCGGCAGCGGCAGCGAGAGCCCGGAATGATCCGCGCGGCGGCCATGGCGGTCCTGCTGCTGGCGGCCCCCGCGGCGGCGGCGCCGGGGGTGGAGGCGCCGGGCGCGGCTCTGCGCTGGCTGGACAAGGTGGACGGCTCCACCGGCGATCTGGAACTGTCGCGCGGGCAGGCGGCGCAGGCGGGGCGGCTGACCATCCTGCTGGACGCCTGCCGCTATCCGGCCGAGGGCGAGCCGGTCGACGCCTTCGCCCATGTCACCATCAGCGACAGCTTCGTGAAGACCGGGCCGGTGTTCTCGGGCTGGCTGGTGGCGGAATCCCCTGCGCTCTCGGCCATGGACCACAGCCGCTATGACGTCTGGGTGCTGCGCTGCCTGACCGAATAGGGGTCGGGCGCATAGCCGGGCGGGTCGAAGTCCGCCTGCCGGCCCAGCGCGTCCTCCAGCCGGCGGTGGTATTCGGCCCGGCTGATCTCCACCGCGCCCAGGCTGGCCAGATGCGGGGTCAGGAACTGGGTGTCGAAGAGGGTGAAGCCCCCCGCGCGCAGCCGGTGCACCAGCCAGGCCAGCGCGATCTTCGAGGCGTCGGTTTCGCGCGAGAACATCGATTCGCCCATGAAGGCCGCCCCCAGCGCCACCCCGTAGACCCCGCCGATCAGCCGCCCCTTGCGCCAGACCTCCAGCGAATGGCAGATGCCGCGGTCGTGCAGCGCGCGGTAGAGCAGGGCGATGCGGGTGTTGATCCAGGTCTCCGCCCGGTCGGCGCAGGCGGCCAGCACCCCGTCGAAGTCCCGGTCCACCGTCACCCGGTAATCGCTCCGGCCGATGGCGCGGGACAGCGAGCGCGAGATACGGAAGCCGTCCAGCGGGAAGACGCCGCGGCGGCGCGGGTCCACCCAGTGCACGTCCAGGCTGTCGCGCCGCTCGGCCATGGGGAAGAGGCCCATGGCATAGGCGCGCAGCAGCAGGTCGGGGGTCAGCGGGTCCACGACAAAGCCCCCGGGGCCGCTCTTCCCTCCCTCCGGTCGCCCGTCGCGAGGAGCGACCGCGGGGAGCGGGGAGCGGTCAGCCGAACTGCCGCTCCAGCCACTTTTCCAGCCAGTGGATGTTGTAGTCGCCGTTCTGGATGTCGGGCTCGGCCAGGAGCGCGTGGAACAGCGGCACCGTGGTGTCCACCCCGTCCACAATCAGCTCGCCCAGCGCCCGGCGCAGGCGGGCCAGCGCCTCGGGCCGGTCGCGTCCGTGCACGATCAGCTTGCCGATCAGGCTGTCGTAATAGGGCGGGATCGAATAGCCGCCGTAGAGCGCCGAATCCATCCGTACCCCCAGCCCGCCGGGGGCGTGGAAGGTCTTCACCCGCCCCGGGCAGGGGGCGAAGTTGGGCAGCCGCTCGGCATTGATCCGCACCTCGATGGCATGGCCGTGGATCTCCAGGTCGGACTGCCCGAAGGACATCGGCAGGCCGCTGGCCACCCGGATCTGCTCGCGCACCAGATCGACGCCGAAGATGAACTCGGTCACCGGGTGCTCGACCTGAAGCCGGGTGTTCATCTCGATGAAGTAGAACTTGCCGTCCTCGTACAGGAACTCGATGGTGCCGGCGCCGATGTAGCTGATGCTGGCCACGGCCTTGGCGCAGATCTCGCCGATCTCGGCCCGCATCTTCGGGGTGATCGCCGGGCCGGGGGCCTCCTCGAACACCTTCTGGTGGCGGCGTTGCAGCGAGCAGTCGCGCTCGGCCAGATGCACGGCATTGCCCTTGCCGTCGCCGAACACCTGGATCTCGATGTGCCGCGGCCTTTGCAGGTATTTCTCGATATACACCTCGTCGTTGCCGAAGGCCGCCTTGGCCTCGGCCCGGGCGGTGCGGAAGGCGACCTCCAGTTCCTCGGCCGACTTCGCCACCTTCATCCCGCGGCCGCCGCCGCCGGCGGTGGCCTTGATGATGACCGGAAAGCCGATCTCGCCCGCCACCCGCAGCGCGGTGTCCAGGTCCGGCACCCCGCCGTCCGAGCCCGGCACCACCGGGATCCCCAGCGCCTTGGCCGTGTCCTTGGCGGTGATCTTGTCGCCCATGACGCGGATGTGTTCCGCATTGGGGCCGATGAAGGTGATCCCGTGGTCCTCCAGCGCCTGGGCGAAGGCGGCGTTCTCGGACAGGAAGCCATAGCCCGGATGCACCGCCTGCGCCCCGGTGATCTCGCAGGCCGAGATGATCGCGGCCTTGTTCAGATAGCTTTCCGACGAGGGCGCAGGGCCGATGCAGACCGATTCGTCGGCCATCCGCACATGCATCGCGTCGGCGTCGGCGGTGGAATGCACGGCGACCGAGGTGATGCCCATCTCGCGGCAGGCGCGGATCACGCGCAGCGCGATCTCGCCCCGGTTGGCGATCAGGATCTTCTCGAACATGCCGGCCTCACTCGACGATCATCAAGGGGGCGCCGTATTCGACCGGGGTCCCGTCCTCGACCAGGATGCGCTTCACGGTGCCGGCGCGGGGGGCGGGGATGTGGTTCATGGTCTTCATCGCCTCGATGATGAGGAGCGTCTGCCCCTCCTTCACCACCGCGCCGATGGGGGCGAAGGCGGTGGCCCCGGGCTCGGGCGAGAGATAGACGGTGCCGACCATGGGCGAGGTCACCGCGCCGGGAAGCTGGGCCGGATCCTCCTGCGCGGCCGGGGCGGCGGCTGCGGGGGCCGCCGCAGGGGCGGGGGCATAGACCGGGGCGGGGGCGGCCACCACCTGCGCCGGGGGCTGCTTGACCACCCGCACCTCCAGCATGTCGTCCTCGCCATACTCGCGCTTGACGCTCAGTTCGGTCAGGTCGTTCTTGTTCAGCAGTTCGGCAAGCGCGGCGATGAAGGCCACGTCGGCGTCGGTCGAATGCTTGCTCATCCCGTCCTCGATCCCGGTTTACCTCAGATGGCGTCTGTTCCGCCCCTCGCGGGCCGGCTGCGCCTTCATTTCGCGCTTATACGCGAGGGGCGGGGGGGTGAAAAGGCGCGAAGTCTGCCGCTTTTCCGGGCAGGGCCGGCATCGCCGCGCCATCCCGAGGAATTTACCGTTTGATAAAAAACCGGGCCTGTGTCAGCCTTCGCCCAAGGGAAAGCATGAGCCAGGGAGTCACCCAAGCCATGGGGAACACGCCGCTGACGCCGGGTGTCGTTGCGGGCCGCCTGCCGGCCGATGCGCTGGCGAGGAACTTCGCCGACCACGAGCCCCCCTTCGACATGCACGAGGCGCGGGTGGCCGCCGACCGCTGCTATTTCTGCCACGACGCGCCCTGCGTCACGGCCTGCCCGACCTCGATCGACATCCCGCTCTTCATCCGCCAGATCGCCACCGGCACGGCGGAGGCCGCGGCGACCACGATCTGGTCGCAGAACATCCTGGGCGGGATCTGCGCCCGGGTCTGCCCCACCGAAACGCTCTGCGAGGAAGCCTGCGTGCGCGAGGCCGCCGAGGGCAAGCCGGTGGAGATCGGTCGGCTGCAACGCTATGCCACCGACACCGCGATGGACGCGGGCTGGCACCCCTTCACCCGGGCGCAGCCCACGGGCAAGCGGATCGCCGTGGTCGGCGCCGGCCCGGCGGGGCTGGCCTGCGCCCACCGGCTGGCCATGAAGGGCCACGAGGTGACGATCCATGAGAAGCGCGGCAAGCCCGGGGGCCTGAACGAATACGGCATCGCCAGCTACAAGGCCACCGGCGGCTTCGCCCAGCGCGAGGTGGACTGGCTCTTGCGGATCGGCGGGATCACCCTGCGCACCGGGGTGGAACTGGGCCGCGACGTGACGCTGGACGGGTTACGCGCCGAATACGACGCGGTGTTCCTGGGGATCGGCTTGCAGGGGGTCAACGCGCTGCGGGCCGAGGGGGAAGACAAGGAGGGCGTGCGCAACGCCGTCGACTTCATCGCCGAACTGCGGCAGGCGGGCGACCTGGCCGGGCTGCCGGTGGGCCGCGACGTGGTGGTGATCGGCGGCGGCATGACCGCGGTCGACGCCGCGGTGCAGTCGAAGCTCTTGGGCGCCGAGAACGTCACCATCGTCTACCGCCGGGGCAAGGACCGGATGTCGGCCTCGGGGCACGAGCAGGACCACGCGGTGCAGTCGGGCGTGCGGATCATCCACAACGCCGCCCCGGTGCGGGTGCTGGGCAACGGCCGGGTCGAGGCGGTGGAATTCGCCTATACCGAGGACGGGGCGGATGGCCTGCACCTGCTGCCCGAACGCTTCACGCTGAAGGCCGACCAGGTGTTCAAGGCCATCGGCCAGACCCTGGCCGGCGACATCGGCCCGGCCACGCTGGCAGGGGGCAAGATCGCGGCCTCCATGCCCGCGCAGAAGGTCTGGGTCGGCGGCGATTGCGCGCTGGGGGGCGAGGATCTGACGGTGACCGCGGTGGCGGAAGGCCGCGACGCCGCCGAGGCGATCCACGCCCATCTGGCCGGCTAGGCCGATGGCCGCGCGCTACATCAATTTCGTCTCGATCCCGGTCGCGGATCAGGACCGCGCGCTGGCCTTCTATCGCGACACGCTGGGCTTCGCCGTGCAGGTCGATGTGCCCTATGGCCCGGACTGGCGCTGGATCTTCCTCTCGCTCCCCGGCGGGCAGGCGCGGCTGCATTTCGCCAAGCGTTCTGAACTGGCGGTGACCGGGGTGCCGGCGCTGACCCTGGTCTGCGACAGCGTGGACGCCGAGGCCGAGGGGCTGCGCGCCAAGGGGGTGGAGATCACCGGCGGCCCCGACGATGCGCCCTGGGCCAGGGGCGTGCGCTGGATGACCCTCCGCGACAGCGAGGGCAACACCGTGCTGATGGAGAGCCTGGCATGACCGCGGGGCAGAGAGGTTGCGCGGGCCGGGCCCAGCGACTAAGCCCCCCCGGCAGGCAGCCGGAGCAGCAACGTGCAGGCCATCGTCGATCAGGTGCTCGCCTTCATCTCGGCGAACCGGGACTGGGCGTTCTGGATCGCGCTGGTCTTCGCCGCGGCCGAGACCACGGCGCTGATCTCGATCCTCATCCCCTCCACCGCGATCCTGATCGGGGTGGGCGCCTTCGTGGCCGCGGGCTCGCTGTCCTTCTGGCCTTTGTGGGCGGGCGGCGCGATCGGGGCGCTGATCGGCTCGACCTTCTCCTACTGGCTGGGGCTGCGCTATGGCGGCGCGATCCTCGGCCTCTGGCCGCTGCGCGACCACCCGGAGTTCGTGGCGAACGGCCGCGCCGCCTTCGGCCGCTGGGGGGTCTTCGCGATCTTCGTGGGGCATTTCGTGGGGCCGCTGCGGCCGGTGGTGTTCCTGCTGTGCGGCATGGCACCCATGAGCCTCCTCCGCTTCATGCCCTGGAACGCACTGGGCGGCATCGCCTGGGCCGCGGCGATGCCCTTGACTGGCATGGCAGGCGGCAGCCTGATCGGCTGGGCCTGGCGGGCGCTGGGGCTTTAGAGCTTGGTGGGCAGATTGCCCACCCGACGGAACGGCAACGGGTAGGGTGGGCAATCTGCCCACCACCCACGACCCCCACGGAACTCAAGCAAGGGAGAGCCTGATGGCCAGCCTCGCCAGCACTTTCATCGGCATCAAGTCCCCCAACCCGTTCTGGCTGGCCTCGGCGCCGCCCACGGACAAGGAATACAACGTGGTCCGCGCGTTCCAGGCCGGCTGGGGCGGGGTGGTGTGGAAGACGCTGGGGTCCGAGGGGCCGCCGGTGGTCAACGTCAACGGCCCGCGCTACGGCGCGATCTGGGGGGCGGACCGGCGGCTGCTGGGCCTGAACAACATCGAACTCATCACCGACCGCCCGCTGGAAGTGAACCTGCGCGAGATCAAGCAGGTCAAGCGCGACTGGCCCGACCGGGCGCTGGTGATCTCGCTCATGGTCCCCTGCGACGAAGAGTCGTGGAAGGACATCCTGGGCCGGATCGAGGATACCGGCGCCGATGGGGTGGAACTGAACTTCGGCTGCCCGCACGGGATGTCGGAACGCGGCATGGGCTCGGCGGTCGGTCAGGTGCCGGAATACATCGAGATGGTCACCCGCTGGGTGAAGAAGCACAGCCGGATGCCCTGCATCGTCAAGCTGACCCCCAACATCACCGACATCAGGAAGCCCGCCGAGGCGGCCAAGCGTGGGGGCGCCGATGCGGTCAGCCTCATCAACACCATCAACTCGATCACCGGCGTGAACCTGGACAATTTCGCGCCCGAACCCACCATCGACGGCAAGGGCGCCCATGGCGGCTATTGCGGCCCGGCGGTGAAGCCCATCGCGCTGAACATGGTGGCCGAGATCGCCCGCAGCGCGGAAACCCGCGGGTTGCCGATAAGCGGCATCGGCGGGGTCACCACCTGGCGCGACGCGGCCGAATTCCTGGCCCTGGGCGCCGGCAACGTGCAGGTCTGCACCGCCGCCATGACCTATGGCTTCAAGGTGGTGCAGGAGATGATCTCGGGCCTCTCGCAATACCTGGACGAGAAGGGGCTGGCGCTGGACGATCTGGTGGGCCGCGCGGTGCCGAACGTCACCGACTGGCAGTACCTGAACCTCAACTACGTGACCAAGGCGCGGATCAGCCAGGAGGACTGCATCAAGTGCGGCCGCTGCTATGCGGCCTGCGAGGACACCAGCCACCAGGCGATCCTGATGAAGCCCGGAAGGGTGTTCGAGGTGAACGACGCCGAATGCGTGGCCTGCAACCTCTGCGTCAACGTCTGCCCGGTCGAGAACTGCATCACCATGGAGCAACTGCCCGTCGGCGCGGTGGACCAGCGCACCGGGCGCACGGTCGGCCCCTATGCTAACTGGACCACGCATCCGAACAACCCGATGGCGGCGGCCGCGGCGGAATAGTCAGCCCCGCGCCTCCACCCGGGCCAGCGCCGCGCCGATGCGCTCCAGCGCGGCCCCGGCGCTCTCGGTCTCGCCGGCCTTGAGCGCGCCCACGGCCAGTTGCAGCGCGGCCCCCAGCCGGTCGGCGGCCTCGTCGTCGGCGAGTGCCTTGACCCGGCGGTGCAGCGCGCGGGCGCGCCGGGCGAGGGCGAGCGTCACGCGGCGGTCGGCGGGGGCCTCCTCCTCCGCCTCCTCGATCTCCGCCTCCACCGCGGCCGGGCGGCTGGCCGCGACCTGCGGCCGGTGGCTCGAGTTGCGCAGGCGCTGCAACTCCTCCTCCAGCCGGTCGGCCAGATCCTCGGCATGGCTGCGGCGGCCGTTCTGCTGCGTGGCGGTCAGCGCCGAGAACAGATCCCGGATCCGCTCGCCCCGCTGCCCCTTCAGCCCCGCGACCTGCGGCCGCATCGCCGCGATGCGCTGGTCCAGCGGATCGTCCTCCGGCCCCAGCGGGTCGGGGTCGTCGAAATCGTCGATGTCGGCCTCGATCTCCTCCCCGGCCCGGTCCAGCACCCGCACGTTCATGGGCAGCTTCTGCGCCTTCAGGTGGCGCTTCAGCTTCTTGGCGATGGCGGGCAGTTCCTTCTCGCAGGTCAGCACCATCAGCCGCCCCTGCACCACGAAGGTGCCGAAGGCGATCTTCGACTGCCCGCTGTCGCGCCGCGTCACCCGGGCGATCATCTCGGGCGGCTTCTTGCGGTGGGTGGCGAACAGCGGCTCGTCGCTGTCTGAATCGGGGCAGAAGGCGAAGGGCATCGCCCGCCGCCGCGCCAGCCGCACGATCAGCTTCAGCTCGTCGCCGGAGACCACATAGTCGGACTCCTCGGGGGGATCAGGCGTCCTCGCCACCGCCGCCGGCCTTGAACTCGACCTTCATGGGAATCTTCATCTCGCGCAGCATCTTGCGGAACTTCTTCTCGATGCCGGGGACGACCTTGCCGATCGCCACCTCCAGCACGCCGTCCTTGACCGAGAGCGTGCCCGAACCGAACTTCATGTCCTTGCCGGCCTTTCCCTCGGCCTCCTTCTCGTGTTCCTTGGCGTCCTTGCGGATGGTCTTGCGCAGCATGTCGGGCTGCAGGCGCCGGTGCATGGCGAAGACCGGATCGCGCTTGCCGTCGCCGGGGTAGAAGGCCCAGGGCAGGGGCTTGCCCTTCGCCAGCTTGATGAACTTCTTCAATTCCAGCTTGTCGAAGCCCGGACCTTCGTCGTCCTTGCCTTCGCCTTCCTCGCCGGGTTCTGCGGCCATCGAACGCCTCGCTCGGGAAATGCTTCAACCAACCGCCACAGCATGGGGGCAGGGGGCGGCCCGGTCAAGCCCGCCGGCGCCCGGGCCGGGGTCGGAAAACCCGACCTTGCCGCAAACCCCCTTGCGACATATTGTTGTGACAGGAATGGTTTTGCGTGTTGCAAGTTGCTTTCACCCGGCAAGAAATTGCTGGATTGCGACCTTTGATCTGGTAGTTTCCCCATGCGGCCTTGCGTGACCTGTCTGTTTCAAACCCCGGCGAGCCCTTGATGGACTTTGACAGCCTGCGGATCAGCCACGGCGATGACGAGCCGAGCGGCGAGAACCTCGAATACGATCCGGCGTTCATCTCGCTGGAGCTCGCCGCCCAGTTCGGCGAGGAGCGGCAGGTCGGCGACAGCATCATCGCCGCCGAGGAACCCGACCACCGCGAGGTGATCGGCCACGCGCAGGAGGTGCTGGGCCGCGCCCACGACATCCGCGCCGCGGTCTTCCTGGCCTATTCGCTGCTGCGGACCGAGGGGCTGAAGGGCTTTGCCGGCGCCACCTCCTTCATCCGCTGGATGCTGGAGGACTTCTGGGACACCTGCCACCCGCAGCTCGACGCCGATGACGACGACGACCCCACGATGCGGGTCAATGCCGTGGTCTCGCTGACCGACCAGGACAGCATCCTGCGCGGCATCCGCCTGGCGCCCTTGACCGACAGCCGCGCCTTCGGCCGGATGGCGCTGCGCGACATCCTGATCGCCGAGGGCGAGATGTCGCCCCCTCCGGGGGTCGAGGACTTTCCCGACACCAACGCCATCGCCGCGGCCTTCACCGACACCGACAGCGACAAGCTGTCCCAGACCCGGGCGGCGGTCGAGGCGGCGCTGGCCGACGTGCGGGCGATCAACGCGCTCTTCGACGACAAGACCCCCGGCCGCGGCCCGGATCTGGACAGCCTGGAACGGCTGCTGCGCCAGACGCTGACCAAGCTGTCGGCCTATGGCGTGTCGGGCGACGAGGGCGGCGACGGCGAGGACGCGGGCGGTTCGCAGGGCGACGAGGATGCCGGCGGCGGCCATTCCGGCGGGGGCGGCGGCGGGGCCGTGGCGCGGCCCGCAGGCGGCGGCCCCTCGGCCCCGGGGCAGATCAACAGCCAGCAGGACGTGCGGGCGACGCTGGACCGGCTGATCGCCTATTACGAGCGCGTCGAGCCTTCCAGCCCCGTCCCGGTGCTGCTGGCCCGGTGCAAGCGGCTGGTGGGGGCCGATTTCATCACCATCATCAAGGACATTGCCCCCAACGGCAAGCTGGAGGCCTATCAGGTGGCGGGCTTGCCCGACGACGACGATGATTGACGCGGAGCCTGCAATGGCGGCATGGTCGCAGCAGTGTAAGCCCGAGCCTGTTTCACGGAGCACATGATGGCCAGCTCACAGAAATTCATTGCCCGGAACCGCGCGCCGCGGGTGCAGATCGAATACGACGTGGAACTCTACGGCGCCGAGAAGAAGGTGCAGCTTCCCTTCGTCATGGGCGTGCTGTCCGACCTGTCGGGCAAGCCCGAGGACCCGCTGCCCGCCGTCGCCGACCGCAAGTTCCTGGAAATCGACGTCGACAACTTCGACGACCGGATGAAGTCGATGAAGCCGCGCGCGGCCTTCACCGTGCCCAACACCCTGACGGGCGAGGGAAATCTGGCCGTCGACATCACCTTCGAGAGCATGGACGACTTCACCCCCGGCGCGATCGCGCGGAAGGTGGAGCCGCTGAAGAAGCTGCTCGACGCCCGCACCCAGCTGTCCAACCTGATGACCTACATGGACGGCAAGACCGGGGCCGAGAACCTGATTGCCCAGATCATCCAGGATCCGGCGCTGCTGTCGGCCCTGGCGGCGCAGCCCGCGCCGAAAGCCGAGGAGTAACAGATGGCCGAAGCCCAGACCCAAGCCCCGGTCGGCGCAACCGAGACGGCGTTCGGCTCTTCGGAGTTCTCGGCGCTGCTGCAGAAGGAGTTCCGGCCCAAGTCCGACCAGGCCAAGACGGCGGTCGAGCACGCGGTCAAGACGCTGGCCCAGCAGGCGCTGGAGAACACCGCGCTGGTCTCGAACGACGCGCTGCGCACGATCGAGGCCATCGTGGCCGAGATCGACAAGAAGCTGACCGAGCAGATCAACCTGATCATGCACCACGAGGACTTCCAGCAGCTCGAAAGCGCCTGGCGCGGGCTGCACTATCTCGTCAACAACACCGAAACCGACGAGATGCTGAAGATCCGCGTGCTGAACATCTCGAAGAAGGATCTCTCCAAGACCCTGCGCAAGTTCAAGGGCACCGCCTGGGACCAGTCGCCGATCTTCAAGAAGGTCTACGAGGAGGAGTTCGGCCAGTTCGGCGGCGAGCCCTACGGCTCGCTGGTGGCGGACTATTACTTCGACCACTCGCCGCCGGACGTGGAGCTTTTGGGCGAGATGGCCAAGGTGGCCGCGGCGGCCCACGCCCCGCTGATCACCGGCTCCAAGCCCACGCTGTTCCAGATGGACAGCTGGGCCGAGCTGGCCAACCCGCGCGACCTGACCAAGATCTTCCAGACCCCGGAATATGCCGCCTGGCGGTCCTTGCGCGAAAGCGAGGACGCCAAGTACGTGGGCCTGGCCATGCCGCGCTTCCTGGGCCGGCTCCCCTATGGCGCCAAGACCTCGCCGGTCGAGGAATTCGACTTCGAGGAAGACACCGAGGGTGCGGATTCGGGCAAGTACACCTGGGTCAACGCGGCCTATGGCATGGCGGTGAACATCAACCGTTCCTTCAAGGAATACGGCTGGTGCTCGCGCATCCGCGGGGTGGAATCGGGTGGCGCGGTGCAGAACCTGCCCTCGCACACCTTCCCCACCGACGACGGCGGCATCGACCAGAAATGCCCGACCGAGATCGCCATCTCGGACCGCCGCGAGGCGGAGCTGGCCAAGAACGGGATGATGCCGCTGGTCCACCGCAAGAACAGCGACATCGCCGCCTTCATCGGCGCGCAGTCGCTGCACAAGCCCGCGGAATACACCGACCCCGACGCCACCGCCAACGCCAACCTGGCGGCGCGGCTGCCCTATCTGTTCGCGACCTGCCGCTTCGCGCATTACCTGAAGTGCATCGTCCGCGACAAGATCGGCTCCTACAAGAGCCGCGACGCCATGCAGTCCTGGTTGCAGGAGTGGATCAACCAGTACGTCGACTTCTCCTCGGCGACCTCGCCCGAGGAGGAAAAGGCCCGCCGTCCGCTGGCCGCCGCCGAGGTGGTGGTGGAAGAGGTCGAGGGCAACCCGGGGTACTACACCTCCAAGTTCTTCCTGCGCCCGCACTATCAGCTGGAAGGGCTGTCGATCTCGCTGCGGCTGGTGTCCAAGCTGCCGACCGAGAAGGGCTGAGCCTGATGGCCGGCCCGGGGCCCGTTCCCCGGACCGGCGCGGAATTCGGTGCACCGGCAACGGTGCCATTGAAGGGGGGCGCCTGACGAAGGCGCCGATTGCAGAGGGGCCCGTGAGCCCCAACCGGACGGCGGGGTTCACGGCGCCCGGTCAACCACTAGAGGAGAAGAAAGATGGCATTTGACGCATTCTGCTACTCGAAGTCGCACCAGGCCTCGATCCCCGGGGAAACCCAGGACGCCGAGATGGCGAAGGAAAAGGCTTTCGAGGTTCTGTCCTTCGAACTCGGCGCCGAGAACGTGATCAACATCGGCTCGGTCACGGGCGGCGGCGGCGCCGGCAAGGCGACGTTCAAGGAGTTCAACATCACCAAGAAGACCGACACCGCCTCCTGCGGGCTGTTCCACGCGCTGGTGACGGGCGAGCACTTCGACAACTTCTTCATCGAGCTGCGCCGTTCCGGCCAGGCGGTGAAGGAAGGGAAGTCGGGGATCACCTTCCTGAAGTTCGAGTTCCGCATGGTGCTGGTGCAGGACATCACCTGGTCCGGCTCGGACGGCGACGACGTCTGCGAAGAGCAGGTCGTGTTCCAGTACGGCGCCATCGAGATCTCGTATTTCCCGCAAGGGAAGGACGGCAAGATGCAGGCCCCGCAGGTCAAGCGGTGGAGCCGCGTCAAGAACAACGCCTCGCTGTCGGTGTAAGACCCCCTCTGCCGGCGCCGCGCCCCGCGGGGTGCGGCGCCGCACCCGTTCCGGCGCCGGCCGGATGCTGGCCGCCCCAAGGACGGAACGTTTTCTCATGCGCGCCGAAGACCTGCTGAAATCCGGCGACCTGGACGCCACGCTGGCCGCGCTTCAGGCCGAGGTGCGGGCCAGGCCGGCCGACGCGCGGCTGCGCATCTTTCTCTTCCAGCTGCTCTGCGTCATCGGCGACTGGAAACGCGCGATCACCCAGCTGAAGGTCTCGGGCGAGCTGGACGGCGCCGCGGTGCAGATGGCGCAGGCCTATCGCGAGGCCATCATCTGCGAGGTCTACCGCGCCAAGGTCTTCGCCGGCGAGAAGGACCCGCTGGTCTTCGGCGAGCCGCAGGAATGGGTGGCGCTGATGATCGAGGCGCTGAAAGCTCTGGCCGCCGGCCGGCCCCAGGACGCCGCGCAACTGCGGGACAAGGCCTTCGAGGCGGCGCCGGCGGTGACCGGCACGCTGAACGACATGCCCTTCGAATGGGTGGCCGATGCCGACATGCGGCTGGGCCCGATGTTCGAAGCGGTGGTGAACGGCCGCTATTTCTGGGTGCCGTTCAACCGCATCGCCGCCATCACCGCCGAGGAGCCGCGCGACCTGCGCGATTGCGTCTGGATGCCGGTGACGCTGACCCTGCGCACCGGGGCCGACGTGGTGGCGCTCTTGCCCACCCGCTATGCCGGCACCGCCGAGACGGGAACCGCGGCGCAGAAGCTGGCGCGCGAGACCGACTGGATCGACGCGGGGGCCGAGACCTTCACCGGCATCGGCCAGCGGATCTGGGCCACCGATGCGGGCGACACCGCGCTGATGGACCTGCGGCGGCTGGAGATCGCGGAGGTCGGGGAAGGGGCCCTCTGATGGCTGATCACACCCTGACCGAACGGTTGCAGCCCTCGCTGCTGGACCGCCTGACCGACGACAATCCCGACGACCTGAAGGAAACCCGCGACAGCCGGGTGATCGACCTGCGCCGCCTGCGCGAGATCATCCAGCGCGACCTGTCATGGCTCCTGAACACCTATGACAACTCCTCGATGTTCGACGCAGAGGAATTTCCCAACGTCTACAACTCGGTGCTGACCTATGGGGTGACCGAGGTCGCCGGCGAATACGCCACCGGGGAACGCGCGCTCCTGATCCGCAACTCGATGCAGCGGGCGATCGAGAAGTTCGAGCCGCGGATCATCCCCGGCACGCTGGACGTGATCCTGCGCGACGACGGCGGCGGGACGCAGACCGTCATCAACTTCGACATCGCCGCCGAGATGTGGGCGCAGCCGCTGCCGATGGAGCTTTACCTGCGCACCCAGATCGACATCACCACGGGCGAGCTGATCCTGGAACGCCCGGGCACCGCCGGGGCGATGCGCACGGCCAGCGCCGCCACCGCGGCGGTGGCCACCACGGTCGCCAACAAGAGAAGCCAGTGATGGATACCCGCATCCTGCGCCACTACGAGAACGAGCTGTCCTATCTGCGCGAGATGGGGGCGGAGTTCGCGGAAGCCTATCCGAAGATCGCCGCCCGGCTGGGCATGGACAGCGCCGAGGTGATCGACCCCTATGTCGAGCGGCTGCTGGAGGGGGTGGCCTTCCTGTCGGCCCGGGTGCAGCTGGAGCTGGAGCTGCAGTTCCCCGCCTTCACCCGGCACCTCTTGGAGATCGTCTATCCCCATTACCTGGCCCCCACCCCCTCGATGATGGTGGCGGCGTTCAAGCCCGACGAATCCGCTGCCGCGCTGAAGGACGGCTATACCCTGCCGCGCGGCACCACCCTGCGCTCGGCGCTGGGCGAGGGCGACACCACCGCCTGCCAGTTCCGCACCGCGCATGACGTGACGCTGTGGCCGCTGGCGATCACCGAGGCCGAGTACATCGACGGCCGCGGCGCGCTGGTGGCCGCGGGACTGGCGCGCGAGACCGAGGCGCGCGCCGGCATCAGGCTGCGGCTGCGCCGGCTGGGCGAGGGCGGGATCAACCAGCTGTCGCTGGACCGGCTGACCCTGTTCCTGACCGGCACCACCGGCCGCAACTGGGAGCTGCACGAGCTGCTCTGCACCCAGGTCACCGGGATCACCGGCCGCTCCACCGACCGCCGAGCCGACTGGGTGCTGGACCTGAAGGATGCGCAGGCCATCCCCCGCGGCTATGAGCGCACCGAGGCATTGTTGCCCACGCCCAAGCAGTCCTTCGACGGCTACCGGCTGTTGCAGGAATATTTCGGGATGCCCGAGCGGTTCCACTTCGTGGAACTGACCGGCCTGTCCCCCGCCATCCGCAAGGCGCAGGGGCAGGAGGTCGACATCTACATCCTCCTGCGCGACGGCAAGCCCGACCTGGCCCATGCGGTGGCGCCCGAGGCGTTCGACCTGTTCGCCACGCCCGCGGTCAACCTGTTCCCCAAGCGGTGCGACCGGGTGCTGGTCTCGGCCCGCGACGTGGAGCACCACGTGGTGCCCGACCGCACCGCGCCGCTGGACTACGAGGTCTACAGCCTGACCGATATCGTGGGGATCTCGGACAAGGGCGAGGAGCAGATGCAGTTCCGGCATTTCTACTCGCCCGACGACTTCACCTCGGCCGGCGACACCCATCCGGCCTACTATACGCAGCACCGCCGGATGCGGCAGCGGACGGAGAGGGAGCGGCTGCGCGGCGTGCGCACCTCCTACCTGGGCTCCGAGATGTACGTGACGCTGGTCGATCCGGTGCAGGCCCCCTATCCGGGCGACGTGGGGCAGCTCTCGGTGCAGGCGCTGTGCACCAACCGCGACCTGCCGCTCCTGCTGGCCACCGGGGCGCCGGACGTGTTCCACGTGCCCGACGGCGGGCCGGTGGCGCAGGTCGCCACCCCGGTGCCGCCCACCCGCCCGCGCCCCTCGCTGGGGCAGGCGGATACGGCCTGGCGGCTGATCTCGCACCTTAGCCTCAACTACCTCTCCATCGCCGACACCGCGCAGGGCGGCGGGATCAAGGCTTTGCGCGAGGTGGTGGGGATCTATGCGCCCGCCGGCGACAAGACGGTGGAAAAGCAGATCGAGGGCATGGTCTCGATCGACAGCCGGCCCATCGTGCGGCGGATGTCGGACGGGGCGTTGTCCACCGCCGTGCGCGGGTTGCAGATCCGCCTGGGCTTCGACGACAGCTTTTTCGAGGGCACCAGCGCCTATCTGCTGGGCTCGGTGCTGGAGCGGTTCTTCCGCAAATATGTCACAATCAACAGCTTTACCGAGACGGTGCTGACCACGTTGCAACGCGGAGAGATCGCGCGATGGAAACCGGACAGGGGGCTGGGCCGGATCATCTGACGCATTACGCGCGGCTGCTGGCGGACCCCCAGACCCATCACCTCTTCATGGCGCTGCGCATCATCGAGGCGCAGTTCGCCGACCGGCCGCGGCTGGGCGAAAGCAAGCGCCCGCGCGAGGACATGTTCCGCATCGGCCAGGAGGCCGAGCTGGCCTTCCCCACCTCGACCATCGAGTCCATCGAGGCGCCCGGGGCCGGCCGGCCCGGGCGGATGGTCAACCGCTTCTTCGGGCTGTTCGGCCCCATGGGGCCCCTGCCGCTGCACCTGACCGAATATGCGCGCGAGCGGGTGCGCAACTATCACGACGACACCTTCATCGCCTTCGCCAACATGCTGACCCACCGGCTGGCGGGGCTGCTCTACCGCTCCTGGGCCGCGGCGCAGCCCGCGCCTTCCTTCGACCGGGCGATCCGCGGCCGGCGGGCGCGGGGGGTGGAGGCCGACCCGTTCGAGCGCAAGGTGGCCGCGCTCTCGGGCCACTACGAGCACGGGCTGCGCTACCGCGACGCGATGCCCGAGCTTTCCAAGCGGCATTTCGTCGGGCATCTGTCGGGCGGGCCGCGGCACGCCGATGGCCTCACCTCCATGCTCTCGGCCTTCTTCCGCGCCCCGGTGGCGCTGATCCCCTTCGTCGGCGAATGGCTGGAGCTGGAGCCGGACGACCGCTGGGAGCTTGGCGCGAAGGCGGGCCTTGGGCAGGGTACCTCCATCGGATCGCGGGTCTGGAGCCATACCGCCAAGTTCCGCCTGCGCATCGGGCCCATGCCGCTGGCCGAGTTCCGCCGCCTGATGCCGGGCACCCCGGCCTTGGAGCGGCTGGAGGCCATCGTGCGCAATTATGTGGGCGATACGCTCGACTGGGACGTGAACCTGATCCTGGCGCGCGACGAGGTGCCGAGGGCCCAATTGGGCGCCGACACCCAGCTGGGCCAGACCAGCTGGCTGGGGACGAGAACGAAAGACAGCGACGCGGACGATCTGTATCTTGTTCCGCAAAGCCTTGCGCGCGGCCACCCGATGGCCGCGTGAACGACAGAACAACCGGCCCGCAGGCCGGGGGCACAGGGAAGGTGAGGGGAAGATGAGCGACATCAGCCGCGTGGCGCTGTTCGGCAAGCTGAACAAGATGGGCTACCAGACCATCGAGAGCGCGACGGTCTTCTGCAAGCTGCGCGGGAACCCCTATGTGGAGCTGATCCACTGGTTCCACCAGATCCTGCAGTTCCAGGACAGCGACCTGCACCGCATCGTCTCGCATTACAAGCTCGACCCCGCGCGGCTGGCCGCCGACATGACCCGGGCGCTGGACGGGCTGCCGCGGGGGTCTTCCTCCATCCAGGGCCTGTCCTCGCACCTGGATGCCACGGTAGAACAGGCCTGGATCTGGGCCTCGCTGAAATACGGCGCGGCGCAGGTGCGCACCGGGCATGTGGTGCTGGCGCTGGTGAAGACCCGCGACCTGACCGGGCAGCTCTACGCCATGTCCGAGCAGTTCCGCCTGATCAAGGCCGACGATCTGGCCGACGCCCTGCCCGATGTGGTGGCCGGCAGCCCCGAGGACGCGATGACGGCGCAGGCGGGCGGCGGGGTATCCCCCGGCGAGCATTCCGGCGCCATCGCCCCGGCCCAGATGGGCAAGGAGGAGGCGCTGGCCCAGTTCACCACCGACCTGACCCAGCAGGCCCGCGACGGCAAGATCGACCCGATCATGGGCCGCGACGAGGAAATCCGCCAGGTGGTCGACGTGCTGATGCGCCGCCGGCAGAACAACCCGATCCTGGTGGGCGAGGCCGGGGTGGGCAAGACGGCGGTGGTCGAGGGCTTCGCCATGCGCATCGCCCGCGGCGACGTGCCCCCGGCGCTGAAGGACGCGCGGATCCTGTCGCTGGACGTGGGCCTGCTCCAGGCCGGCGCCAGCATGAAAGGCGAGTTCGAGAACCGCCTGCGGAGCGTGATCGAGGAGGTTCAGGCCAGCACTACCCCGATCATCATGTTCATCGACGAGACCCATACCCTGATCGGCGCCGGCGGCGCGGCGGGCACCGGGGATGCCGCCAACCTGCTGAAACCGGCGCTGGCTCGCGGCACCCTGCGCACGGTGGGGGCCACCACCTGGGCCGAATACAAGAAGCACATCGAGAAGGACCCGGCGCTGACCCGCCGCTTCCAGACGGTGGTGGTCGATGAGCCCAGCCCCACCAAGGCCATCCTGATGATGCGCGGCATCGCCTCGATGCTGGAGAAACACCATCAGGTGCAGGTGCTGGACGAGGGGATCGAGGCGGCGGTGAACCTCTCGGCCCGCTACATCCCGGCCCGGCAGTTGCCGGACAAGTCGGTGAGCGTGCTGGACACCGCCTGCGCCCGCGTGGCGATCAGCCAGCACGCCGTGCCGCCCGAGGTGGACGACGCCCGCAAGCGGCTGGAGGCGATGGAAACCGAACTGGGCATCATCGACCGCGACGAGACCGCGGGCTTCGACGTGACCGTGCGCCGCGCCGGGGTCAACCTGCTGAAGGAGGCCGAGGAGGCGCGGCTGGCCGACCTGACCGGCAAGTGGGAGGCGGAAAAGGCCGTGGTGCAGGATATCCTCGCCATCCGCGCCAAGCTGCGCGAGGGCGGCCAGCCGGTGGAGGGCGCGCCAGAGGGTGAGGCGCCGCCGGCGGTGGACCGCGAACAGCTGATGGCCGACCTGAAGGCGAAGAACGCCGAACTCACCGCCATGCAGGGGGAAACCCCGCTGATCCTGCCCATCGTCGATGCGCAGGCGGTGGCGACGGTGGTAGGCGACTGGACCGGCATTCCGGTCGGCCGCATGCTGAAGGACGAGATCGAGACGGTCCTGACCCTCGACCAGCATCTGGCGAAGCGCGTGATCGGCCAGGACCACGCGATGAAGATGATCGCCAAACGCATCCAGACCAGCCGGGCAGGTCTCGACAACCCCTCGAAACCCATCGGGGTGTTCATGCTGGCCGGCACCTCGGGCGTCGGCAAGACCGAGACGGCGCTGGCCCTGGCCGAGGTCCTGTATGGCGGCGAACAGAACGTCATCACCATCAACATGTCGGAATACCAGGAGGCCCATACCGTCAGCAGCCTGAAAGGCGCGCCCCCCGGCTATGTCGGCTATGGCGAGGGCGGCGTGCTGACCGAGGCCGTCCGCCGCAAGCCCTACAGCGTCGTCCTGCTGGACGAGGTGGAAAAGGCCCACCCCGACGTGCACGAGATCTTCTTCCAGGTCTTCGACAAGGGTCAGATGGAGGATGGCGAGGGGCGGATGATCGACTTCCGCAACACGCTGATCCTGCTGACGACCAACGCCGGCACCGAGATGATCATGGACATGTGTGCCGACCCCGACCTGATGCCCGACCCCGAGGGGCTGGGCAAGGCTTTGCGCGAGCCGCTGTTGAAGATCTTCCCCCCCGCGCTCTTGGGCCGGCTGGTGGTGATCCCCTACTATCCGCTGTCGCCTGCGATGATCGCCGAGATCACCCGGCTGCAACTCGGCCGGATCAAGAAACGGGTGCAGGCCGCCCACGGGGTGCCGTTCGAGTATTCCGACGCGGTGGTCGATACGATCGTGTCCCGCTGCCAGGAACTGGAATCCGGCGGCCGGATGATCGACGCCATCGTGACCAATACCATGCTGCCCGACATCTCGAACGAATTCCTGCGCCGGATGATGACCGGGGCCGAGGTCAGCCGGGTGGCCATCGGCGTGAATGACGGAGACTTCACCTATTCATTTGATTGACGAAAGGAAACTCCATGGCCGTGAAGGGAAAGAAGACCAAGAGATTCAAGTTCACCATGAAGTTCGACCTGATGAAGGTTCCCAAGGTGGACTTCCAGGACGAATCCCGCGACTGGCTGAAGCAGAACAAGGAGGCCGGCAAATACCTCAAGGAACTGGAATACGACCTGGACGCCGAACTTGACGACCGCAAGTGGACCGAAAAGAAGCTGGAGGACGACGCCTATTACGCCATCCGCATGGCGGTGAAGATGTTCGACCAAGAGGTCAAGAAGGCCAAGAAGGCCAACGACCCCGGCGCGGTGCGCTCTGCCTATCGGGATCTGGAAAAGGATGCCGACTACGGGCTGGACAAATGGCTGAAGGATCTGGAGAGCGGCAAGGCCGACAACGCCAAGGCATTGGCCGATGGCAAGAAGGCGTTCAACAAGCTCAACGCCATCAACTTCAAGGGCGCCTTCGAGGGTCCGCGCAAGAAGGCGCTGGACGCGCTGAAGCCGCTGACCAAGGCCAATCCCGACACCAAGCAGGCGCCGAAGATCTCCAAGACGCTGGAAGGGCTGAAAAGCAGCTTCGAGGCCGTGGGCAAGGAGGCGCAGTCGGCGGTCGATTTCCTGGTGAAGTCCTCGAAGAAGACCAAGGAGGACGACAACGTTGACCAGGAACTGGTCAAGTTCGCCGACGAGGTGCTGAAGTGCGCCGACGTGTTCGAGCCCTTCCTCGAGGGCTGCGAGGATCTGACCGACGCGCTGGAAGAGGCCATCGCGGCGACCAAGAGCAAGGACGACGTGGATACCGACGCGGTGGACGAGGCGGTCGGCAAGCTGGAGAAGCTGTCCTCGCTCGACCGCTATGCCGCCGAGGCGGTGGCGCTGGCCAAGAAGCTGACGCCGAGGTTCAAGAAGATCGAAACGAAGCTGAAATGACGGGGCGCGGGCGGGAATCGATGCGGGTGCGGCAGGCAGGGCGGGGGCCGTGCCATGTCCGCTAGCTCGCAGAAGTTCATCGCCCGCAACCGCGCGCCCCGGGTGCAGATCGAATACGATGTCGAGCTTTACGGCTCGCAGAAGAAGATCGACCTGCCCTTCGTGATGGGGGTGCTGTCCGACCTCTCGGGCCGGGCGGGGGGCGAGGATCTGCCGGCGGTGGCCGACCGCCGGTTCCTCGAGATCGACGTCGACAACTTCGACGAGCGGATGCGCGGGATGCGGCCGCGGGTGGCCTTCTCGGTGCCCAACACGCTGACCGGCGAGGGCAATCTGGCGGTGGACATCGCCTTCGAGAGCCTGGACGACTTCACCCCCGCCGCCATCGCCGCGAAGGTGGAGCCGCTGCGCCAGCTTCTGGCCGCGCGCAAGGATCTGGCCAACCTGCTGGCCTATATGGACGGCAAGGCCGGCGCCGAGACGCTGCTGGAGCAGGTGCTGGCCAGCCCCGGCGTCCTCTCGGCGCTGGCCGCCGAGACCCCCACGGACGCCACCGCCGCCGCCCTGGCCTCGCTGCGCGCGCTGACCCCGGCGGCGCCCCCGCCCGATACGACGGCCGATGTGCTGGCGGCGCTGCGGGGCGCGGCACCGGCGCGGACCGAAACCCCGGACCCCGCCGCGGATGCGCTGGCGTCTCTGCGAGCGGCGGCTCCGGTGGCCGAAACGCCCGATCCCGCCACGGATGCGCTGGCCGCGCTGCGGGCGGCCGCCCCCGCGGCCGAAACCCCCGATCCAGCGACGGATGCACTGGCTTCGCTGCGGGCGGCCGCCCCTGCGGCGGATGCCGCCCACGATCCCACGGCCGATGCGCTGGCTGCGCTGAAAGGAACGCCCCCGCCGCAGCCCGAGCCGCCCGATACGGCGGTCGCCGATGCATTGGCCGGCCTGCGTGCAGCACCTCCCGCCGAAACGGCGCCGGATACTGCCGCTGCTGCTGCCTTCGATGCCCTGCGCGCCGCCGCCCCGACCGAACCGCCCCCTGCCGACCCCGCAGCCGATGCGCTGGCGGCCTTGCGGGCGGTTTCCCCACCTCCGGCCGCCGCACCGGAAACGGACGGGACGACTGATGCCCTCGCCTCGATCCGCACCGCCGCGCCGGTGGAGGGGCCTGCGGCGGACGACCCGACCGTTGGTGCGCTGGCCGCCCTGCGGGCCGCCACCCCGACCGAGCCGCCGCCGGATACCGCCGCCGATGCCCTCGACGCGCTGCGGTCGGCCGTACCTGTGGATTCGGTCTCCCCCGACGCCACCTTCGCGGATGCGCTGGCCAGTCTGGGTGATTTTCTCCCTTCCGAGCCTCCCGGGGAGGATACTGCCGCGCAGGCCCTCGACGCCCTGCGCGCCCCCGCCCCCGCCGAACCGTCTCCCGACGAGACTGGCGAGGCCCTCGCCCCGATCCGCGTCGTCCCGGCGGCGGAGCCGGGCGATCCGCTGGGGGATCTGGAGGCGCTGCTGGGCGGGCCGGCGCCCCTGGCCGGCGAGCCGGAGGCGGAGGCGGCGCAGGCCGCGGTTCCCGATGGCTTCGGCGATCTCGACGACCTCTTGGGCGATCCGCTGCCGCTGGAGGACGACCGCCCGCCCCCGCCGCCCGAGGAGCCTGTGCAGGCCGCGCTGCCGGAGGCCGACTGGCGCGAGTTGTTGCCGGTCGGCGAGGGCGCAGCCGACGTGCTCGACGCGCTGCTGGGCGAGACCCCACCGCCGCCGGAGCCCGCCGCCGCTCCGGTCGAATTGCCCTCCGGCGATCTGCCGGCGGATCTCGATGCCTTGCTGGGCGGGCCGGAGCCTCTGGCGGGCGAGCCTGCGCCGGTGAGCGTGGAGGACGCGCCGGTGGAACTGCGGGATCTGGTGGCCTCGGCCCCGCAGCCCGATCCCTTGGCCGATCTCGACGCCCTGCTGGGCGGGCCGGTGGCGCTGGAAAGCCCGGAGCCGCCGGAGGATCCGACCGGCCTGACGGCGCCGGAAGCTTCGGCCGACCCGCTCGCCGACCTCACCGCGCTGCTGCAACCCGAGCCGCAACCCGAGCCCGCCGCGGATCCGCTGGCCGACCTCATGTCCCTGCTGGCCGAGCCTGCGGCACCGGAAACCGCCGATCCGCTGGCCGACCTCGACGCTCTGCTGGGCGGGGGGCTGGACGCGGCGGCGGTTGTTCCCGATGATCCGACCCATGGCGCGGCGGAAGGGGGAACGGCGATGGCGGACAGGGTCGGGCAGACGGGCGCCTCGGGCTTCGGCAGGCTGACCGCGCCGGCGGCCGCGCCCGGCACGCTGGACCGCCCGGTGTTCCGCATGGCGATCCTGGGCGATTTCTCGGGCCGGGCGGCGCAGGGCCGGCTGGAGGTGGGCGAGGCGCTGGCCCGCCGCCGGGCGATCCGGCTGGACATCGATTCGGTCGAGGAGGTGGTGGAGGGCTTCGCCACCACGCTGGTGCTGCCCGTGGGGCAGGACGGGCAGGGGATCGCGGTGGAACTGGGCGGGCTCGACGACCTGCATCCCGACGAACTGGCCGAGAAGGTGGAGCTTTTCGACGAGCTGAAGGGGCTGCGCCGCCGGCTGGCCAACCCGGGCACCGCGGCCAGGGCGCTGGCCGAGATGCAGGGCTGGCGCATGGAATTCGACCTGCCCGCGGCGCCCACCCGGGGCCGGTCGGGCGCGGCCTCGGTGCCGGCGGACCGCAGGCTGACCGACTTCCAGCGGCTGATCGGCGACGCCGAGGGGCGCATGGCGCAGCCCTCGGCGGCCGGCGACCTGATCGCCCGCGTGGTGGGCCCGCATGTGGTGCCCGGGCCGAACCCGGAGGCCAAACCCGCCATCGCCGCGGTGGACGAGGCGATGAGTGCGGCGATGCGGCTGGTGCTGCACCATCCGGAGTTCCAGGCCATCGAGGCCGCCTGGCGCTCGCTGGACCTGATCGCCCGGCAGATCGAGACGGACGAGAAGCTGGAGATCACCATCTTCGACATCTCGGCCGAGGAATTCGCCGCCGACCTCGGCACCCCCGGCGATCTGTCGCAGACCGGCACCTTCCGGCTGCTGAACGAGCCGCTGACGGTCGAGGGCGGCGTGGGATATTCGGCGATCTTCGGGCTTTACACCTTCGAGGAGACCCCGCCGCACGCCGACCTGCTGGGCCGGATGGGGCGGATCGCGGCGCATGTGCATGCGCCCTTCGTGGCCGCCATGGCGCCGGGCTTCATGGAGGTGGCGCGGCGCGACCGCCACCCGCTGGTCGCCGCGGCCTGGGACGGGCTGCGGGCCGATCCGGCGGCGGCCTGGCTGGGGCTGACCGCGCCGCGCTTCCTGCTGCGCCGGCCCTACGGGAGGAAGACCGAGCCCATCGACGCCTTCGCCTTCGAGGAATTCACCATGGCCGAGGGCCTGTCGGGGATGCTCTGGGGCAATCCGGCGGCGCTGGTGGCGGTGCTACTGGCGCGGGCCTGGACCGACGGGCGGGGCCGCAGCATGGACCTGGGCAAGATCATGTCGCTTTCGGGGATGCCCTATCACGTGGTGACCGACGCCCATGGCGACCAGATCGCGCTGCCCTGCACCGAGCGCAACGTGACCACCGACAAGGCCGAGACCATCGTGACCCGCGGCTTCATGCCCGTGGTCTCGGTCCGCGGCCGCGACGTGGTGCGGCTGGCCTCGTTCCAGTCGCTGGCGGGGCGGGAGCTTGCGGGCCGCTGGGGCGAGATGCCGGCCGCGCCCTCGCCTTCGGCCGCCGGGCGGACGGCCGACCTGGCGGTGACCATCCCGCCGCCGCCGGCCGACGGCGGGCTCGATGCGGAACTTGACGCCTTGCTGGCGGGTTTCGGCGATACTCCCGCGCCGGCCGATCCCGGCGCGATCGACGCCGACCTCGCCGCCTTGCTGGAGGGCCTTTAGATGCGCGACACGGTGAACGAAGGCGAACCCGGGGATGACGATGACGGCATCCCGATGACTCTGCTTGCTCTCAACGGCAACTACTGGCTTTATGAGGGCGAAGAATTGTTGAACGACCTGTTGTTCGGTACGGGCGACGCGCCGTTTCTGGTGCGCTGCGTGTACTTCAAGGATCCGATTGAGGTGAGGAAGGTGTTCGGTGCGGATTTCGTGATTTCGACGCTGTGGCGGATCAACCCCGACATCATCGACCGCCTGCGCCGCGACAACCTGTTGGTGGAAGAATTTCTCTCCGAGGGGGAGGGCGGCTGAGGCTGCCCGCCCAGAAAGGAAAAGGTCATGGCTGGTACAGGTGGCGGGGGCAGCACCCAGCTGGTGCTGGAGAACCGCAAGATCCGGATGGAAGGCCCGCTGGGGGCCAAGAAGATGTTCGTGAAATCCGCCCGGGTGGTCGAGGCGCTGAGCCAGATCTCCGAGATGGCGGTGGATTTCATGTCGCCCGACCACAAGGTGAACCTGGCCGAGATCGTGGGCCGCAAGATCACCGTGAAGGTGCAGAAGGGCGAGGAGACGGGCGACGACTGGCGCGACTTCGTGGGCACCTGCGTCGAGGCGCAGTTCGTGGGGGTGCACGAGGGCTATGGCTTCTACGCGCTGGAGATCCGGCCCTGGATCTGGTTTTTGACCCGCACCACCGGCTGCCGCATCTTCCAGGAGCTGAACGCGATCGACATCATCAAGAAGATCTTCAGCGAAAAGGGCTTTTCCGACTATCAGATCAAGGTCAACCGCACGCCCGAGAAGCGCGTCTACTGCGTGCAGTACAACGAGACCGACTATGACTTCATCTGCCGGCTGATGGAGGAGGAGGGGATCTATTTCTTCTCCACCGTCGAGGGCGGCAAGGACATGCTGGTGCTGGCCGACAACATCGGCGCCCACGAGCCGGTGAAGGACTATGCCACCATCGACTTCGCGCTGCGCGAGGAGGGCTATCGCCGCACCAGGGACCACGTCTACGAATGGCGCGGGACCGAGGGGGTGACCAGCGGAAAGGTCACCCTGCGCGACTACAACTTCGAGAAGCCCAAGGCCGACATGACCGTGGCCAAGGCGCTGCCCAAGGGCACCCACAACCACAAGAACCATGAGGTCTACGGCTATTCCGGCCACTACCGCGAGACCGCGCTGGGCGAGATCTACGCCCGGGTGAGGATGGAGGCCGAGGCGGCCAAGTACCAGGAGCGGCGCGGGATCACCAACGTGCGCACCATCGCCGCCGGCACCACCTTCAAGATGAAGGGGCACAAGCGCGACGCCGAGAACGAGGAATACCTGGTCACCGGCGCCGTGCACATGATGCAGATCGAGGTGAACGCCGAGGACGAGAGCCAGGAACTGAAGGCCCTGCCCGGCACCATCGAGTTCGACGAGGAGAACAAGGACAGCTATCGCTGCACCTTCCGCACCCTGCCGAAGAACACGCCCTTCCGCGCCCCGCTCTCCACCCCCTGGCCGCGCATTCCCGGCATCCTGCTGGCCAAGGTCACCGGCCCCTCGGGCGAGGAGATCTACACCGACAAGTACGGCCGGATAAAGGTGCAGTTCCCCTGGGACCGCGAGGGCAAGAACGACGAGAACACCACCTGCTGGGTGCGGGTGGTGACGCAGTGGTCGGGCAAGGACTGGGGGCTGATCTCGATCCCCCGCATCGGGCAGGAGGTGGTGATCCAGTTCGAGGACGGCGACATCGACCGGCCGATCTGCACCGGGATGCTCTACAACGCCGACACCATGCCGCCCTATGCGCTGCCCGCCAACATGACGCAGACCGGGATCAAGACCCGCTCGACCAAGAAGGGGGGGGCGGACAACTACAACGAGCTGGTCTTCGAGGACAAGAAGGATGAGGAATTCATCCGGATGCACGCCGAGAAGGACTTCATGCTGACGGTCGAGAACGACTGGACGATCTCGGTCGGCGAGACCAAGAAGGACCCCGGCTCGGTCACCACCACGATCTACAAGGACCGCACCGAGACCATCAAGACCGGCGACCTGAAGCTGACGGTCGAGACCGGCAACGAGATCCGCGACATCAAGACCGACCGCACCGAGAAGATCGGCCAGCACGCCACGCAGGAGGTCACCGGCAACAAGACCATGAAGGTCACCGGCAACTATGAGGGCTCCACCGGCGGCAACTCCAAGGCGTCGGTCACCGGCAATTCCGAGACCTCGGTCACCGGCACCACCACGATCAAGTCCACGGGCGCGATGACCATCGAGTCGATGGCCAGCATCGAACTGAAGGTGATGGGTTCCTCGATCAAGATCGACCCCAGCGGGATCACCATCAAAGGCCCGATGATCACCACCGAGGCGCAGGGCATGGCCCAGCACAAGGCCTCGGGGATCATGATCATCCAGGGCAGCATGACGATGATCAACTGAGGCCGCCGTCATGTCGAAACGCTTTGAAAACCTGCGCAAGATCCCGCCCGAGCCGGCGGCGAAGATCCTCGCCAACACCAACACCAAGCTCACGACCAAGCTGACGCTGCCGGCCTCGGCCCCGGTGCCGGCGGTGCTGGAGGCGCTGGAGCAGCAGAACGCCTGGCTCGACATGCTGCGCCTGCTGTCGGTCGCGCTGCCCCCGCGCGAGGCCACCTGGTGGGCCTGCCTGGCCGCGCGCGACCTGGTGGGGCCGGACGTCGAGCGGGTGCCGCCGCCGCTGGCCGCCGCCGAAAGCTGGGTCTTCAAGCCCAGCGAGGAGAATCGCGCGGCGGCCTCGGACGCCTATCACCACGCCGAGATGGACGACGATACCGTCTATTGCGCCATGGCCGCGCTCTATGCCGACGGCAGCCTGGGGCTGGGCGAGATGAAGCAGCATCCCGCCCCGCCCAACGGCGTGGGCGCCGCGGTGCTGGCGATGAACCTGCTGGCGCTGCGGGCGCACGGGGATCAGGCCGTGGTCTTCTCGGGCGTGCTGATCGACCGGGGGCTGGACATCGCGCGGGGCGGCAACGGCCGGGCCGAGGCGGGCGCCGGCCAGCAGGTGGAAGTGAAGAGGTGACGCCATGGCAGGCCCCCCGCAGGCCCGGATGACCGACACGCATATCTGCACGCTGACCCTGGGCGCGCCGACCCCGGTGCTGCCGCCCTGCGCCATCACGGTGATGACGGTCAAGCTGCCCTCGGCGCGGCTGACCGACCTGTGCGTGACCGCGGTGGCCCCGCCGCCGCATCCCATCGCCAAGGGCTCGGGCACCGTGATGATCTGCAAGCTGCCGGCGGCGCGGGTGGGGATGGACCTCTGCTCCGGCGGCGGCGCCATCATCCCCATGCAGTTCACCGTGTTCACGGGCGGCTGAATGCGGCCCCGGCGCCCCGGCGTGAACCCGCTGCGGTTGCCAAAGGGTTTCAGGCCGTTATGATGGGGCGAGCGCCGGATTGGCGCGATTTGTTCCCGTCCGAGGCCGGGGCCCGCGCGGAAGCGGGCGCCTGGCGTAGCTGTGTCGGAGGATCGAGGCGCTAATGGCTGTGACGCTGCGGTTCCAGTCGACGGGTGCGGTGCCCGGGGATGGGGCGCCGATCCAGATGCGGGGACCTTCGCTGACCATCGGGCGGGGGCCGGAGAACGACGTGGTTCTGCCCGACCCCGACCGTCTGATCTCCAAGAACCACTGCGCCATCGAGGACCAGGGCGGCAACGTGGTGGTGATCGACTTTTCCACCAACGGCACCTTCCTCAACTACGGCAAGGTGCCGCTGGGCCGGGTGCCCACGCCGCTCAACGACGGCGACGTGCTGAGCATGGGGGGATACGAGCTGGTGGTGGCGATCAGCTCCGCCCGCCCCGACCCGGTGCGCGATCTGGCGGCGCCCGTGGACGAGGGGCCGATCTCGCACGGCCGCGCCGACGAGGGCGGCGACCTGATGGACATCCTGAACGATGCCTCCTCGAGGAAGGTCGATTTCCTGGACGACCTGATGGGCGCCACGCCGCCCCGCGGCCCCTCGACCATCGAGCGGCAGGATCCGATCGACGAGCTGGACCCGCCGCACCTGCAGGACGAGGAGGACCCGATCCTCGGCCGCCTGCCCGACCCGCTGGACGAGTTCTCGGGCGCATCGGACCGCTATCACTCGGCCTCGATCAACGATGGCTTCACCCCGGCGGCGCGGCGGGCCTCGGTCATTCCCGACGACTGGGACGAGGATCTGCTCAGCCCCTCGCCCGCGCCCGGGGGCGGGCGGCGCGGGGGGGCGGACGACCCCTTCGGGCTGGCCCCGCCGCCCGTCGCGCCCCCGCCGCCGGCGGATTTCGTGCCGACCCCGGCCCCGCAGCCGGACCCGCTGTTCGACGACCCCGCGCCG
>JBBCJM010000091.1:0-28399 GCA_037190175.1 Paracoccaceae bacterium | reverse complement strand
GAAGAGCGCGAAGCCGCTGCTGAGCTGGTCGGCCCAGCGCCCGCGCATCATCGCCGCCATCAGCGCCACCGGCACCCCCACGACGATGGAGATCAGGAGACCGAAGGTGGTCAGCTCCAGCGTGGCCCAGGGCGCGTCCTCGATCAGGATCTCGATGATCCGCCGGTGCGCCGCGGCGCGGATCTCGGGGTCGGTGGTCGAGTTCGCCTCCAGGTGCAGGGCGTCGAGCTCGGCGTTGGAATAGTTGGTATAGCGGCTGGTCGCCGACCGCTCGGTGTAGAAGTGGCGCGAGACGATGGCGTCCAGGATGCCTTCGGCCACCCCCCAGGAGCTGACATAGCCCTGCGGTGTGCCGGCCTCGATGCTTTCGTTGAAGGCCGCGTCCTCGACCAGGACCACCTCGACGTTCAGCCCCGCCTCGGCTAGGAAGCCGGCCGCGGCCTGCGCCAGGATCAGGTCGAACTGCCGCACCACCAGCTTCACCGGGGTGGTGACCTGCGACAGCACCGCCTTGGCCGCATCGGGATCGTAGGTGAAGCCCTCGATGTCGGCCTGGTGGCCCAGCATCTCGGGGAAGGCCGGCTGGTTCAGCGGCCGGGCCATCCCGCCGTAGAGCGCCTGGGTGATCGTGGCCCGGTCGATGGCGGCGGCCACGGCGCGGCGCACCTCCACCCGGTCGAAGGGCGGCTCGTTCACGTTCATCGCCACGAAATAGATCCGCGTGCCGGTCGCGGTACGCGGGGCGATGTCGCCGGTCAGCGACGAGATCTGGTCGGGCGGGATCTGGTCGGCGGCGTGGACCTCGCCCACCTTCAGCGCGGCGATGCGCGACGAGACCTCGGGGATGGTCACGAAGGTCAGCCTCTCGGCGGCGGGCGCGCCGCCCCAGTAGTCGTCGTTGCGCTCCAGCACCACGGTCGAGCCGTCGCGGCTGACGAACTTGAACGGGCCCGTGCCCACCGGCGCGGCCTCGAAGGCCTCGTCGCCGATCTCCTCCAGCAGCGCCTTGGGCGCCAGCTCGGTGAAGGCGATCACCGTCAAAAGCGCGGGCGCCGGCTTCTTGGTGACCATGGTGATCTCGTATTCGCCGGTGACCTCGACCGATTCCACCATCGACTTCAGCTGCGAGGAGAACGAGGCGGTGGCATCCGGCGCCAGCATCCGGTCGAAGTTGTACTTCGCCGTGTCGGCGTTGAACTTCTCGCCGTTGTGGAAGCTCACGTCGTCGCGCAGGGTGAAGATCCAGCGCACCTCGTCCTCGATCCGCCACGAGGACGCCAGTTGCGGCTGGGGTTGCAGGTCGTCGCCCTGCACCACCAGCGCGTCGAAGATCTGCCGCTTGATCGAGCGGGTCTCGCGCCCGCCGGCGGGAATCATCAGCGGGTGCAGCAGGGCGGGCTTGCCGGCCTGCGCGAAGACCGGCCCTTCCGCGGCCGCCGGCGCCGCCGCCAGCAGGGCCGCGGCCAGTGCGAGGAATCTGAGCGAACGTGTCATGCGTAACTCCCGGTTGAGTGTGGTTGTTGTTGGTTGTCGTCGAAGTCGATCCGCGGCGTCGCCGCGATCAGTTCCTGCGTGTAGGGATGCTGCGGACTGGCCATGACCTGGTCGCAGTCGCCCGTCTCGACGATGGCGCCCCGGCGCATCACCGCCAGCCGGTCGCACATCTGCACCATCACCGAAAGGTTGTGCGAAATCAGCACGTAGGTCAGGCCCAGGCTGCGCTGCAGTTCCTGCAGCAGGATCAGGATCTGCGCCTGGATCGACACGTCCAGCGCCGAGACCGGCTCGTCCAGCACCAGGATCCGCGGCTGGACCGCCAGCGCCCGGGCGATGCAGATCCTCTGGCGCTGCCCGCCCGAGAATTCGTGGGGGAAACGGTCCATGGCCGAGGCTTCCAGCCCGCAGCGCGCCAGCAGCTCCGCCGCCCGCGCGCGCCGTTCGCCGGGCGCGTGCAGGCCGTGGACGTTCATCCCCTCGGTGACCAGCCGCCCCACCTTCCAGTTGGGGTTCAGCGCGGCATAGGGATCCTGGAACACCATCTGCATCGAGCGGCGGAACCGCAGCAGCTCGCGCCGCCCGGCGATCCGCGCGATGTCGGTGCCCTCCACGGTGACCGAGCCGCCGTCCATCCGGTCGAGCCCGCAGAGGATCCGCGCCGTGGTGCTTTTCCCCGAGCCGGACTCGCCCACGATGCCGAAGGTGGTCCCCGCCGCCACGTCGAAGCTGATGCCGTCCACCGCCACCACCGGCGCGCGGCGGGGCGACAGCCGGTGGCCGATGACGAACTCGCGCCGCAGGTCGCGGACCGCGATGATGGGACCGGCCCCGGTCATTGCAGCGGGTTCGCGCAGCGCAGCCGCCGCCCGGGCAGCCGGGTCTCGGGCGGGACCGCCTCGGCGCACACCGCCACCGCGGCGGCGCAGCGCGGCTGGAACGGGCAGGCGGCCAGCTCGCCGTCGATCTTGGGCGGCATTCCCGGGATGGCCCGCAGCGCGCGCTTGCCCGCGATCTGCGGCAGCGAGTCGAGCAGCGCCGCGGTATAGGGATGCCGCGGCCGGGTGAAGAGCGTGCGCACCTCGGCCTCCTCGACCAGGAGCCCGCCGTAGAACACCGCCACCCGGTCGCAGACCTCGGCCACCACGCCCAGGTCGTGGGTGATCAGGATCACCGCCACGCCCTGCGCCGCGATGCCCTTCAGGATGCCCAGCACCTGCTTCTGCACCGTCACGTCCAGCGCGGTGGTGGGCTCGTCGGCGATGACGATCTTCGGGCGCGAGATCAGCGCCGCCGCGATCACCACCCGCTGGCGCATCCCGCCCGACAGCTGGTGCGGATAGCTGGCCAGGCAGCGGGCCGGATCGTTGATGCCCACCTCGGCCAGCAGGTCCAGCGCGCGCTGCGTCGCCTCGGCCCGGGTCAGCCGGTCGGAGCCCGCGCGGCTGGCCTCCAAGAGCTGCGCGCCCACGGTATAGACCGGATCCAGTGCCGCCAGCGCGTCCTGGAACACGAAGCCGATCTCGGACCCCCGCAGCCGGCGCAGCCGCGGTTCGGGCGCGCGCAGCACCGGCTCGCCCTGCACCCGCACCTCGCCCGCGACCTCGGCATGGTCCGGGATCAGGCTGATGATCGAGCGGACCGCCACGCTCTTGCCCGAGCCCGACTCGCCCACGATCCCGTAGAACTCGCCCGGACGGACGGCGAAGCTGACGCCCGAGACCGCGCGGATCCGGCCGAACCGCACCCGCAGGTCCGTCACCTCGACCACCGGCGCCGGGCGATCCGGATCCGCGGGCGAAGAGGGTGTGCCGGTCGGGTTGAAGCTCATCGGGGCTCCATCAGCGGAAATGACGGCCAGGCCGGGCCGAACGCGCGGCCGGGCGGGGCGGGGGTGCGGGTTTTCCATCTCGGCGGCCGATCCGGAAAACTGGACTGGTATGGACTGGATTATCCCCCGTATCGGACATCCGTCAAGGATTTATTGCAGCCCGCCGCCCGCCCTGAAAGGCCCCCGGGCTGCGACACCGGATCGCCCCGCCCGGCGGCAGCCATCTCGAAAACAGATAGCGCGCCGCAGGGAATCCGTCTTTTGCCGGGGGTGTCGGGGCCGCTAAGCAACGGGGGTCGGTCGGCCGGTGGAGGGGCGATGCGTCATCCGAAGGCCCCGCCGCCGATGTGGCTGCTGGTCGCGCTGGCCTGCACCGGCACGCTGGCCATGCACATGTTCGTGCCCGCGCTGCCCTTCGCGGCAGCCGAGTTGCAGGTGGGCGCGGCCGAGATCCAGCTTTCCATCGGGGTCTATGTCTTCGGCCTCGCCGCGGCGCAGCTGGTCTACGGGCCGGTGTCCGACGCGCTGGGCCGCCGGCCGGTGACGCTGGCGGGGATCGCGATCTTCGTCGCCGGCTCGCTGGCCTGCGCGCTGGCCCCCACGCTCTGGGCGCTGCTGGCCGGGCGGCTCTTGCAGGCCATCGGCGGCGCGGGGGGCCTGACGCTGGCCCGCGCGGTGGTGCGCGACCTGGCCGGCCCCGGCGGCTCGCAGCGGTCCATCTCGCTGCTCAACCTCATCATGCTCTTGGGCCCGGCGATCAGCCCGGTGCTGGGCGCCTGGGTCGTGGTGGGGCTGGGCTGGCGGGCGATCTTCCTGACCCTGGCCCTCGCCGCGCTGGGGGTGCTGGCCGCCACGCTCCGCCGCCTGCCCGAGACCGCGCCGCAGCGCCGGCCGCTGGATCTGGGCCGGATCCCGCGGGATCTGGGCGCGCTCCTGCGCCACCGCAGCTTTGCCTGCATCGCCACCGGGGGCGCGCTGGGCTCGACCGCGAACTATGCCTATCTGGCCTCGGCGCCCTATATCCTGACCGGGCAGCTGGGCGTCGCCCCGGTGCATGTGGGCTGGTTCGTGGGGGGCATCCTGGTGGGCGCGCTGGCCGGAACCTGGGTCTCGCGCTGGCGGGTGGGGCGGATGTCGCAGGCCGCGTTCCTGATGCTGGGCGCGGGGATCGCGGTCGCCGCCACGCTGGGGTTCCTGCTGATGGCGCTGACCGGCACGCTCACCCCCCTGCGCCTCTTCGCCGCCACGCTGGTGATGATGTTCGCCGCCGGCGCGGTCAGCGCCACCGCGCTCGCCGCCTCGCTGGACGCGGTGCCGGAACGGGCGGGCGCGGCCGCCGGGTTCTTCGGTGCGGCGCAGATGGCGCTGGGCGGGCTCTGCACCGTGCTGGTGGGGCTCTGGCCCCGGCACGACCTCGGCTGCGGGCTGGTGCTGTTCGGCGCCGCGCTGGTCAGCCTGGCGCTGCTGCGCGCGGGGCGGGTGCGCGGCTGACGCTCAGTCGCCGCCCTCGCTGCGGCGGACCGTCTGCTGCAGGAAGGTGGAAAACCCCTGCGAGACCTCGCTCAACGCGCCCTCGCGCAGCCAGGCGAGGCCGATTTCCAGCGGCGGGATCGGCTCGATCAGCGGCAGCCGCTCGATCTTCAGCCCCTCCAGCGACCAGGGGCGATAGACCGTATCGGCCACGATGGTGATGCCCAGGCCGAAGCCGATCCATTCCCGCAAAGCCTCCATCGAGGTGGTGCGCAGCACCACGTTGGGCTCGAACCCGAAGGGGCGGGCGAATTCGCGCATCACCCGCTCGCCCTCGTCGATCAGCAGGAAGACGTAAGGCATGTCGTTCAACTGCGAGATCGACACCGCCTTCTGCGCCAGCAGCGGCGAGTTGCCCGAGACCCAGAGCCGCCTTTGCGCGCGCGTCAGCGTCAGGCTTTCCAGCACGTCGCGCCGGCCGAGGTTCGAGGTCAGCACCACCCCCAGATCCGCCTGGCCGGAGATCAGCGCCTCCTCGCATTCGGGCCGTGTCAGCTCGCTCAGCGTGATCTTCACGTTGGGATGCGCGCTGCGGAACTTTTCCAGATAGGGCAGCAGGAAATAGCCGATCACCGCATGGGTCGCCACCAGCCGCAGCGAGCCCGAGAGGTTCAGCGAGGACTGGAACGGCCATCTCTGCGCCTCGGCCACCGCCGAGAGGATCTTGACCGCGTGCTGGTGGAACAGGTGGCCGCGGTGGGTCAGGGTCACGCCGCTGACGTGGCGTTCCAGCAGCGGCATCCCCAGCGTGCGCTCCAGTTCCAGGATCGCGGTGGTAACCGCGGATTGCGAGATGCCGATCTCGGCCGCGGCATTGGCGATCTTGCCGTACTTCGCCGCGGCGACGAAGTAGTTCAGCTGCCGCAGCGTGAAGTTCGGCGTCATCATGCTTCGGTCCTCCCGCGGCATCTCGTATCTGTTTTTCAGATACTGATGATCAGTTTATTTGGTTTGACTATATCACGCCAGATCGCAAGGTGGCAACGTTGGCCGCAGGCCATCATCGTTCATGGGAGGATGGCCGATGAGCCCGTTGCAGGTCCGCGTGGCGGCGATCACCGGCGAGGCGACCGATATCGTCTCGCTGGAGTTGCGCCCTGTGGATGGCGGGCCGCTGCCGGGGTTTCAGGCCGGGGCGCATGTGGACCTGCTGCTGCCGGGCCTGCCCGCGCGGCAATATTCGCTGTGCAACCCGCCGGGCGAGACGGACCGCTACCTGATCGCGGTGCTGAGGGAGCCCGACTCGCGCGGCGGCTCGCGGCATATCCATGAGCGGGTGGCAGTGGGCGACCTGCTGGCGATCAGCCCGCCGAAGAACCATTTCGCCTTGGAGCCTTCTGCCGCCCGTTCGCTCTTGCTGGCCGGCGGGATCGGGGTCACGCCGCTGATGGCGATGGCCGAGAGCCTGGCGGCGGGCGGGGCGGACTGGCAGATGCATTACTGCGCCCGCAGCCGCGACCGCATGGCCTTTGCCGGCCGGCTGGCGGCGGATCGCTTCGCCGGCCGGGTGCATCTGCATCTGGACGACGGGCCTCCGGCGCAAAGGCTGGCGCTGCCCGGGCTGCTGGCGGGGCGGGGGGCGGCGGATCACCTCTATGTCTGCGGGCCGACCGGGTTCCTGGACTGGGTGAAGGGTGCCGCCCTGGCCGCCGGCTGGCCGGAGGCCGCGGTGCATACCGAATATTTCTCCGGCACCGTCGAGCATCGCGACGGCGACGAAGGCTTCGAGATCGAGGTGGAGGGCAGCGGGCAGATCGTCCCCGTCGCCAAGGGCCAGACCGCGCTGGACGCGCTGCTGGGCGCGGGGATCGACGTGCCCAATTCCTGCACCGAAGGGGTCTGCGGCATGTGCATGACCCCCGTCCGCGACGGCATCCCCGACCACCGCGACCAGTTCCTGACCGCCGCCGAGCGCGCCCGCAACGACCATTTCATGCCCTGCTGCTCGCGCGCGCAGACGCCGCGGCTGCTGGTTTCCTGCGATTATTGAGGAGTGCCGATGAGCGCGCAAACCGCCCGGGTGATCGACGTTCATGCCCATGCCGTGCTGGCCGAGACCATGGGCATGGCCGGCGACCATGGCCCCGAGATCGGCGCCACCCCGGACGGGAAACCGTGGTTCCGGGTGGGCGGCTATCGGCTGGACGGGGTGCGCTATGTCGGCAGCCCCTTCATGGACCCCGAGGTGCGCATCGCCCGGATGGACGCGGCCGGGATCGACTGGCAATTGCTGTCGCCCAACCCCTTGACGTATTTCCACTTTATCCCGGCGGCGGAGGCCATCCGCTTCTGCCGCGTGCACAACGACGCCCTGGCCGCGGTGGTGCAGCCCCGCGCCGCCCGCCTGGGCGCGCTGGCCGCGCTGCCGGTGCAGGACGTGGCCGCCGCCTGCCGGGAACTGCGCCGCGCGGTCACCGACCTCGGGATGCTGGGCGCGCAGATCGGCACCGACATGCCGCAGCGGCTGGACGCGCCCGAGATGGACGCGCTTTACCAGACCTGCGTGGCGCTGGACGTACCGCTGTTCATCCACCCCGGCCCCGCGGGGATCGACGGCCCCCCGGGCGACCCGGCCTTGAGGCGTTTCGATCTCGACGTGGTGGTGGGCTTCGCGGCGCAGGAGGTGCTGGCGGTCGCCACGCTGGTCTATGGCGGGGTGCTGGACCGGCATCCGGGGCTGGACATCTGCCTCAGCCACGGCGGCGGGGCGATGGGCTATCTGGTCGGCCGGATGCGGCGGGCCGCGCAGAAGCGCCCCTGGGCGCCCGAGGCGCTGCGCCCCGACGGCGCCTTCGAGGAGCGCCTGCGCCGGCTGTGGTTCGACAACCACCTGAACAACGACGCCTCGCTGGACCTGCTGACCGCGCTGATCGGCGATAACCGGCTGGTCTACGGCACCAACTTCGCCGGCTGGGACGCGCCCGATGCCGGCCATGGCCATGCGCCCGAACCGAAGCTTGCCGACAATGCCCGGCGGCTGCTCAGACTCGACCGACCCGGGAGGGGGATTTGACATGTCCGACACCATCATCATCCGCAACGGAAGCGTGATCGACGGCACCGGCGCCGCGCCAGCCGCCACTCCGGTGCTGATCCGCGACGGCAAGATCGCGGCCCTCGGCGCCGAGGCCGAGGCAGGGGCGCAGGGCGCGCGCGAGATCGACGCCACCGGCCAGACCGTCATGCCCGGCCTGATCGACGCGCATTGCCACCTGGCCTTCGACGATGCCGCCTCGAACGCCGAGATCTTCCACCAGCGCCGCAATGCGCTGTCGGCCCTCGTCGCCTCCTACAACGCCCGCAAGCTCCTGCGCGCGGGGGTGACCGGCATCCTCGACCCCGACAGCACCTTCGAGAACATGATCGACCTGCGCGACGCCATCGACGCCGGGGTGGTGGAAGGTCCGCGAATGTCCTGCGGCGCCTATGCGCTGATCAACAACCTGGGCGGCACCGCCGGCACCCTGATCGGCGACCGCGGCGTGACCGGGTACTACAAGGTCGCCGCCGGCAAGGACGAGATCGTGGCCGAGATCCGCCGCCAGATCAAACACGGCGCCGACTGGATCAAGGTGCATGTCACCGGCGTGGTCCCCCGCATGGCGCATCTGGGCGAGGTCTGCGTCTGGACCGAGGACGAGTTGAAGCTGATCTGCGACACCGCGCACGAGCTGCACACGCCGGTCATGGGCCATTGCCGCGGGGCCGAGGCCACCCGCCGCGCCGCCGTCGCCGGCTTCGACCTGATCTTCCACGCCACCGCGATGGACGAGGCCGCGCTGCGCGAGGTGGTCGACCGCAAGATCCCCATCGCCCCGGCGCTGACCTTCCAGGCCAACATGGTGGACTTCGGGCCGCGCCTGGGCACCTCCGACACCCTGATCCGGCTCTTCGAGCGCGAGATCACCGACAGCGTGGAGACCATGAAGCTGGCCCACAAGGCCGGCGTGCCGCTGCTCTGCGGGTCCGAGGCCGGGTTCTCGCTGGTGCCCTATGGCGACTGGCACTATCGCGAGATGGAGGTCTTCGTGAAGTACTTCGGCTTCACGGCCCTGGAGGCGATCCGCTCGGCCACTTGGGAGGGCGGCTTCGCCCTGCGGATGCAGGGCCGCGTCGGGGCGATCATGCCGGGCTACGAGGCCGACATCATCTGCGTGAAGGGCAAGGTAGAGGAGGACGTGACCATCCTGGGCGAGACCGACAACATCACCCGGGTGATGATCGCCGGGGTGGAAAAGAACCTCGCCCCCCTGCCGCCGAGGAAGCCCATCAGCGGCTGGCGGCTGGCCAGCATGGGCAAGCGGCTGACCCGCGACTATATCGCGGTGGTCCAGCCCAACCCCGACGAGCCGTTCAACCCGGAAGAGCTGCACTGACCCCTGCGGCAGGTTCGCGCTATACCGGCCGGATGCCGTTCAGGGTGCAGGCCATCCACAGCGGGCGCAGCCAGCCCAGCCCCTGCGGCGGATCGTCGTCGGCCCCGAAGACATGGGGCCCCATCCGCCGCGCCTCGGCCAGTAGTTCGGGCAGGTCGCAACCAGCGGCTTCCTTCATGAAGACCGGCCCCTCGACCTGCAGGCAGCCGAGGCCCGCCGCCCGCATCCCGAAGCCGCGATAGGGCGCGATCAGGATGGTGTCCGGCCCGCTCTGCTCGACGATCCGCCGCTCCAGCGCCGCCAGATCGTCGGGGTCGCGGGTGGGGCGGTAGAAATAGATCACGTCATGGCCGCCATAGCCGTCCCAGGTCAGCGCGTCGGCCTCGACCACCGCGCAGCGGTGCGCCCGCATCGCCTCCAGCGTGCCGCGGGCGGCCGCGGCATAGCCGGGATCGACCTCGATCCCCACCGCCTCGTCGAAGAAGTCGGCGGCCAGCGCCACCTTCACCCCGCCGCCGCAGCCCACGTCCAGGAACCGCCAGGGCCGCGGCGTCTTCCAGGCCAGCCGCAGCCGGTAGGCCAGATGCACCGCCGCCACGAAGGCCGAGGTGTCCAGCGGGATGTCGGCGAAGGCCCCGCGCTCGGCCGTCTCCGGGTCCTGCGGCGCGGGGTTGAAGGCGCGGTGCGCCCGGGTCAGCGCGTCCGAGATCAGCGCGCCCTGCGCGTGGTTCAGGTCCAGCCGGGGCGGCTCGTCGGGCATCAGCGGCCATTCGTGGCCGGCAAGGCAATGGCCCAGCGCCTCGACCACGCTTTCCCACTGGGCGATCCGGGTCTCCAGGTCGCGCAGCACCTGCGCCTCGGCCTGCCGGGCTTCACGTTGCGGCGCGCCGCGCCAGCGCCGCATCTCGGCCACCGTGCGGCGGGCGTTCTCCAGCGCCTCGGCCAGGGCGGCCGACTGCACCGAGGTGTGATAGTCGCTGCGGTCCGGGGTCGGGCGGATCAGTTCGTCCACCAGACAGCGGACCGCCACGGCAGCCCCGCGCTCGAGCGAATCCATTGTGGCCTGAAGCCGGGAAAAGCTCGTCATATCAATGAGTTCTCATGCATTACCCTGCAAGCTAGCACAGGGATTCCCGTGATGCGACCCTTAATGCCCCCCGGGGTGGAAAAAATGCCCCGCCTTGCGCAGGGGCAGGGCGGGGCAGTCGCGCCACGGACGGGCCGGGCGCAGGCAAACCTTCTGGCGCGAGGTTCAGGAGGGCCGCTCGTCGGCCTCCATCTCGGCGCGGATCTGCTGGCGCAGGATGTCGATCGGCACCTTCTGCCCGTCGCGCAGGAAGTGCCAGTAGGTCCAGCCGTTGCAGGAGGGGGCGCGGTCCAGATGCGCCCCCACCTGGTGGATCGAGCCGGTCACCCCGTCGGCCGCCAGCGTGCCGTCGGCGCGCACCCGCGCGGTCTGGTCGCGCGGGCCCACCAGCACCTCGCCCGGCCGCAGCATCCCCCGCTCCACCACCTGGCCGAAGGGCACCCGCGGCTCGGCGCGTTTCGAGCCGGTGACCTCCACCGCCTGCCGGTCGAAGGGGCGCACCCGGTCGATCCGGGCGGCGGCGGCCTGGCGGTACGCCTCCTCGCGCTCGATCCCGATCCAGCGCCGGCCCAGCGCCTTGGCCACCGCCCCGGTGGTGCCGGTGCCGAAGAACGGGTCCAGCACCACATCGCCGGGGTTGGTGCAGCCGACCAGGATGCGGTGCAGCAGCGCCTCGGGCTTCTGCGTCGGATGCGCCTTCTGGCCTGCGGCGTCCTTCAGCCGCTCGCCCCCGGTGCAGAGCGGGATCACCCAGTCCGAGCGCATCTGCACCCCTTCGTTCAGCGCCTTCAGCGCCTCGTAGTTGAAGGTGTACTTCGCCCCCTGGTCGCGGCTGGCCCAGATCATCGTCTCATGCGCATTGGTCAGCCGCTTGCCGCGGAAGTTCGGCATCGGGTTCGACTTGCGCCAGACCACGTCGTTCAGGATCCAGTAGCCGGCATCCTGCAGCGCGGTGCCGACGCGGAAGATGTTGTGATAGCTGCCGATCACCCACAGCGCCCCGTGCGGCTTCAGCAGCCGTCGCGCCGCCGCCAGCCAGTCGCGGGTGAAGCGGTCATAGGCGGCGAAGCCGTCGAACTGGTCCCAGTGGTCGTCCACCGCATCGACGCGGGAATTGTCGGGCCGGTGCAGCTCGCCCCGCAGTTGCAGGTTGTAGGGCGGATCGGCGAAGATCAGGTCGGCGCAGGCCTCGGGCAGCGCCCGCATCGCCTCGATGCAGTCGCCCGCAATGATGCTGTCCAGCGGCAAGGCCGCCGCTGCCTCGGTCGTCTTCGTCATCTCTCGCCTCTGCCCCGCGGCGTGTGCCCCGCCGTCCTTGGACACGAGCATGAGTCAAACCCGATTCGCGGTCAATTTCTTTAGCGAATCAGGCGTTTACGGGGTGTGGCAGGATTGTGGCGCGCAACTTTCCTCTCGACACAGGATGTTGTGCACCGGGGCGAAGGACCGCCTATGAACGGGGGTCACCCCCAGCCGTTCCAGCGCCGCCAGATGCGCCGGCACCGGATAACCGGCGTTCGTCTCCCATCCGTAGCCGGGGAATTGTTGCGCCAGCGACACCATGATGCGGTCGCGCGTCACCTTGGCCAGGATCGAGGCCGCGGCGATCGACAGCACCCGGCCGTCGCCGCCCACCACCGGCCGCCCTGGGCAGGGCAGCTCGCGCGGCAGCAGGTTGCCGTCCACCAGCGCCAGGCAGGTCGGCCCCGGCAGCATGGCCAGCGCCCGGCACATGGCCAGGTGGCTGGCGCGCAGGATGTTGATCCGGTCGATCTCCTCCACCGTGGCCAGCGCCACCGCCACCTCGGCCACCTGCGGCAGGATCGCGGCCAGCCTTTCGCGGGCGGCGGGGCTCAGCGCCTTGGAATCGTCCAGCCCCGGCGGGATGGCACGGGGGTCCAGCCGCACCGCGGCGGCCACCACCGGCCCGGCCAGCGGGCCGCGCCCGGCCTCGTCCACCCCCGCGATGCGGACATGGCCGGCGGCGAGGGCCTCGGTTTCCAGCGTGAAGTCGGGCGGGGCGCGCATGGCCCCTTTCTAGCGGGCCGCGGGCAAAATGATAGGGGGCGGGGCTGCTCACCCCCCGCCCCCCCTTGTCCGGCGCCCCGCTGGGGTCGGGCGCGCCGGATGACCCGTCAGCGGCGGCCGCGCTCGGCCCGGAAGCCGGCAGCGGTCAGGCAACGCTCGGCATAGACATCCGCCGGCCGGCCGCGCAGCCGCACGGTGAACTCGCAGCGTTCGGGCAGCCGGCGCAGCCCGTGGTCGCGCAGGCAGCGTTCGCCATAGACGATGTGGCTGTTGCGCCGGTTGCCGATGTCGATGGCGCAGGCCCGCGGCAGCACCACGCCGCGGCGGTCGCGGTCGCGGTCCCAGCCCGGGCCGCCATGGCCGGGCTTGCCGTGGCCCCAGCCCGGGCCATGGGTCGGCACCGGGGCGGGCTTGGCGCCCGTGCGGTTGTCGTCGGCGATCTTGGCGATGATGGCGACCGCGGCGATGGCGGCCAGCGCCTTGGCCATGTCGTCGCGGTCGGCGGCGCGGGCGGGCACCGCGGCGGCGGCGGTCATCAGCCCCAGCGCGGCGGCGCCGGCGGCGAGCGTGCCGAAGAACCGGCGGCGGAGGCGGGCGGCGGTGGTCTCGATCTGCATGGTGGTGTCCTCGGGGGCTGGGGCCGCGGGGGGCCGCTTCGGGATGCCCCATCGGTGGCCCGGGGCGGCCCGGCCACGCAATAACGCCCGCCCGCTATCGCCTAGCAGCCGGCCGGGGCGCGGGATGTTATTGAATATCGGCGGCCGGCTGCGCAGATTGGCGGCTGCCTGCCCAACCAGGAGCCCCGCCCGTGACCCTCCGCCTGACGCCCCTTGCCGCCGTGCTGGCCTTCGTGCTTGCCTCGCCCGCGGGGGCCGCCTGCTTTGCCGACTACAAGGCCAAGCAGGACAATCCCCTGCGCCTGCACTATGGCGTGATGGAGGTGCCGGACTCTGCCTGTTCGCCCGGGGCCGCCACCGCGGTGGTGTCGGGCCGCCTGCAACGCGCCGGCTGGACGCTGCTGAACGTGGTGTCGGTCTTCGGGCCCGAGGGGCTGAACGAAAGGAAGGACAGTGCAGGAGACTACTTCCTCCGCTTCTGAGACGCTGAGGGCAGGAAACAAGGTCGTCGCCTGGGGGATCGCCGCGGTGGTGACGATCCTGCTGGCCGCCGCCGTGCTGCTGTTCGTCAGCCTGCCCGACGCCAACGCCTTCAACGCGCGGGTGGAGCGGCTGTTCATGGAGAACAACGACCTGAGCTCCAACGCCCAGGTCAAGCTGCTGGAGATCCTGGCGCAGTCCGGCACGGCGTTCTCCGAGGTGCTGGTCAGCTATCGCACCATCATCTTCGTGCTGCTGGCGTTTTCCACCGCGCTGCTGCTCGCCGCGCTGGTGTTCCTGGTCACCATCATCTCGCTGAACCGCCGGGTCTCGGCCATCCAGCGCTCGGGGATCCAGGTGGCCTCGATGCTGATCAGCCGCGAGGCGCGGGCGGTCTATATCAACGACATGGAGTTCCAGCTGACCGAGGCGGCGCTGGAGACGCTGGCCGTGCTGGCCGAGGCGCGGATGGACGACGACGTGCTGACCGGCGCGCAGATCGAGGCGGTGATCTCGGGCCGCAACGCGGCGGACTGCGACGAGGCGGCGGGGGCCACCCGGGTGAAGCGGCTGCGGGATGCCTTGGGCAACCAATTGGTCAGCGAACTGCTGGTCAAGACCATCGCCCGGCGCGGCTATGTGCTGGCGGTGCCGAAGGACGTGGTGCGGATGATCTGACCGGGGCCGCTCATCGAGCCTTGCGGCTCTCTTCGCTCCGGTGCGGCCCAGCGAAGAAAGCCGTCAGGCTTGATGAGCGCCCCCGCCCGCCGGTCACAGGAACCCGATCCACCGCCCCGCCAGCAGCACCGACAGCCAGACGAGCGCCGAGCCCGCCGCGGTCAGCCGCACCGAGACCGGCGGGCCGGCACCCTGCAGGGCGGCGCGGAAGCCGGGGTTGCGGTGCTGCACCGCGATCAGCACCCCGCCCGCGGCCAGCAGCGCCAGCTTCACCCGGAAGGCGGTGTTGCCCAGATAGTCCCCCGGGTTGAAGGCGAAGAGAATCGCCCCGGTGACGATCGCCAGCCCCAGCCCCACCCCCGCGCAGCGCGACAGGAACGGCACCAGCACCGGCAGCGGCACCCGGGAAAAGGCCCCCATCAGCCGCAGGTCCATCGGCAGCACCGCACCGACCAGCAGCCCGATGGCCAGGATATGGGCGGCGTTCAGAAAGGGATAGATCTGCCCCGCGGTCACGGCTCAGTTGGTGGCCGGCAGCCGCTCGGGGTAGAAGATGTAGTCCTGTCCCCGCACGGTGATCTTCACCGCCTTCATCAGCTTCTCGTTCGCGTCGCGCGAGCGGTTGCCGAAGATCACCACTGTGTCGCCGGGCTCGGCCGACCCTTCGCGGAACCCCGCCCGCTCCACCCCCCGCGGGTTGGTGAAGTCGACGGTCCAGACCTCGCCATCGGCCATCCGCACCGTCAGGCCCGGGTGCGGCGGGGCCAGGGTGACGGTCTCGATCACCGCCTCCACCGTCTCGGGCTCCTCCACCGCCCAGTTCCAGCCGTGATGGGCGAGCGCGGCCGAGGGCAAGGCGAGCGCGAGGGCAAGGACGCTGCGGCGCGGGATGCGGAACATGGGCAGACCCTCCTGCGATGACCCCGCCAGGATAGGCCCGCCCGCCCCTGCCGCCGCGTCACCTTGGCGTGAGGGGGCGGAGGGTTGCCGATGGGGCCGGGCGGTGCCCCTCGCCGACCACTCCGCCGTAGGGTGGGCAATCTGCCCACCCGCCCGTCAGAAGTCCAGGTTCTCCACCGACAGCGCGTTCTGCTGGATGAACTCGCGGCGGGGTTCCACCACGTCGCCCATCAGCTTGGTGAAGATGTCGTCGGCCTCGGCGATGTCCTCGACCTTGACCTGCAGGAGCGTGCGGGCCTCGGGGTCCAGCGTGGTTTCCCACAGCTGCTCGGCGTTCATCTCGCCCAGCCCCTTGTACCGCTGCATCGAGAGGCCCTTTTCCCCCTCGGCCAGGATCGCGGCCAAGAGCGTCAGCGGCCCGTGCACCTGCGCCTCGCGGTCGCGGCGCACCAGCCGGCCCGGGCTCGCATAGACCTCGCGCGTGGGGGCGGAGACCTGCGCCAGTTTCCGCGCCTCGCCCGAGCGCAGCACGCCGCCGTCCAGCGTGCGCAGTTCCTCCACCCCCCGCAGGATGCGCGAGAGGCGGATGCCGTGGTCCTGGGTGATCCGGCCGGTCCAGCCGCGTTCGTATTCCACCGCCACCAGGTCCAGCCGCGCCGCCACCTGCTGCGCCACCAGCGCCAGGTCGAAATCCGCCCGCCCGGGGTCGAAGGCGCCGGCCAGCGCCGCCTGTTCCACGATGGCGCGGGGATAGTGGGTCGGGAACGCCTCCAGCACCCGCTTGAAGGCGCGCGCGCCCTCGACCACCCGGGCCAGATCGGCCCCGGCGATCTCCTCGCCCGTCGCCAGCCGCAGCACCGCGCCCTCGATGCCCTGCTCGACCAGGTAGTCCTCCAGCGCCGCCTGGTCCTTCAGGTAGACCTCGGACTTGCCGCGCTGGACCTTATACAAGGGCGGCTGGGCGATGTAGAGATGCCCTGCCTCGATCAGCTGCGGCATCTGCCGGAAGAAGAAGGTGAGCAACAGCGTGCGGATATGCGCGCCGTCCACATCGGCGTCGGTCATGATGACCACCTTGTGGTAGCGCAGCTTGCCCAGGTCGAACTCGTCGCGCCCGATCCCGGTGCCCAGCGCGGTGATCAGGGTGCCGATCTCCTGGCTGGACAGCATCCGGTCGAAACGCGCGCGTTCCACGTTCAGGATCTTGCCGCGCAGCGGCAGCACCGCCTGGTTGTGGCGCGAGCGGCCCTGCTTGGCGCTGCCGCCGGCCGAGTCGCCCTCCACCAGGAACAGCTCGGACTTCGAGGGATCGCGCTCCTGGCAATCCGCCAGCTTGCCGGGCAGCGAGGCCACGTCCAGCGCCGTCTTGCGCCGGGTCAACTCGCGGGCCTTGCGCGCCGCCTCGCGCGCCAGCGCCGCCTCGATGATCTTGCCGACGATGGTCCTGGCCGGCCCCGGGTTCTCCTCGAACCATTCGGCCAGCTTCTCGTTCACCAGGTTCTCCACCGCGGGGCGGACCTCGGAAGACACCAGCTTGTCCTTGGTCTGGCTGGAGAACTTCGGGTCCGGCACCTTGACCGAGAGCACGCAGGTCAGCCCCTCGCGCGCGTCGTCGCCGGTGAAGTCCACCTTCTCGCGCTTGGCGATGCCGGAGGACTGGGCATAGGCGTTGATCGTGCGGGTCAGCGCGCCGCGGAAGCCCGCCAGATGGGTGCCGCCGTCGCGCTGCGGGATGTTGTTGGTGAAGGGCAGCACGGTCTCGTGGTAGCTGTCGTTCCACCACATCGCGACCTCGACCCCGATGCCGCCGCGCTCGCCCACCATGTAGATCGGCTCGGGCATCACCGCGGTCTTGGAACGGTCGAGGTACTTCACGAATTCCCGCACCCCGCCCTCGTAGTAAAGCTCGGTGTGCAGCGGCTCGGCGGGCCGTTCGTCGGTGATGACGATGCGCACGCCGGAGTTCAGGAAGGCCAGTTCCCGCAGCCGGGTCTCCAGCGTCTTGAAGCTGTACTCGAGGTTCGAGAAGGTGCCGTCCGGCCGGTTGGTCTTGGCCGAGGCCATGAAGCGTACCCGGGTGCCCTTCCTGCCGGGGGCCGGGCCCGCGACATGCACATGCTCCACCGTCTCGCCGTTCTCGAACCGGGCGCGGTATTCGGTATCGTTGCGCCAGACGGTCAGCTCCAGCCAGTCCGACAGCGCGTTCACCACCGAGACGCCCACGCCGTGCAGCCCGCCCGAGACCTTGTAGGCATTGCCGCCCTCGGCGGTGTTGTCGAACTTCCCCCCCGCGTGCAGCTGGGTCATGATGACCTCGGCCGCCGAGACGCCTTCCTCGGGGTGCAGATCCACCGGGATGCCGCGGCCGTTGTCGGTGACCGAGACCGAACTGTCGGCGTGGATCGTCACCGAAACCTCGGTCGCATGGCCGGCCAGCGCCTCGTCGATGCCGTTGTCCACCACCTCGGTGACCATGTGGTGCAGGCCCGAGCCGTCGTCGGTGTCGCCGATATACATGCCCGGCCGCTTGCGCACGGCCTCCAGTCCCTTGAGAACCTTGATGGATTCGGCGCCATAGGCGTCGGTCTTGCGGGCGGCTTCGGCCATGCGTCGGGAACCTCTTTTCTGCCCCCGTCTTTTAGCGGTTGCGGGGGGGAATGTCACGGGTCGGGCACAAGATTTGGGGGGTCAGGTGAAGGGGATCACCGCGGCCACGCCCAAAAGCAGAAGGCCCGAGCCGATGTTCATCCGCCGGATCGCGGCGGGGCTTTGCAGGAGCTGCCGCGCCCGGTCGATGAACAGCGCGAGGCCCAGGTTGCCCAAGGTCGGCACCGCCGCCGAGACGGCGATGATCGCGGCGATGTCGGGGGCGGTGACGCGGCTCAGGTCGAAGAACCCCGGCAGCGCGCCCATGTAGAACAGGATCGCCTTGGGGTTGCCGATCACCGCCGCCAGCCCCACCGCGAAACCGGCCCAGACCCCGGGGCGGGTCAGCCGCCCGTCCTGCGCCGGCCGTTCGCCCGGCTTGCGCAGCAGCATGATCCCCATCGCGGCGAAGAGGGCGGCGGCGACCCAGCGCAGCACGCTCAGGAAATCGCCGTAGAGCGACAGGATCCACGACAGGCCGAAGATCGCGGTCAGCGGCCAGACCAGATCCCCCATCGCCACCCCCACCGCCAGCGGCCAGGCGGCGGCAAAGCCGCCGGCCAGCGTGCGGGCGATCAGCGCCACCCAGACCGGCCCCGGCACCGCCCAGAGCGCCGCCATGCCGCCGGCATAGAGCAGGAGTTGCCAGGGGGTGACGGTCACGGCGCGAACCTGCGGGTCAGGTCGATGTGCAGGGCATTCGCCTCGGCCCAGAGATCGGGCCGCTGCCGGTCGTGCTCGCCGGCCAGCCAGTCCTGCGCGGCGCCCAGTTCGGCGTCGATCAGGTCGTCGGCCTGCGGATGGGTGGCATCGGCCCAGCCCATTTCTCCGCTGTCCAGCTTGGCCGCGACAAGCCCGCGGATATAATCCACGACCCCCGCCGGCAGGTCGGTGGCCGCGATCAGATCCCACAGGTTCATCGGCGGCATCGCGCTGTCGTGCAGCCGCATCCAGCGCAGGGCCAGCACCGGCCGCAGCACGTAGAAATAGCGTTTCAGCCTGACCCGTCCGTCCAGGCGCATCCGCGACGCCTGCCGTTCGGCCAGCGAGATGTAGTGCCATGTCACCGGCCGGCGGGTCAGCGCCTGCCGGCAGAACTCGGCCAGCGCACCGCGGGCTTCCGGCTCGTCGGCATAGCGGATCGGCGATTGCAGCCATTCGGGCAGCACCGCATTGGACTTCAGCGCCAGCCGCAGCGCCTTGCCCAGATCCCAGCCCGAGAGATCCAGCTCGCCCGAAACCGGACGCTCGATCACATCCCGCCGCTCGTCCAGCCGCAGGTGCCAGTCGGCGGGCCGCAGATAGACGAAGCGCACGTCATAGTCGCTGTCGAAGGAATGGAACCCCCAGGCGCGCGAGCCGGATTCGACCGCCAGCAGGATGGTGACCTGTTCCTCCCGGGCGATCCGTTCCAGTTCCTGCCCGATCAGCCCGCGCATGGCGGGCGAGACGGCTTCGCTCATGATGACAGCGTCAGGCTGCCGTCTTCGGCCAGGGGCCAGAACGGGTTCATGGCCACTTCCCAGACATGCCCGTCGGGGTCGGCCCAATAGCCGGAATAGCCGCCCCAGAACACCTTTTCGGGGTGCTTCAGCGGGGTGGCGCCTGCCGCCAGCGCATCGGCGAATGCCGCATCCACCTCCGCCTCGGTGGCGAAGTTCTGCGCCAGCGTCACCGCCCCGGTGCCGAGGCTCGCCCCCGCCCGACCCTGGTCGGCGGCCAGATCCGCCAGCCCGAACAGCGCCAGCACCGCGCCCTGCATCTGGTAGAAGGCCACGCCCTCCTGCGCCCCGTGCTCGTGCCAGCCCAGCCGGGCGTAGAACGCCTTGGCCGCCGCCAGGTCGGCCACGCCGAGGGTGATGAGGGTGACGCGCTGCGGGGTCATGCGGGGGCGATCCTGCTTTCGCCGCCGTGATCGGCGACCGCGAACCTTTGCCCCCGCTCGCCCAGAGAGTCAAACAGCGCCGGTTCGGTGCCGGTCATCAGCGCCTGCGCCCCCAGCGCCACCAGCTCGTCGTAAAGCGCCGCCCGCCGGGCGGGGTCCAGATGCGCCGCCACCTCGTCCAAGAGCAGGACCGGCGGCCCGCCCAGATCGGCGGCGATGGCGCGGGCATTGGCCAGGATCAGGCTGACCAGCAGCGCCTTCTGCTCGCCGGTGGAACATTGCGCCGCGGGCATCGCCTTCTCGGCGTAGGTGGCCTGGAGATCCACCCGGTGCGGGCCGGCCAGCGTGCGCCCCGCCGCGGCGTCGCGCCGGCGCCCCTCGGCCAGCGCGCGGGCGAAATCCTCGCCCTCCGGCATCCCGTCCTCGGCGGTCAGGCTCAGGTCGGCGCGGGGGAAGGCGGTGGCAGCATCCCTTTGTGCCGCCGCCAGCCGCTCCAGCGCCGCGCGGCGGTTCCCGGCCAGCGCCCCGCCCGCCTCCACCATCCGCGCCTCGACCGCGGCGTACCAGCGGGCATCCGTCACCTCGTCGCGCAGCATCCGGTTGCGCTCGCGCATCGCGCGTTCGTAGCCCAGCGCGGCCTCGGCATGGTCGGGCGTGAGGCTCAGGGCGATGCGGTCCAGGAACTGCCGCCGGCCCTCGGCACCCTCCTGCCACAGCCGGTCCATCGCCGGCACCAGCCACAGCACCCGGACCACCCGGCCCAGCGCCACCTGCGGCGCGGGCTTGCCGTCGATCCTGACCTCGCGCCCCGCGCCGGGCTCGGCCCAGGTCTCCACCTCATGCGCGCCCTGGGGGCCGTCGAGCGCCGCGGTGACCTTCCACCCCACCCCCTCCGGCCGCCGCCCGATCTCCTCCGCCCCCGCCCGCCGCAACCCGCGGCCGGGGGAGAGCAGCGAGACCGCCTCGAGGATATTGGTCTTGCCCGCCCCGTTCGGCCCGAAGATCGCCACCGGCCGCCCGTCGAAGGCGAGCCGCGCCGCCCGGTGGCTGCGGAAATGCGAGAGGGTCAGCGAGACGACGGCCATCCCGCTCATCCCGGCCCCTTCTTCTGTCCATAAATATCCCGGGGGGTCCGGGGGGCTGGCCCCCCGGCGCTTTCCGCGGTCACACCCGCATGGGCATCACGACATAGACCGCGCTCATGTCGTTGCCCTCGCGCATCAGCGTGGGGTCGCCGGCGGAGTTGAACAGGAAGACGGCATTCTCGCGGTCGACCTGGCTGGCGATCTCCAAGAGGTACTTGGCGTTGAAGCCGATCTCCAGCCGCTCGTCGCCATAGGCGACCGCCAGTTCCTCCTCGGCCGCGCCCTGGTCGGGGGCGTTGACCGAGAGGATCAGCCGGTCCTCCTCCAGGCTCAGCTTCACCGCGCGGGAACGTTCGGAGGAGACCGTGGCCACCCGGTCCACCGCCTTGGCGAATTCGGCCGCGTCCACCTCCAGCCGGCGGGTGTTGCCCATCGGGATCACTCGCGAATAGTCGGGGAAGGTGCCGTCGATGACCTTGGAGGTCAGGGTGACCGCCGGGGTGGCGAAGCGCACCTTGGTCTCGCTGACGGAAACCGCGATATTGGCCTCGTCGTCGTCCAGGAGCTTGCGCAGCTCGCCCACCGTCTTCCTCGGCACGATCACCCCCGGCATCCCCTCGGCGCCCGCCGGCAGTTCGGCGTCGATCCGGGCCAGCCGGTGGCCGTCGGTCGCCACGCAGCGCAGCACCCGGCCCTCCTCGGCGGCGGCCACATGCATGTAGACGCCGTTGAGGTAATACCGCGTCTCCTCGGTGGAGATGGCGAATTTCGCCTTGTCGAACAGCCGCCGCAGGTCGGGCGCCCTGGCCGAGAAGTTGGTGGTGTATTCCGATGACGCCATCACCGGGAAATCCTCGCGCGGCAGGGTGGCCAGCGAGAAGTTCGACCGCCCCGCGGCCACGGTCAGCCGGCCGGTGGCGGCATCGGCGGCCAGCGTCACCAGCGCCCCCTCGGGCAGCTTGCGAACGATCTCGTGCAGCATGACGGCCGAGACCGTGGTCGCCCCCGCGCGTTCGACCATCGCCGGCGCGCGGTCCACCACCTCGATGTCCAGGTCGGTGGCGCGGAAGGATACCTTGTCGCCCTCGGCCTCGATCAGCACGTTGGCGAGGATCGGGATGGTGTTGCGCCGCTCGACCACCGATTGCGCCTGGCCCACGGCCTTGAGGAGCGTTGCGCGCTCGATCGACAGCTTCATCACCTATCCCCCGGTCTGTTCCCGCAGCGCCCCCGCGCGGGGACCGACAAGGTAGCGGTTTTCCGCCACCGCACAAGAGGGCCGCCCTCAGCCCTGCAAAAGCCGCCGCAGCATCTGGATGTCGTCGGCCAGCTGGCTGTCCACCGCGGCCAGTTCCTCGATCTTGCGCACGCCGTGCATGATCGTGGTGTGGTCGCGCCCGCCGAAGCGGCGGCCGATGTCGGGCAGGCTGCGGGTGGTCAGCACCTTGGCCAGGTACATCGCCACCTGCCGCGGCCGGGCGATGTTGCGCGGCCGCTTGGGCCCGATCAGGTCCGAGAGCCGCACGTTGTAGTATTCGGCGACCTTGCGCTGGATCTCCTCGACCGTGACCTTGCGGTCCGAGGCGCGCAGGATGTCGGCCAGGCAGTCCTGCGCCAGATCCAGGTTGATCTCGCGCCCCACCAGCGAGGCATAGGCGAAAAGCCGGGTCAGCGCGCCCTCCAGCACCCGGATGTTCGAGGTCACCTTGTGGGCCACGAATTCCAGCACGCCGGGGGCGATGCGCAGGCCGGGGTACTGGGTGCGGTAGAGCTCCAGCTTGGTCTGCAGCACCCCCAGCCGCAGCTCGTAGTCGGTCGGATGCAGGTCCACCACCAGCCCGCATTGCAGGCGCGACTTGATGCGGTCCTCCAGATCCTTGATCTCTCCCGGCGCGCGGTCGGCCGAGATGACGATCTGCTTGTTCTGGTCCACCAGGGCGTTGAAGGTGTGGAAGAATTCCTCCTGCGTCGAATCCTTGCCGGCGATGAACTGCACGTCGTCGACCATCAGCACGTCGACCGAGCGGAACAGCTCCTTGAAATCCATCACCGAGCGGTCGCGCAGCGCCTGCACGAAGCGGTACATGAACTGCTCGGCCGAGAGATACAGCACCCGCATGTCGGGCTGGTGCCGGGTCAGCTCATGCGCGATGGCGTGCATCAGGTGGGTCTTGCCGAGGCCGACCCCGCCGTAGAGGAACAGCGGGTTGAACGAGACCGGCCCGCCCTCGGCCACCCGGCGGGCGGCGGCATGGGCCAGCTCGTTGGGCTTGCCCACCACGAAGCTGTCGAAGGTATAGCGCGAATCGAGCGGCGCACCCGGCAGGTCCTCGGCCGCCGCCGCGCGCGCCCGGCGGCGCTGGGGCGCGGCGGGCCGTTCCGCCGGGGCGGGGTCGCGGGGGCGCAGCCCGGCCTGCGGGTTGATCGCGAACTCGATCCGCTCCACCGGGCTGCCGGCATCGCTCAGCTGCCGCCGCAGGTGGTCGCCGTAGTGGCGCGACACCCAGTCGCCGAAAAAGCTGGTGGGCACCTCGAAATAGGCCACCCCCCCCGACACGCCCGACAGGCGCAGGGGCTCGATCCAATGGGCGAAATTCTCGCGCCCGATCCTGGATTTGAGTCCCTCGCGCAGTTCGAGCCAACCCTCGTGCGTCATTCCCTTGAACCTGTCCCGCCGCCAGTCATCGTTGATCCGCCGCCCGGCCCCGCTGGCGGCGGGGTGGCGGCGGCGATCCGCCTGACCTCGGGGCATGGGTCATGACCGGGGCAGACCCCGGCGTCGCCTCTCGGCAACCCTGACCTTCGCGGCAACCACACCATGGCACGGCCCCGGAAGAGGCCGCTCGGCTGTGTCCTGTCGTAGCCGCGATCATCGCGCAGACCCGTCGATGACGTCACCGGCCGGCGGCTTCCCCGGGCGCAAGCTGGCAGCCCGACCGGGGTCCGTCGTCCGATTCCGCATCGACCCCCCAGGTGACGTGAATCGCTGGGTCACGCTAGCAACCCGGCCCGCGCGACCGCAACCGAACTTCTTCCTTGACAGGATCCGGGCCCGCGCGAATCCGGCGGCCCGTGCAAGGGGGCAACAGGGGGCCGGCGGAAAGACGCCAAAGCAAAGGGGCGCCCCCGTGGCGGGAGCGCCCCATATCCTACCGGATTTTCTGCGGAATCAGGTGTTTGCCGGGGCGTTCGCGGCCTCGGCCACGCCTTTCACCCGCGAGGCCAGCCGCGACATTTTGCGCGAAGCCGTGTTCTTGTGCAGCACGCCCTTGGTGACGCCGCGCGCCAGTTCCGGCTGGGCGGCCTTCAGCGCCGCCGCGGCGGCGGCCGGGTCGCCCGAGGCGATGGCCTCCTCGACCTTGCGCAGGAAGGTGCGGATGCGCGAGCGGCGCGCCTTGTTGATCTCGTAGCGGTCGGCGGCCTGGCGGGCGCGCTTGGCGGACTGGGCGGTATTGGCCATGGGCGGTGTCGGTCCTTCGGGTCTCTGGCGTTGTCTCGGCGCGGATGACCCAAGGCCCCGTCGGGGTGACGGGTACACATCATGCCTTAAGCGGGCCCACGCGCATGTGAGGCGGGCCTATACGGGAAAGCCGGGCGGAAGGAAAGCCCGGAATCAGCGGTCGCGGAACTGCGGCTGGCGCTTTTCCAGGAAGGCGGCCATGCCTTCCTTCTGGTCCTGGGTGGCGAAGAGCGAATGGAACAGCCGCCGTTCGAACAGCAGCCCCTCGCGCAGGGTGGTCTCGTAGCTGCGGTTGACCGCCTCCTTCAACGCCATGGCGGTCAGGGCGGATTTCTCGGCGATCTTCTGGGCGGCCTTCATCGCCTCGGGCAGCAGGTCCTTCACCGGCACCACCCGGCTGACCAGGCCGCAGCGTTCCGCCTCGGCCGCGTCCATGAACCGGCCGGTCAGGTGCATGTCCATCGACTTCGACTTTCCGACGAAGCGGGTCAGCCGCTGGGTGCCGCCCAGCCCCGCCACCACGCCCAGGTTGATCTCGGGCTGGCCGAACTTCGCGGTGTCCGAGGCGATGATGAAGTCGCACATCATCGCCAGTTCGCAGCCCCCGCCCAGGGCATAGCCCGAGACCGCGGCGATGACGGGCGTGCGGACGCGCAGGAAGGCCTCGGCCTCGGGCCCGAAATAATCCGACACGAACATGTCGAGAAAGCTCTTGTCCGCCATCTCGCGGATGTCGGCGCCGGCGGCGAAGGCCTTTTCCGACCCGGTGACGACGATGCAGCGCACCTTGTCGTTGCGGTCGGCGGCGGCCAGGGCGTCGGCAAGCTCCGCCAGCAGCTTCTGGTTCAGCGCGTTCAGCGCCTCGGGCCGGTTCAGCCGGATCAGCGCCACATAGTCCTCGATCTCGACGACGATCGTCTCGTAGGCCATGGCCCCGCCCTCCGGTTGCTCCCGGACTCCTAGCCCAAATGGCCGCAGGATCAAGTCAGCACTGGCAGGCGGGGCAGAACCAGGTGGAGCGGCCCGCCTGCGCGATCCGCACGATGGGGGTGCCGCAGGCCGGGCAGGGCTGGCCCTCGCGGCCGTAGACGCGGAAGGAATGCTGGAAATAGCCCAGTTCCCCATCCGCCTGCCGGTAGTCGCGCAGGGAAGAGCCGCCGGCCTCGATCGCCTCGGCCAGAACCTCGCGGATCGCGGGGACCAAGCGGGAGATCTCGGCCCCGGTCAGGTCGCCGGCCAGCCGGGTGGGGGCGATGCGGGCGCGGAACAGCGCCTCGCAGACATAGATGTTGCCGAGGCCGGCGATGTTGGTCTGGTCCAAGAGCGCCGCCTTGACGGGCGTGCGCCGGCCGCGGAGCCGGCCGGCCAGCCAGGTGTCGGAGAAGTCGTTGCCCATCGGCTCCGGCCCCAGCGCCGCCAGCAGCGGGTGCGAGGCGTCGGTCGGAAACAGGTCCATCGCCCCGAACCGGCGGGGATCGTTGAAGGTCACCCGCGCGCCGGAGGCAAGGTCGATCACCACGTGGTCGTGCTTCTCGGCCGCCCGATGCGCGTGGAGGAACTCGCCCAGCATCGCGCCCGAGACCAGGATCCGCCCCGACATCCCCAGATGCACCAAGAGCGTCTCGCCGGTGTCGAGATCGGCCAGCAGGTATTTCGACCGCCGCCGCAGCCCGGCGACCGTGGCGCCCTGCATCCGCCCGGCCATCCGCTCGGGCAGCGGCCAGCGCAGGTCGGGGCGGTTCAGGGTGACGCGGGCGATGGCGGCGCCCTCCATCACCGGGGCCAGCCCGCGGCGCACTGTCTCGACCTCTGGCAGTTCCGGCATGTGGGTCCCCCTGCGCCCGGCGTCGCATTGCGGCGGGCGCGCGGGCGCCTATAAAGGGCCTGCGGCAGGCGAAGGGCAAGACCCGATGGCGGATCAGGACGGCACCACCCATTTCGGCTTCCAGACCGTGCCGGAGGATGCGAAGGCCGGCATGGTGCAGGGCGTCTTCACCCGCGTGGCCAACCGATACGACCTGATGAACGACCTGATGTCGGGCGGCGTGCATCGGCTGTGGAAGGACGCGATGATGGACTGGCTGGCGCCCCGCCCCGGCCAGCGCCTGCTGGACGTGGCCGGGGGGACAGGCGACATCGCCTTCCGCTTCCTGCGCCGCGCCCCGGGCTCCACCGCCGTGGTCTGCGACATGACCGAGGGGATGCTGGCCGAGGGGCGGCGGCGGGCCGAGGCCGCGGCCCTGGGCGACCGGCTGGACTGGGTGGCGGGCGACGCCATGGCGCTGCCCTTCCCCGATGCCAGTTTCGACGCCTATACGATCAGCTTCGGCATCCGCAACGTGACCCGCCCCGAGGCCGCGCTGGCCGAGGCTTACCGGGTGCTGAAGGTCGGCGGCCGCCTGATGGTACTGGAGTTCAGCCATATCCCGCACGACGGGCTGCAATGGCTCTACGACCGCTATTCCTTCAACGTGATCCCGGCGCTGGGGCAGGCGGTGGCGGGGGACCGCGAGAGCTACCAGTACCTGGTCGAATCGATCCGCCGCTTCCCGGATCAGGAGGCTTTCGCCGCCATGATCCGCGCCGCGGGCTTCGGGCAGGTGAAGTACCGCAACCTGACCCTGGGCATCGCCTGCCTGCATTCCGGCTGGAAGCTGTGACCTCCGGGATGATCGGCGCATGAGGGGCCCGCACAACATCCTGCGGCTGGTGCGCACCGCGGCCACCATGGAGCGCACGGGCGCGCTGGCCGTGGTGCTGGAGGCGGTCGAGGCGCCCCCCCGCCTGCGGGTGGCCGCGCGCATCCTGGGCTGGCCCTTCAAGTGGCTGGGGCTGAAGGGCGACCCCGCGCTGCCCCCCGCGACCCGCGCCCTCACCGCGCTGGGGCCGGCCTATATCAAGTTCGGCCAGATCCTTTCCACCCGCCCCGACATCGTGGGCGAGGAACTCGCGCGCCAGCTGACCGTGCTGCAGGACCGCCTGCCCCCCTTCCCCACCGCCACCGCCAAGGCGATGGTCGAGGCCGAGGTGGGGATGCCGGTGGACGAGGCCTTCGCCGGCTTCTCCGATGCCGTGGCCGCGGCCTCGATCGCCCAGGTCCACCACGCAAGGCTGGCCGGGACGGGCGAGGAGGTGGCGGTCAAGGTGCTGCGCCCGGGGATCGAGCGCGCCTTCCGCAAGGACATCGACGCCTTCTACCTGGCCGCCTGGCTGATCGAGGCGCTGGCCCCCTTCTCGCGCCGGCTGCGGCCGATGGACGTGATCGCGCATTTCGAGGGGGTGGTGCTGGGCGAACTGGACCTGCGGCTGGAAAGCGCCGCGGCGGCCGAGTTCGCGGCGAATACCGAAGGCGACAAGGGGTTCCGTGTGCCGCGCCCGGTGTGGTTCCTGTCGGGCCGGCAGGTGATGACGCTGGGCTGGGCCGAGGGGATCCCGCTGGGCGACCTGGCCGCGCTGGACGCCGCCGGGGTGAACCGGCCCGACCTGGCCGCGCGCGTGCTGTCGCTGTTCCTGCGCCATGCGCTGCGCGACGGCTATTTCCACGCCGACATGCACCAGGGCAACCTGAAGGTGGCCGCCGACGGGGCGCTGGTGGCCTATGACTTCGGCATCATGGGGCGGCTCGACGACTATACCCGCCGCGTCTATGCCGAGATCCTCTACGGCTTCATCCGCCGCGACTACCGCCGGGTGGCCGAGGTGCATTTCGAGGCCGGCTATGTGCCGGCCGACCGCGATATCGACGAATTCGCCCGGGCGCTGCGGGTGGTGGGCGAGCCGATCTTCGGCATGGATGCCTCGCGCATCTCGATGGCGCGGCTCTTGGCCTATCTCTTCGAGGTGACCGAGCGGTTCGGGATGCAGACCCGCACCGAGCTGATCCTGTTGCAGCGCACCATGGTGGTGGTGGAAGGCGTGGCGCGCTCGCTGGATCCCCACATCAACATCTGGGAGGTCGCCCGGCCCATCGTGGAACGCTACGTCGCCGACAACGTGGGGCCGCGGGCGATGATGCGCGACCTGGCGATGACGGCCCGGGTGCTGGCCCGCTTCGGCCCGCGGCTGCCGCGGCTGGTGGAGGCCAAGCTGTGGGAACAGTCGCTGCCCCGCGTGGTGGTGCCGCGCCGGTCGCGGCTGGCCCCGGTGCTGTGGATGCTGGCCGGCGCCGCGGTAGCGCTGGCGGGCGTGCTGGTGGGTGCGGGGCTCTGATGGCCGCTCGTCAAGCCTGCCGGCTTTCTTCGCTGCGGGGTGAGGGCGGGGTCGCTCATCGAGCCTTTGCGGCTCTCTTCGCTTGGGCGCGTC
>JBBCJM010000090.1:0-1672 GCA_037190175.1 Paracoccaceae bacterium | reverse complement strand
GCGGGGGGGCGGGGCGCACCCCCCCGCGCCGGGTGGGACCGGGCGCGGGGCCGGCCATGTTCAGAACGACATCGTGGTATAGTCCACCGCATCCGGGTACATCCCGTCCTCGATGGCGGTGGTGTGGACGCGGGTGAGCTTGCCGCCCTCCACCCGGCTGATGAACTGGTGCCCGAAGACCTGGTGGGTCTTGCCGTTGAACACCTTGTCGCCCTGCGGGTGCTCGCGCCCGGCGGAAAAGCCGGTCATGGCCTCGATCGCCTCGACGAACTTCTGCCGGTCGGCGGTGGACTGGTATCCGGCCTCCTCCATCGCCCGCTTGATGATGAACAGCGTCTCCCAGCAGGAGAACATATGCGCATAGGTCGACACGTCGCGGGCGTCCGAGACCGAGGCGCCGTTGTCGTCCACCCCCACCGCGGCGCGATAGAACGCCTCGTCCTCGCCGGCGTCGGGTTGCTTGGCGCGGCAATGGCCTTCCCAGAAATGCGTGCCCTCCAGGAACTCCAGCCCCGGGGTGGCGATGTCCACCGCCTCCAGGCTGTCGATGAAGCCGAAGATCTCGGGCCGCGCGCCCGAGCCGTAGAACTCCCCCAGCTCCTTCACGAAGGTCAGCACGGCGGGGCCGACCATGACGTGGTACAGAACCTCGGTGTCGCTGGGGATCTGCGGCAGGTAGCGGGTGAAGGAGGTCTCGGTGGGCGGGATGGCGATCTGGCTGATCACCTGCCCGCCGCCGGCCTCGATGGCCGGGGTGAAATAGTCGCGGTGGTCGTGGCCGAAGGCATAGTCGGGGTAGATCATCGTGACCTTTTTCCCGAGGTTCCCCAGCACCCAGGGGGCCATGGAGCTGACCTGCGCCCGCACGTCGGTGATCCCGGGCTGCAGGGTCCAGCGGTTCAGGCCGCCGGCCACGTGGAAGCCTTCGGAACAGACCAGATAGGGCACCTTCAGCTCGCCCGCCCGGGGCGCCGCGCCGATCACCACATGGGAGAACAGCGGCCCGAAGATCACGTCGCAGCCCGACTGGGTGGCGAGCTTCTCCACCACCTCCGACCCGCGGCGGGGGTCGGTGCCGTCATCCTCGAAGAGGATCTCCACCGGGCGGCCGTTGATGCCGCCGGCCTCGTTCAGCACCTTCAGCGCCGCCTGCGTGGTGCGTTCGTACCAGCGGCCATAGGCAGCGCCGATGCCGGTGCGGTGCAGCTGGAACCCCAGCCGGATCGGGGCCGAGGACTGCGCCTGGATGAAGCCCGGGAAGGCCGCGGCGGCGGTGCCGGCGGCGATCCCGGTCAGGACGTGGCGGCGGGTAGGGGTCATGGGTTCGCTCCGCTGTTGAGGGCCGAGGGCAGAATCGGCCGATGCCGGCGGCTTGTCCACGGAAATCACGCGCCCGTGGGGGTGGAGAGCAGCCAGAGCCCCAGGATCGTATAGCCCACCATCAGCGCGGTCAGCGGCAGATGCGCCACCGCCCGCATCCCGGGCCCCGCCAGCCGCAGCGCCAGCACCACCGCCAGCACATGCGCGGCCAGGATCGCCCCGAACTGCACGTTCCACAGCACCGCAACCGCGGCGGGGTCGGCCAGGAACCCCATCGAGACCCAGAAGGGCGGCAGGCCCAGCAGCTCGTCGCCGCGGAACAGCGGGTCGTTCAGCGCGGCCAGCGTGTATT
>JBBCJM010000089.1:0-9055 GCA_037190175.1 Paracoccaceae bacterium | reverse complement strand
GAGGAAACCACAGATGATCACCATGCGGACGGCGCTTGCCGCCAGCATCCTGGCCCTTGGCGCCGGCACGGCCTCGGCGCAGGTGGAACTCAGCCTGGCCCACTGGGTGGGCGCCACCCACCCGCTGCAAGTCACCGGGATGGAGCCCTGGGGCAAGTCCATCGAGGAGGCTTCGGACGGCCGGATCAGGATCACCATCTTCCCGGCCCAGCAGCTGGGCGCCGCCGCCGACCACTATGACCTCGCCCGCGACGGGATCGCCGATATCGCCTTCATCAACACCGGATACCAGCCCGGCCGCTTCCCGGTGATCTCGCGCAACGACATTCCCTTCAGCGTGAGCGACGCCAAGGCCGGCGCCCGCGCGCTGCATACCTGGTATCTTGACCATGCCGCCGAGGAGATGTCGGACGTCTATGTCTGCATGGTGCACATGCACGACCCCGGCACGATCCATTCCAAGCGCGGCCCCATCGCCGCGCCCGCGGACTTCCAGGGCATGACGGTGCGCCCGGCGAACGGCGCCACCGGCCGGCTGGTGAACCTGATCGGCGCCGCCTCGGTGCAGGGTGCGGCGGGCGAGATGCGCGACATGCTGGACAAGGGCACCTCGGACGCCACCGGCTCGCCCTGGGGCTCGCTCTTCACCTTCGGCGCGCAGGATCTGGTGACCCATCACCTGGACATGCCGCTCTACGTCTCGACCTTCGCCTATGTGATGAACAAGGACGCCATCGACGCGCTGTCGCCCGAGGACCGCGCGGTGATGGACGCGCATTGCACCCCGGAATGGTCCGAGCGCATCTCGGGCCCCTGGATCGACAGCGAGGCCGCCGGCCGGCAGAAGATCATCGACCTCGGCAACCACACGCTCTACCAGCCCACGCCCGAGCAGGTGCAGGCCTGGAAGGACGCCGCGGCCCCCCTGCATGACGAATGGAAGGCCAGCGTCGTCGCCAAGGGGCTGGACGCCGAGGCCATCAATGCGGCCTATGAGGAGGCGCTGAAGGCCGCGGGCGCGCTCTACGAATAGCCCTGCCCGCCCGGGCCGCCCTCCATGCGGCCCGGGCCCAAGCCAAAGCCGGGGGGAGAGCACAGGATTGGCGCGTTTCTTCGAACTATTCTGCCTGACGGTGGAGCGTATCGCGGGCGTCCTGATCGCCGCGGTCACGATCCTGGTCGTGGCCTCCGCCGTCGGGCGCTATGGCTTCACCAAGCCGATCCCCGATGCCTTCGACATCTCGCGGCTGATGATCGGGGCCTGCATCATGTGGGGCTTTGCCGCCGTGGGCTATCGCGGCGGCCATATCGCGGTCGACCTGGTGGCCGAGACGCTGAGCCTGCGCGCCCGCCGCTGGCTGGACGTGCTGGCCTGGAGCTTCCTGCTGTTCTTCGTGATCCTGCTGGCCTGGAAGATGTACGACCGCGTGGCCTCGGCCTTGCGCTCGCACGAGACCACCTTCGACCTGCGCATCCCGGTCTGGCCCTTCCTGGGGCTGATCTGGCTGGGGGTGGTGGCCTCGATCGTCACCGTCTCGGTGCGGCTGGTGCTCCTGATCACCGGCCGGGCGCAGGCGATGCCCACGGAAATGGAGCGCCCGATAGATGGCTAGCGGAGATTTCCTGGCCATCGGCGGGTTCGGGGTGCTGTTCCTGCTGATGGCCCTGCGCGTGCCCATCGGCATCGCCATGGGTCTGGTGGGCGTGTTCGGCTTTGCCGCGGTGCGCGGGGTGGACCGGGCGCTCAATCTGCTGGCCACCTCGCCCATCCGCACGGTGACGGACTTCAACCTGTCGCTGGTGCCCTTCTTCATCCTGATGGGGGCCTTCGCCACCCATTCGGGCATGTCGCGGGAGCTGTTCCGCACCGGCAACGCCTGGCTGGGCTCGTTCCGCGGCGGGCTGGGCCTCGCCTCCATCGGCGCCTGCGCCGGCTTCTCCTCGATCTGCGGCTCGGGCGTGGCCACCGCCGCCACCATGACCCGCATCGCCCTGCCGGAAATGCGCAAGGCGGGGTATGACGACGCCACGGCCACCGGGGTGATCGCCGCGGGCGGCACGCTGGGCATCCTGATCCCGCCCTCGGTGGTGATGGTGGTCTATGCCTATATCACCGAGACCGACGTCTCGCGCCTGTTCATCGCCGGGGTGATCCCGGGGCTGCTGGCCACCGTGATGTACATGGCCACCGTGCGCATCGGCCACGGGCGCAACCTGCCCGCCGGCCGCCCCTTCGACCTGCGCGAGGCCTTCGCCTCGCTGCGCGACGTCTGGGCGGTGATCCTCTTGTTCCTCTGCATCATCGGGGTGATCTACGGCGGCTTCGCCACGCCGACCGAGGCCGCGGCGGTGGGCGCCTTCCTGACCATGATGATCGGGGTGGCGCGCGGGCGGCTCGACCGCCGCGGGATCATGGTCAGCCTGATCGAGGCTCTGCGCACCTCGGTCGCCATCTTCACCATCCTGATCGGGGCGCTGCTGTTCGGCTATTTCCTGGCCATCACCCAGACCCCGCAGAAGCTGACCGCGCTGCTGACCTCGATGGACCTCGGGGCCTATGGCACGCTGATCCTGATCCTGGCCGCCTTCGTCATCGCCGGGGCGCTGATGGACGAGATGTCGATGCTGATCCTGATGGTGCCCATCGTGTTCCCGGTGATCGTGCACCTGGGCTTCGACCCGATCTGGTTCGGCATCGTCATCATCATCACCTGCGAGCTGGGGATGATCTGCCCGCCGGTGGGGATCAACCTCTTCGTCATCAACTCCATCGCGCCCGAGGTCTCCTTGCGCACGATCATCCGCGGGGTGTTCCCCTTCATCCTGACCGACCTGGTGCGGCTGGGGCTGATCGTGGCCTTCCCGCTCATCGCGCTGTGGCTGCCCGGGACGATGGGGCGGTGATGGAACTGCCCGCGCCCCGGCTGGTCCCCTTCGCGGCGATCCGCGCCACGCTGGGGCCGCCGCTGGTGGTGGGGCAGGCCAAGGCCGGGCTGCGCCGGATCATCCCGATCACCGGCGGCAGGGTGGAGGGGCGGCTTTCGGGCCAGCTCCTGAACCTGGGCGCCGACTGGCAGACGGTGTTCGCCGACGGCTCGGCCGAACTCGACACCCGCTATGCCATCCAGACCGACGACGGCGCGCTGATCGACATCCGCAACTTCGGCTACCGCCACGGGCCCCCCGAGGTGATGGCGCGGCTGGCGGCGAGGCAGGAGGTGGACCCGGCCGAGTACTACATGCGCACGCGCCCCGCCTTCGAGACCGCCGACCCCCGCTACCAATGGCTCACCCGCACCCTGTTCGTCGGCACCGGCGCCCGGCAGGCGTCCAGCGTGCGGATCGAGCTTTACGAGGTCGCCTGACGCGAGGGGCAGGAGGCGATCCCACCCCGCAGAGGCGCTTGCGCCCGACCCTGCGCGACCCTTGCAGAGGTGGCGCCTCCCCTCCCCCTCGTGGGGAGGGGATGGGGGAGGGGGGCCAGCGAGCGGGGCGCGAGGCGCTTGCCAGACGCCCCGCCCGGCGTTACCGCTAGCAGGGCCAGCAGGGGAGGAGCGGGGCATGACCTGGACGCCTGCCGCGGACCGTTACAGCCGCATGATCTATCGCCGCTGCGGGGCGTCGGGGCTGATGCTGCCGGCGATCTCGCTGGGCCTGTGGCACAACTTCGGCCATGACACCCCGCACGCCACCAAGCAGGCGATCTGCCGGACCGCCTTCGACCACGGGATCACCCATTTCGACCTGGCCAACAACTACGGCCCCCCGCCGGGCTCGGCCGAGGAGGCGTTCGGAGAGATCCTGCGCACCGACTTCCGCGGTTATCGCGACGAACTCATCATCTCGTCGAAAGCCGGCTATCGAATGTGGGATGGCCCCTATGGCGAATGGGGCAGCCGGAAATACCTGATCGCCTCCTGCGACGCCTCGCTGCGGCGGATGGGGCTCGACTACGTGGACATCTTCTATTCCCACCGCTTCGATCCCGCCACGCCGCTGGCCGAGACCATGGGCACGCTGGACCAGATCGTGCGCTCGGGCAAGGCGCTCTATGCCGGGCTTTCCTCCTACAACTCCGCCCGGACGCGCGAGGCGGTGGCGATCCTCAAGGATCTCGGCACGCCCTGCATCATCCACCAGCCCAGCTACAACCTGCTCAACCGCTGGGTCGAGCGCGACGGGCTGAAGGAGACGCTGGCGGAACTGGGCATCGGTTCCATCGCCTTCACCCCGCTGGCGCAGGGCATCCTGACGAACAAGTACCTCGACGGCCTGCCGCAGGGCAGCCGTGCGGTGCAGGGGAAAAGCCTGAACCCCGCCACCATCACCACCCGCGCCCTGGACAGCGTGCGGGCGCTGAACGCGGTGGCGCAGGCGCGCGGGCAGACGCTGGCGCAGATGGCCATCGCCTGGGTGCTGCGCGGCGGCGGGATCACCACCGCGCTGATCGGCGCCTCGCGCCCCGAACAGGTGGTCGATTGCGTGGGCGCCATCGCCAACCTGGACTTCACGCCCGAGGAACTGGCCGAGATCGACCGGATCTCGACCGAGGAGGACATCAACCTCTGGGCCCGTTCGTCGGAGACCGACGCATGATGCTGCGCGCGCTGGCCCTGCTCTTGGCCCTGGCCCTGCCGGCGAGCGCGGCCGAGCCCGAGGCGGTCATCCGCGACTGGTACCGGCTGGTGCTGGAACTGGTGCGCCACACCCCCACCCAGTCGCCGCCCGTGGCCTCCCGCGCCTTCGCCTATGTCGGCATCGCCATCCACGAGGCGCAGGCCACCGGCAACCCGGCGCTGCTGAGCCTGGCCGGGCAGCTGAACGACCTGACCCCCGTGCCCGCCCGCGCCCCCGGCGTGCACGACGAGGCCGCGGTGCTGCAAGGGGCGCTGTCGGTCGCGGTGCTGGCGCTCTTCGACAACACCGGCCCCACCGGCCAGCGGGCCCTGAAGGCGATGGAGGCCCGCCTGACCGGGCAGGCCACCGAGGGGCTGGACCCCGCCGTGGCCGAACGCAGCCTGGCCCATGGCCGCGCGGTGGCCGAGCATATCCTGGCCTGGGCCGCCAGCGACGGCGGGGCGCAGGTGGAAAACCTGGGCTTCCCGCTGGAGTGGACCCTGGGCGGCAAGCCGAAGGACTGGGTGCCGACCAGCACCATCCCGCTGCAACAGGCCCCGCTGCTGCCGCATTGGGGCGGCAACCGCCCCTTCGCGCTGGCCTCCGGCAGCGAATGCGCCCTGCCGCCGCCGCCGGAGTACAGCGAGGAGCCCGGCACGCCCTTCCACGACGAGGCGAAGGAGGTCTACGATACCGTCGCCGCCCTGACGCCCGAGCAGGAGGCCATCGCGCGGTTCTGGTCCGACGACCCGATGCTGTCCTCCGCCCCGCCCGGCCACTGGATCGCCATCGCCATGTCGGTCTTCGCCGAACACCACACCGACGCCGCCCGGCAGGGCGAGGTGCTGGCCTTGCTGGGCATCGGGCTGGCCGACGCCTTCATCGTCTGCTGGTCCGACAAGTACATTTATGACCTGATCCGCCCGGTCAGCTATATCAAGCGGGTGATCGACCCGCGGTTCGAGGCGGTGCTGATCACGCCGCCCTTCCCCGAATACCCCTCGGGCCATTCCACCCAGTCGGGTGCGGCGGCGGTGGTGCTGACCCATCTCTTCGGCGAGCCCTTCGCCTTCGTCGACGACACCCATGCCGGCGACGGCCTGCCGGGGCGCACCTTCGGCAGCTTCTGGGAGGCGGCGGAAGAGGCCGGGATGTCGCGGCTCTACGGCGGCATCCATTTCCGCAGCGCCATCCGCCACGGGCTGGAACAGGGCCGCTGCGTGGGCGAGCAGGTGATCGCGCTGAGGACACGGGCATGATCCGGGCTGTGCTGTTGTGCCTGCTGGCCACCCCCGCCGCCGCGCAGTCCTTCGCCGACGACACCGCGGGTTCCGGCCTGGACGGCATCTTCGCCGGCGAATGGGAATACATGGTGGGCGGCGGTGCGGCGGCCTTCGACTGCTCCGGCGACGGCTTCCCCGATCTGGTGATCGCCGGAGGCAGCGACCCCGCCCGGTTCTATCGCAACACCTCGGCCCGCGGTGGGGCGCTGACTTTCGCGCGCGAAACGGCCGGCGTGGAACTCGACGCGGTGACCGGGGCCTATCCCTTGGACATCGACGGCGACGGGGTGATGGATCTGGTCCTGCTGCGGGTGGGCGAGAACCTGGTCATGCGCGGCCTGGGCGACTGCCGGTTCGAACGGGCCAACGAGCTATGGGGCTTCGACGGCGGCGATGGCTGGTCCACCGCCTTCGCCGCGACCTGGGAACCCGGGCAGGACTGGCCCACCCTCGCCATCGGCAACTACATCGACCGCACGCAGGACGCCTTTCCCTGGGGCTCCTGCACCCCCAACTGGCTGCACCGGCCGCAGGGGCAGGGCTTCGGCCCGCCGCAGGAACTCCTGCCCTCGTTCTGCCCGCTGTCGATGATGTTCACCGACTGGTCGCGGCAGGGCCGGGCCGACCTGCGGGTGTCGAACGACCGCGAATACTACAAGGGCGGGCAGGAACAGATGTGGCGGATGGAGGCCGAGTCGCGGCTCTATACGCAAGAGGAAGGCTGGCGCTACCTGCGGCTCTGGGGGATGGGGATCGCCAGCCATGACATCACCGGCGACGGCTTCCCCGAATATTTCCTGACCTCGATGGCCGACAACAAGCTGCAGACGCTGGCCGATCCCGCCTCCGGCGCCCCCGCCTATGCCGACATCGCCTTCAAGCTGGGCGCCACCGCGCACCGGCCGCACACCGGGGGCGACGTGCGCCCCTCCACCGCCTGGCACGCGCAGTTCGAGGATGTGGACAATGACGGCCGCGCCGATCTCTGGGTGGCCAAGGGCAACGTGTGGGAGATGCCGGACTTCGCGCAAGCCGATCCCAACAACCTGCTGATGCAGAACCCGGACGGCACCTTCCGCGAGGCCGCGGCCGAGGCCGGCGTCGCCTCGATGCGGACCACCCGTGGCGGGGTGCTGGCGGATTTCAACCTCGACGGGCTGGTCGATATCCTGGCCGTCAACCGCCACGCCGGCCCGGAGATCTGGCGCAACACCACCGAAGCGGCCGGCAACTGGCTGGCCTTCGCGCTGGAGGCGCCGGGGCCCAACCGCCAGGCCATCGGCGCCTGGATCGAGCTGCGCTGCGGCGAGGACCTGCTGCGGCGCGAGGTGTTCTCGGGCGCCGGCCACGTCTCGGGCCACCTCGGCTGGTGGCACCTGGGGCTGGGGCAGGAGACGCAGGCCGAGGTGCGGGTGATCTGGCCCGACGGCACCGCGGGCGAATGGCAGCCGGTCGCGGCCAATACCTTCCACATCCTGCGCCCCGGCGCCGCCCCTGCCCCGTGGGACCCGCCCCGCTGACGCTGCGGCAAGATGCCTGCGATAGCGGTAACGCGCCAACCCCCGAGAAGCTTGGACATTGCGCGCGGGTGGCGTTAACAAGGCCCCAACCAGCCAGCAGGGTCGCCTTCCGATGGCCAAGAGCCCCCTTCCCGTCCGACGCGGACCGACCGACGCCCGCCGCACCCTGACCCTGCGCGACGTCTCCGAAGCCTCGGGCGTCAGCGAGATGACCGTCAGCCGGGTGCTGCGCCAGCGGGGCGACGTGTCGGAACAGACGCGCGAGCGGGTGCTGGCCGCCGCCCGGCGGCTGGGCTACGTGCCCAACAAGATCGCCGGCGCGCTGGCCAGCCAGCGGGTGAACCTCGTCGCCGTCATCATCCCCTCGCTGTCGAACATGGTCTTCCCCGAGGTGCTGGGCGGGATTTCCGAGGCGCTGGAGGACACCGGGCTGCAACCCGTGGTGGGCTTCACCAACTATTCGCCCGAGCGCGAGGAACGGGTGCTCTACGAGATGCTGAGCTGGCGCCCCTCGGGCGTCATCCTCGCCGGGCTGGAGCACGCGCCCGCCGCCATCGCCATGCTGCGCAACGCCGGGATCCCCATCGTCGAGGTGATGGACACCGACGGGCTGCCGGTGGATGCGGCGGTGGGGATCTCGCACCGCAAGGCCGGGCGCGAGATGGGCCGCGCCATCCTCGCCGCCGGCTATCGCCGGATCGGCTTCCTGGGCACCATGATGCCGCACGACCACCGGGCGCGGAAACGGATGGAGGGGTTCGAGGAGGCGCTGGCCGAGGGCGGCGTGACGCTGGCCGACCGGGAATACTACGACGGCGGCTCGGCGCTGCTGAAGGGCCGCGAGATGACCGAGGCGATCCTGACCCGCAACCCCGATCTCGATTTCCTCTACTATTCCAACGATATGATCGGGGCCGGGGGGCTGCTGTGGTGTCTCGACCGCGGCATCGACGTGCCGGGGCGGCTGGGCCTCGCCGGGTTCAACAACGTCGAACTGCTGGACGGGCTGCCGCGGCGGCTGGCCACCACCGACGCCTGCCGGCGCGAGATCGGCCGGCTGGCGGCCGAGATCGTGGCGGGCAAGCGCCCCCGCCCGCCCGGCGACGGGCGCATCGAGCTGGCCCCCCGGCTGCACCCCGGCGACACCATCCGTCCTGCCCGAACTTGACCGCCGCGCCGCAGCGAATAGGTTCGCGCGCGTCAACACCCGGAGACCGCCCATGCCCGTCCAGCGCCTGCACCTCGTCTTCGGCGGCGAGCTCGTCAATCCCGCCGGCACCCAGTTCAAGGATGTCTCGAAGGTCCATATCGTCGGCATGTTCCCCGACTATGCCTCCGCCTATTCGGCCTGGAAGGCCGAGGCGCAGCGGACGGTCGATGACGCGCACATGCGCTATTTCATCGCCCACCTGCACCGGCTGCGCGACGAGGAGGTCTCGGGCTCGCCGACCGAAGAACTCGGAGGCTGATCGCCCGCATCCATGGCCTATTCGCTCGGCCTGACGCTCTATGCCCTGGGCGCACGCGCGGCGGAGGGGCCGCCGCCCCTGCGCCCGCCGCGGCCCGAGGGCGCGCTGGTCTGGCTGCACGGCCCCTCGGCCGATGCCCAGCGCGCGCTGGTGCCGCTGGCGCGCC
>JBBCJM010000088.1:0-41163 GCA_037190175.1 Paracoccaceae bacterium | reverse complement strand
ATCGGTGGTGGGCGGAATCGCCCACCCTACGGATTCTCCGGCGTAGGGTGGGCAATCCTGCCCACCATCCCCGAGGGTCCGCCCGATCCATCACTCGAACTCCATGATCACGTCGTCCACCTTCAGGCTGGCGCCGGCGCTCGCGTTGATCCTCCTCACCGTGCCGCGGCGTTCGGCGCGCAGGATGTTCTCCATCTTCATCGCCTCCACCGTGGCCAGCGCCTGGCCCTCCTGCACCTCGTCGCCCTCGGCCACGCTGATGCGCACCACCAGCCCGGGCATCGGGCAGAGCAGGTATTTCGAGGTGTCGGGCGGCGCCTTCTCGGGCATCAGCAGCGCCAGTTCGTCCTGCCGGGGGGTGCGCACATGCACCTTCAGGTCCGCGCCCCGCAGGCGGATGCGGAAGCCCATGGGGATCTTGCCGACCTTCAGCACCAGCGGGCTGCCGTCCACCGACAGGCTGGCCAGGGGCTGCCCCGGGGCCCAGTCGCTTTCCACCCTGATCCGGGCGCCGTCCGCGAAGCCGACGGTGGAGCCCTGCCGGTCCGCCGCCACCCGCACCGGATAAGCCTGCCCCTGCAGCCGCACCACCCAGTCGTCGCCCACCTTGCGCTCGTGGTTGTCCATGGTGCCGGAGATGCGGGTGCGCCGGATCTCGGCCACCCGGTTCATCGCCGCCGCGGCCGCGGCCACCCGGCGCAGCATGGGTTCCGCCAGTTCCACGCCCGAGAAGCCCTCGGGGTATTCCTCGGCGATGAAGGCGGTGGTGATGTCGCCGGCCACGAACTTCGGATGCTCCATCACCGCCGAGCAGAAGGGCAGGTTATGGCCGATCCCCTCGACCTCGAACGTGTCCAGCGCCAGCCGCATTTCCTCGATGGCCGCGGCGCGGTCGCGGCCCCAGGTGCAGAGCTTGGCGATCATCGGGTCGTAGAACATGCTGATCTCGCCGCCCTCGAACACCCCGGTGTCGTTCCTCACGATGCCGCCGGTAGTGGTCGGCCCCTCGACCGGGGGGCGATAGCGGGTCAGCCGGCCGATGGAGGGCAGGAAGTTGCGATAGGGATCCTCGGCGTAGAGCCGGCTTTCCATCGCCCAGCCGTCGATCTTCAGATCCTCCTGCCGGAACGGCAGCGGCTGCCCGTCCGCCACCCGGATCATCTGCTCCACCAGATCGACCCCGGTGATCAGTTCGGTCACCGGATGCTCCACCTGCAACCGGGTGTTCATCTCCAGGAAATAGAAGTTCCGCTGCCCGTCCACGATGAATTCCACCGTGCCGGCCGAGGTATAGCCCACCGCCCGGGCCAGCGCGCAGGCCTGTTCGCCCATCGCCTTGCGGGTGGCCTCATCGAGAAACGGCGAGGGCGCCTCTTCGATGACCTTCTGGTTGCGGCGCTGGATCGAGCATTCGCGTTCATGCAGGTAGACGCAGTTGCCGTGCTTGTCCGCCAGCACCTGGATCTCGATATGCCGCGGCTGGGTGACGAACTTCTCGATGAAGATGCGGTCGTCGCCGAAGCTGGCCTTCGCCTCGCTGCGGCTGGAGGCGAAGCCCTCGGCGGCCTCGGCCGCGTTCCAGGCGATCCGCATCCCCTTGCCGCCGCCGCCCGCCGATGCCTTGATCATCACCGGATAGCCGATCTGGTCGGAGATCCGCACCGCCTCGGCCGCATCTGCGATCAGCCCCATCCAGCCGGGCACGGTGGAGACGCCCGCCTCCATCGCGATCTTCTTCGAGGTGATCTTGTCGCCCATCGCCTCGACGGCGCCCGAAGGCGGGCCGATGAAGACCACCCCCGCCGCCTCCAGCGCCGCGGCGAAGTCGCGGTTCTCGGACAAAAAGCCGTAGCCCGGATGCACCGCCTGCGCGCCCGTCTGGCGGATCGCCTCCATGATCCTGTCGATCACGATATAGCTCTGCGCGGCGGGCGAGGGGCCGATGTGCACCGCCTCGTCCGCCATCTTCACGTGCAGCGCGCCGCGGTCGGCGTCGGAATAGACGGCGACGGTCTTGATCCCCATCCTGCGGGCGGTCTTGATCACGCGGCAGGCGATCTCGCCCCGGTTGGCGATCAGGATCTTGTCGAACATTGGCCTCTCCGGAAATGCAAAGGGACCGCCCGGGCGGTCGGCCCGGACGGTCCCGTGAAGGTCTGGCCCCCGCAGGGGCGGATCAGGTCAGCGGCAGCGCGGCAGGCCGGGGATGCCGCAGGACACGGCGCCCAGCGCCCCGCCCACGACCGCACCCGTGAGCGCATCGTCGGCCACGACGGCGCCGACGGCAGCCCCGCCCAGGGTCCGCTCGGTCGGGGTGCAGGCCGACAGGCTGCCGGCGGCGACAAGGACCAGGATGATTGCAGGAATACGCATTTTGCTCGGCCTCTTTGTGAGTGTTTGATTAACGCCGAGTATATCCGATGGTTCCCGCAGGGGAATCCCCAAAGCCGCCGTGCGGCCGCATCGGCGCGAACCCGCCCAGACCCGGGCAAAAGCGGCCCGGCCCAGTGCGGGCCGGACCGTGCGAGTTGGGAAGTGGTAGTCGTCCTGCGGGACGCGGCCGGCACAGACGCGCGCCCCGCGAAAGAATGCACCGCCCCCCGCCCGCGTGCAAACGTGGCGGGGCGGCGTTCAGCCGAACCTTGCCGGCGGAAGGGGGCGGTCGGCGGGTTCATGCCGGGTCGTCCTCGGCCTCGGGCGGCGCCACCTCGCCCGAGAACACCCGCGGATAGGCCGCCATCGCCCGCTTCACGTCGATGCGCAGCAGCGCCTCATAGCTCTCGGGGTCGAAGGGATCCTCGGCCGGCACCACCTCGCGCCCGAAAAGCCAGGACAGGCGGCCGGCATCCAGGTTGCCGCGCTCGAAGGGGTCCTCGCCGAAATGCGCCCAGAGCGCGGCCAGGAACGCCTCGTCGGCCGCGCGGTCCACCGCCTTGCGGTCCTTGAACCGCTCGCGGCGGATGATCCGGGTCGCGCCCTCCTTGTTGGCGCGGCGGATGACGAACTGGAAATCGGTGCCCGGAAGGCGGCCGGGAAAGCCGCGATGCTTCAGCATGGCCTGCCCTCCGGGAGGGGGCGGCCGGCAGGGGTGCGAGGGGGGCGCGCGAGGGCGCCCCGCCCCGAAGTCTTACTTGTACTTGCCGGTGTAGGTCGGTTCGGTCGTGACCGGGGTGTCGACGTACACGACTTCTTCCTGCTGGGCGCAGGCCGACACAAAGGCCGCAACGGCCAGCGCGAGGACCACGCGAATGCTGTTCGACATTCCTCAATTCTCCTGTTTTCTTGAAGGCAGGAAGCAGCCTTCGCCGTCCTGTCCCGTTCCGAGGTCTCGACCGCTTGGGTTCGGTCAGCGGAAACAATACCCGCTGCCCGAGGCGAAGGACATAGCCAATCGCCCGCGAACCCGATTTGTGGCAGCACTACATCAGCCCGGCGGCAGGATCGTGCCGGCTGGCCCATATCTTGTGTGTGCATCAGAAGGGCTCCCATATGCAGGTGCCGTCCTCGATCCGATAGGCTTCGAAAAACTGGGTGGCCTCGGGGTCGGGCAGGCCGAACTCCACCGGCCGGTCGGACAGCGAGATGACGATCTGCGCCGGAACCGGGCCGATCGCCGGGATCCGCGGCAGGGCGAAGTGGTCGCACAGCGCCTGCATGTCCTCCACCGCCGCCTCGAAGGGCAATTCGCCCGCGATGCCGGGGGCGAGGAAGCGGAAGCGCGCGGTCAGCCCCTCGGGCCCCGGCGCGTCGTGGATCGCCTCGAGGAAGGTCACCTGCTGCCCCGAGGGCACCGCGATGGGCTCCTCGGCCGCCGCCGGCAGGGCGATCGCGATCAGGGCGAGGGGCAGGAGGCGGGCCATCACAGCGGGATGTTGTCGTGCTTCTTCCACGGGTTCGCCAGCCGCTTGCCCCGCAGCGCGGCGAAGGCGCGGGCCACCCGGCGGCGCGTGGAATGCGGCATGATCACCTCGTCGACGAAGCCCTTTTCCGCCGCCACGAAGGGGTTGGCGAAGCGGTCCTCATAGTCCTTCGTGCGCGCGGCGATCTTTTCCGCATCGCCCAGTTCGCTGCGATAGAGGATCTCCACCGCCCCCTTGGCCCCCATCACCGCGATCTCGGCGGTGGGCCAGGCATAGTTGACGTCGCCGCGCAGGTGCTTGGACGACATCACGTCATAGGCCCCGCCATAGGCCTTGCGGGTGATCACCGTGACCTTCGGCACCGTCGCCTCGCCATAGGCGAAGAGCAGCTTCGCCCCGTGCTTGATGACGCCGCCGTATTCCTGCCCGGTGCCCGGCAGGAAGCCCGGCACGTCGACCAGCGTCAGGATCGGGATCTCGAAGGCGTCGCAGAAGCGCACGAATCGCGCGGCCTTGCGCGACGAATCGATGTCCAGGCAGCCGGCCAGCACCATGGGCTGGTTGGCCACGACCCCCACGGTCTGCCCCTCCAGCCGGATGAAGCCGGTGACGATGTTGCCGGCGAAATCCTTCTGGATCTCGAAGAAATCCCCCTCGTCCGCGACCTTGAGGATCAGTTCCTTCATGTCGTAGGGCTGGTTGGGGTTTGCCGGGATCAGGGTGTCCAGGCTGGGCTCCACCCGGTCGGGCGCGTCGAAGAAGGGCCGCACCGGCGCCTTCTGCCGGTTGTTCAGCGGCAGGAAGTCGAAGAGCCGGCGCGTCTCGGCCAGCGCCTCCACATCGTTCTCGTAGGCGCCGTCGGCCACCGAGGACTTGCGGGTATGGGTGGAGGCACCGCCCAGCTCCTCGGCCGTCACCACCTCGTTCGTCACCGTCTTCACCACATCGGGGCCGGTGACGAACATGTAGCTGGAATCCTTCACCATGAAGATGAAGTCGGTCATGGCGGGGCTGTAGACCGCGCCACCGGCGCAGGGCCCCATGATCAGCGAAATCTGCGGCACCACGCCCGAGGCCAGCACGTTGCGCTGGAACACCTCGGCATAGCCGGCCAGCGAGGCCACGCCTTCCTGGATCCGCGCGCCCCCGCTGTCGTTCAGCCCGATCACCGGGGCGCCGTTCTGCAACGCCATGTCCATGATCTTGCATATCTTCTGCGCGTGCGTCTCCGACAGCGAGCCGCCGAACACCGTGAAGTCCTGCGAGAAGACATAGACCTGCCGGCCGTTGATCGTGCCCCAGCCGGTCACCACCCCGTCGCCCGCCGGACGTTCGGCCTGCATGCCGAAGTCGGTGGCGCGGTGGGCCACGAACATGTCGTATTCCTCGAAGGACCCCTCGTCGAGCAGGAGCTCCACCCGCTCGCGCGCCGTCAGCTTGCCCTTGGCGTGCTGCGCCGCGATGCGCCTTTCGCCGCCGCCCTGCCGGGCCACGGCGCGGCGGCGTTCCAGTTCGTCCAGGATGTCCTTCATCGGCCCCTCCCCCCGCATGGCGCGAGCATATAGCCGCGGGAGCGCGACGGCAGAAGCGGTTTTCCGCAAATTTGCAAACATATCGCAATCATGACATTGCGAATTGCAAATATGCCCGAGCCGGCAGGATGCTAGGCGCAGCTGCCGGAGGCTTCGTGCAGCGGCGCGAACCGGCCGGAACGCTGGTCGCTGATCGCCTGCGCCCTGATCAGTTCGATGAAATCGGCATAGATCGCCGTCGGCAGGAAATCGGCGCGCAGGGTCAGCCCCTTGGCCGAGGCGGATCCGATGTCGACGGGCAGGACGACGAAGGCGTTGTTGCGCTGGTCGAAGTCCAGCACGTGCCGGCCCAGGGCGCTGATCCGGTCCGAATTCGCCACCAGCGCCCGGGTGACCGAGACCGAGCTTGTCTCGACCGCACAGACCGGCTTCAGTCCGTTGGCGGCGAAATAGGCGTCCAGCACCGTCCTGCGCCGGCTGCCCTTCCCGGGCAGGACCCATTCGTGGCGCGCCAGATCCTCGGCGCTGACCGTCCGGCACCCGTCCAGCGGATGGCCATGCCGGACGATCACCTCGAACGCGTCGTCGTAAAGCGGCAGTTCGGTCACGCCCTCGGCCCAGTCCGGGCGGCGCACCGTGCCGACGATGATGTCGATCTCGCCCGTGCGCAGCGCGCCCAGCAGCCGGTGATAGGTGCTCTCGATGATCCCGATCCGGCAGCCGGGATTGCGCCGCACCACCTGATGCACCACCGAGGCCACCGCGAGGCAACCCGACATCGGCAGCAGGCCCAGCGACAGCGTGCCCGCGCCCCGGCCGCAGCTTTGTGCGATATCGTGCAGGGCAAAGCCGATCTCGCGCGTGGCAAGCTGCATCCGGCGCGCCAGTTCGGCGCCGGCGGGGTTCAGCCGCAGGCCCGAGGCCGCGGGCCGGAACATCCTCACCCCCAGCAGTTGCTCGAGACCGCGCGCCGACCGCACCAGGGTCGGCACCATGACCTGCATCTCCTCGGCGGCAAGCTCGAGCTGCGCGGGCGAGGAGACCGCGATCAGCGACCGGAGCTGCGTGGCCGTGATGTTCGCCACCACGGCCGAGGCCCTGCCGTCGCGGCCCTCGGCGCCGTAAAGCTGCGCCAGCGCCGTCTCGGTCATGGCAAGGAACCGCGACACCCGCCGCTCGAGGATGCGTCCCGCGGCCGTGGGATAGCTGCCGGTGGAGCGCCGCTCGAGCAGGGTGGCGCCGGCAAAGGCCTCGAGCCGGGCGATCGCCTGGGTGATCGCGGGCTGGGTCACATGGATCTCCGCCGAGGCCCGCCCGACGCTGCCCAGCCGCGAGACGGCCTCGAAGGCCCGCAGATGCCGGAGATTCGGAATCCTCTGCTGCATCGCCGGCTCCGCAAAAGATCGGTTGGCCTCGCACCGGAAGCAGGACCGCCGTCCAGTCGGACGGTGCATTCCGCCGCCGCGGAGACCCCCTGTCCGTTCGCCCCAGCCTAGCCCCGCGGCCCCCCGTCCCGCAAGCGGCGCCGGGGAGGCGATGGCCGCTGCTGAAAGAAACTTATGGCCACCGGGATGTTTCCGATACGACCGCGGAGAGGCCCATCCAGCATACTCGCCCCACGGAAAGGTATTCCAACGCCTGGGAGGAGCGCGATGAAGACCGGACGACATGATCTACCCCCGAACAGGGCCGCTGGCCGCAACGCCCTGGCGGTCAGCCGGCGCGGACTGATGCTGACGGGCGCCGCCGCGGCGCTGGCCGCTCCCATGCTGAACCGGCGGGCCTGGGCCCAGGATGTGGAGGGCGAGCTGGTCTTCGCGGGGCCGGGAGGCGCCTCGCAGCAGGAACTGGAAACCCGCTTCTTCCCCGAATTCCTGGAGATGTATCCCGGCACCCGCATCACCATGGTCGCCGGCCAGCCCGCCGACAACCTGGCCAAGGTGCGCACCCAGGCCGCGGCCCCCTCGATCGACGTGATATGGCTGGCCGGCGGCGTGACCTATCAGGCCATCGACGCGGGCCTGGTGGCGCCGCTCGACCTTTCGCTGGTGCCCAACATGGCGCTGGTCAACCAGTCGCTCGCCGCGGAATCCGCAGTGGCGCCCATCGGCATCGCGGTCGTGCAGATGATGTACAGCCGCTCGGTCTTCGAGGAGCGGGGCTGGAGCCCGCCGCAATCCTGGTTCGAGCTTTGGGACGAGAAGTTCCGCGGCCACGTCGGCATGACCTCGATCAACATCTCCAGCGCGGCGGGCTTTCTCGCGGTCCTCGCCAAGCTGCTGACGGGCGACGAGAAGAACGTGGACCCGGCCTTCGCCAAGCTCAGCGAGCTGCGCCCCAACGTGCTGAACTACTATACCTCGCTGGGCGCGATGGAGACGGCGCTGCAGCAGGGCGACATCTGGGTCGGCAACCTGACGGCGCACCGCGCCTTCCAGCTTCGCAACGCCGGCACGCCGATCGGCATGTCCGCCCCCGTCGAAGGCGGCGTCGGCTATCAGACCTGGGTCGGCGTGGTCAACGGAGCCCCGCATCCCGGGATCGCCCATGCCTGGGTGAACTACCTGCTCTCGCGCGAGGGGCAGGAGCATGTCCGCGAGGGCTTCGGCTACATCCCCGTGAACACCGAAGTCGAGATCCCCGAGGAGGACAAGCTGTACTTCCCGGATCTCGCGACCGTCAACATCCCCGACTGGCGGTACATCTCGGAGATGCTGCCGGAATACACAAATCGCTGGAATCGCGAAGTCGAACGCTGATCTCCACATCGCGGCATCCGGGGGTTCCGGATGTCGCTCCGCAATTCGGACCCGATCCATGACATCCTTCCTGTCGCTCGACAGCGTCACCGTGACCTACGGTGCCTTCACCGCGTTGCCGTCCTTTTCCCTGACGGTCGACGACGGCGAATTCTTCTGCCTGCTGGGCCCCTCGGGCTCGGGCAAGACCACGGCGCTGGGCGCCATCGCCGGCTTTACCGAGATCGCCTCGGGCCGGGTGATCCTGGGCGGCCGGGACATCACGCGCCTTTCGCCGCAGCACCGCCAGATGGGCGTGGTGTTCCAGAGCTATGCGCTGTTTCCCCACATGACCGCCGAGGAGAACATCGGCTATGCGCTGAAGGTGCGGGGCGACCGCCGGGAAAAGATCGCCAGCCGCGCGGCCGAACTGCTGTCGCTGGTCCGGCTGGACGGCAAGGGCCACCGCTTTCCGCGGCAGATGTCGGGGGGCGAGCAGCAGCGCGTCGCCATCGCCCGGGCCCTGGCCCTGTCGCCCCGGCTGATGCTGCTGGACGAGCCGCTGTCCAATCTGGACGCCCGCCTGCGCGACGAGATGCGCGCCGAGCTGCGGCGGATCCAGCGCGCCACCGGCGTGACGACCATCCTCGTCACCCACGACCAGGAAGAGGCCTTCGGCATCGCCGACCGGATCGCGGTGATGAACTTCGGCAGGCTGGAGCAGGTCGGCACCCCGGAGGACATCTACTGGTCGCCCTCGACCCGCTTTGTCGCAGGCTTCATCGGCCAGGCGAACGTGCTCGAAGGCCGCTGGACCGGCGAGCGGCTGGAGACGGGCGGCGAGAGCTTCCTCGCCAGGCGGGTCGAGGCGCCCGAAGGCCCGGCCGCGCTGTTCCTGCGCCCCGAGGAGCTCAGGATCGACGGCGAGACCCGCGACAACAACCTGCCCGGGCGGATCGAGAGCATCGCGGCCCTGGGCTCGACCCAGCACATCCGGGTCGAGACGCCGGTCGGCCCGCTGCTGGTCTACCGTCTGGCCGAGCCCGTGCGCGCGATCCACAAGGGCGAGCAGGTCCGCATCTCGTGGGACCGCGAGGCCGGCCGGGTGATGGAGCGCGCGGGATGAGCTCGGCCGCCGACACCTCCCCCGCCCCGCCGCCGGCCCGCCGCCGCCGGTTTCCCCTGGGCTCGCTGCTGGTCCTGCTGCCGACGCTGGTCGCCACCGTCTTCTTCTTCATCATCCCGATGGCCGCCGTCCTGGTCTCCAGCTTCCAGGCCGGGCCGTTCGGCGCGCAGACGTTCACCTTCGCCAACTATGTCGAGATCGTCACCGACGACTTCTACTGGGAAGTCCTGTGGCGCACCGTGCGGATCGCCGTCATCACCACGCTCTGCGCCCTGATCCTGGGCTATCCCGCGGCGCTCTACGTCTATTTCTCGGACAGCGACTGGCGGCGGGTGCTTTTGCTGATCGTGGTGTCGCCGCTGTTCATATCCGTGATCGTGCGGACCTATGGCTGGATGGTGATCGTCAGCCCCAACGGGCCCATCGCCGCCATGTTCCCCCCGGGCTATGCCCCGCGGCTGCAGAACACCCAGACCGCCATCATCGCCGGCCTCGTCCACATCTACCTGCCCTTCATGGTGCTGGCGCTGAACGCCTCGCTGCAAAGGATAGACCGCCGGCTGCTGACCGCGGCCGCGACGCTGGGCGCCTCGCACGGGCGGATCTTCCGCGATATCCTGCTGCCGCTCAGCTATCCCGGCATCCAGGCAGGCTCCATCCTGGTCTTCGCCACCACGATGACGGCCTTCGCCACGCCGATGCTCCTGGGCGGATCGGCCAACAAGACCATGGCCTTCATGATCTACCAGCAGAACGTGCTGCTGGGGAACTGGAACATGGGCGGGGCGGTCGCCTTCATCCTGCTCGCCATCACGCTGGGCTTCGTCTTCGCACTGAACCGGGTGCTGGAACGCCGCGACCTGAAGGAGGCCACCAGATGACGAGCAAGGGCCTGCATTTCGCCCGTCGCAGCTATGCGGTGCTGTTCTGCCTGTTCATGCTGGCGCCCAGCATCGTCATCCTGGTGGTTTCCGTGACCGCCGAGGACTTCGTGCGCTTCCCGCCGCGGGAGTTCGGGCTGCGCTGGTACTGGGCGGCGCTGGACAACCAGTACTTCCGGGACGGCTTCTATTTCAGCGTCAAGATCGCCCTGGTGGTCGCCCTGCTGTCGGGCGTGCTGGGGGTGCTGGCGGCGCTGGTGCTGGCGCGGGTGGAGTTTCCGGGCCGCGGCGCGATCCTGGCGGTGCTGCTGATGCCGGTCGCCATCCCGCATATCGTCATCGCCATCGCGCTCTTGCAGTTCATGGCGCTGCTGCGGTGGCCCAGCGCGCCCATCGGCATCATCGGCGGGCACCTGCTGGTGGCGCTTCCCTTCGTGCTGCGCCTGACGATGACGAGCGTGATCGCGCTGGACCCCGCGCTCGAGAAGGCCAGCGCCAGCCTGGGGGCCAGCCGGTTCCAGACCCTGCGCTACGTGACGCTGCCGATGATCGCCCCCGGCGCCATCGCCGGCACGATCTTCGCCTTCCTGCTGTCCTTCGACGAGGTGACGATCTCCATCTTCCTGGCGCTGCCCGGCCAGACCTCGCTGCCGGCGCAGGTGTTCAACTTCGCCTCGCAGGGCTCGGACCCGGTGATCACCGCGGTCAGCGGGGCGATGATCCTGTTCACCCTGATCCTGATGCTTCTGATCGAGAAATTCTACGGCGTCCTGCGGCTGATGGCCGACCGCAAATAGCCGCGGCAGCCCGCCCCCGGGGCCGCGCCCGGTCCCCGGACCGGACCCCCGGGGGCTGCGGCCCCTGCTCCCCGATCTTCAACCTGCGGAGACGAGAATGTCCCAACCAGTACGACTGACAATCGCCGTGCGCACCCATGGCCACACCGCCGCGCTGAAGGACGGGCGCGTCAAGATGGACGGCTTCGAGTTCGAGTTCATCGAGGTCGAACCGCAGATCGCCGCCTTCCGCCGCATGGTGCGGGATGTCGAGTTCGATGTCTGCGAGCTTGCGCCCACCACCTATTTCATCGCCAAGGCCTATGGCGCGGTCTATACCGCGCTGCCGATCTTCTTCGAGCGGCGCTTCCACCATGCCGGGCTGGTCGTGCGCCCTGACGCGGGGATCGAGGGGCCGAAGGATCTGGAAGGCAAGAAGGTGGGCGTGCGGGCCTATTCCGTCACCACCGGGGTCTGGACCCGCGGGATCCTGCAGAACGAATACGGGGTCGACCCCGCGAAGGTCACCTGGGTGGTCGACGATGAGGAACACGTGGCCCAGATGCCGCTGCCGCCCAACGTGGTCCACGCGCCCGAGGGCAAGTCGCTGTCCTCCATGATGGCCAGCGGCGAGATCCAGGCGGGCTTCCTGGCCAATGCCGGCATCGGCCGCGCCGGATCGCCGACCGGGGGCTGGAACACCGCCGTCGCGCCGGTCGACGCCTATCGCGAGCTGTTTCCGGACGCCGACGAACGGGGGGCCGAGTGGTATCGGCGCACGGGCATCTATCCCATGCATTCGACGCTGGTGATCAAGGACGAGATCCTCAAGCGGCACCCGGGCGCGGCGGCCGAGATCTACCGCGCCTTCACCAGGGCCAAGGCCCCCTATCTCGACCTGCTGCGGTCGGACGCGCCCGGCGGCAAGGAGGAGGCCAAGCGGCGCAAGCTGATGAAGGTGGTGGGGCCCGACCCCCTGCCCTACGGCCTTGCCGTCAACCTTCCCGCCATCAACGAGCTGCGCCGCTATGCGGTCCAGCAGGGGCTGACCCCGCGCGACGTGCCCGTCGAAGAGCTGTTCATCGACGCCGACAAGTTCTGAGGACCATCATGACCGAGATCATCGACATCCATCCGCATATCGTCTCGAAGGACATCGCGCGCTATCCGCTGGCCCCGCTGCTGGGAAAACGCTCGGACTGGTCGCATGAGCGCTCCGTGGATTTCGACCAGCTGGTCGCCGCGATGGACGAGGCCGGCGTGGCCAAGGCGGCCATCGTGCATTCCTCGACCACCTACGGGTTCGACAACAGCTATGTGGCCGATACGGTCGCGGCCCATCCGGGGCGCTTTGCCGGCGTGTTCTCGTCCGACGTGCTGGCCGACGACGCGGCCGACCAGATCGCGCATTGGGTGGGGCGGGGGCTGAGCGGGCTGCGGATCTTCTCCAAGGGCAGCACCATCGCCAGGCAATGGCTGTCGCTGGACGATCCCCGGCTGGCCCCCGCCTATCTGAAGGCGATCGAGCTGGGCATCCCGGTCTGCATCAACATCCATGCCAATGACGAGGAACTGGCGCAGGTCCATGCCGTCGCCCGGCGCTATCCCGAGCTGCGGCTGCTGCTGGACCATCTGGGCCGGGTGAAGGTCAAGGACGGCCCCCCCTACGAGGCGGCGCGGCCCCTGTTCGGGATGGCGCAGTATCCGAACTTCTACCTCAAGCTGACGCCCCGCCTGTTGCAGGATCTCGGCGCCGAGGGCTGCAAGGGCTCGGCCGACAGCTTCCTGCCCCGGCTGGTCTCGGAATTCGGCTCGGACCGGATCGCCTTCGGCTCGAACTATCCCTCGTCCGAGGGCACCATGCCGGAACTGGTCGGCGCGATGGTGGCGGCGCTGCGCAACCTCTCGCAGCGGGACCGGGAGACGATCCTCGCCGGCACCGCGAAGCGGCTCTATCCGTCGCTGGCCTGACGCCCCGGCATCCGGGCACCCGCCCGTGACGGCCGCCCCCGGTGGGCGGCCGTCCGCGTTTGCGGCGGAGGAACGGCCTGCCGCACCTGGCCCGGGCTGGCCGGGGCCGCGGGAAACGGGCGCAGAAGCCGGGAAGGCTGATCGGGTATTCTATGCGGCCCCGGCCAGCCCTTCGCAGAAATATTCGTGTTATATCAATTTCCTGCAAGAAACACCCTCCGCCGGCCCGAATTTGGCCGGGGCGCGGCGCGCATGAAACTTATGGGGCGCGGGCATCTTTTGATTGGCGGTCGACTCCCGCCGCCGCCAAGTATGAGTGCCAAACCCGCGTCAAGGGGGAGGCGGCCGATCGCGCGCCGCCGGGGGAGCTCTGGGAGGAAGACCGATCCATGAACGACGTCGCCAAGATCGACAGCACCGACGCAGCGCAGCATATCCGCAACCTGGCCCGCTGGACGCTCGAACCCTTCGAACTTTTCAGGAGCGAGGCGGCCCTGCGGCAGGCGCGGCTGCTGGTGCTCGATTCCATCGGCTGCGCCTACGCGGCCCTGCCCGCCTCGTCGCCGCGCCGGGTCTTCGCGCTGATCGACGAGCTGGGGGGCAATCCCGAATGCACCGTCATCGGCAAGGCGGGGCGGACCTCGGTCCTCAACGCCGTGCTGGCCAACGGCGCGCTGGTGCGCTCGCTCGATTTCAACGACGTGCAGTTCTTCATGAAGGAGGGCAAGCTGTCGGTGGCCGGCCACTGCAGCGACAACATCCCCGCCGCCCTGGCCATCGGCGAGCGCACCGGCGCCACGCCCGAGGCGGTGCTTGTCGCCATCGTCATGGGCTACGAGCTGTTCAAGCGCCTGCGCGAGCTGATGCCCTTCGTCTCGGCATGGGACGGCACCACCGTTTCGGGGATGGTCAGCGCGGCGATGACCGGCCGGCTGATGGGGCTGGATGCCGAGAAGCAGGCCCATGCGCTGGCGCTGGCGGCGGCGCGCAGCGCCACCCCTTCCGTGGTCCGCTGGGGCAAGCTGTCGGGCGCCAAGAACCTCGCCAATGCGCTGATCTCGCAAAGCGGGGTCCTTGCGGCGCTTCTGGCGGCCAAGGGGGTCACCGGGCCGCTGGAGCTGCTGGAGCACCGCGGCGGAATGCATCAGGTGTTCGACCCGTCGCTGGGGCTGGACAACCTGTGGAAGCCGCCCTCCGAGCCGCTGTACATCCTGACCTCCAACATCAAGCCCTATGCCTGCATCGGCACCGCTCAGGCCACCGTGGCCGCGGCGCTGGACCTGCACGGCAAGCTGGCGGGGCGCGCCGCGGAGATCGAGCGGATCGAGGTGGTCATGGCCGACCTGCCGATGATCCGCAAGCAGCAGGGCGAGATGGAACGCCGCTATCCCAAGACCCGCGAGGCCGCCGACCACAGCTTCACCTTCCTGCCCATCGTGGCGATGCTGGACGGCGAATTCTCGGACCGGCAGTTCGACAACCGCCGCTGGGAAGAACCCGGCATCGTCGAGCTGATCGGGCGGACGGAGCTGCTGGTCGACGAGGGCCTGGGCCGCAAGGCGCCCGATTCCATGCCCTCGGCCGTCAGGGTGACCCTGAAATCCGGCGAGGTGCTGGAAAGCGAATGCCTCTACCATCCCGGCTGCTCGATCGGGGCCAGGGGCGTCGGCCGCGACGCCGTGGTGGAGAAGTTCCTGACCATCACCGCACCCTTCATCGACCGCGCGCGTGCCGACAGGCTGATCGCCGAGCTTCTGGATGCGCCCGCCTTCGACCTGCCCGCCTTCATGCAAAGGCTCGGCGCCGCCGGCTGACGGCCGGCGCACCGACCCGGAACCCAGGCTAGGCACATCACATGGACATGTTTCTCGACGGCGCGATGCTCGAATCTGCCGGACGGGCCCTGCTTATCATCCTGGAGCCGACCCGGATGCTGTATCTGGCGGGGGCGGTCATGCTGGGTCTGTGCATCGGGATCCTGCCCGGCATCGGCGGGCTGACGGGCTTTGCCCTGCTGCTGCCCTTCACCTTCACCATGGATCCCTACACCGCCTATGCCTGCCTTCTGGGCATGGCGGCCGTGGTCAACACCAGCGACACCATCCCCTCGATCCTGCTGGGCGTGCCGGGGACGGCGGCCTCGCAGGCGACGGTCCTCGACGGGCTGCCGCTGACCCGCAAGGGCGAGGCGGGCCGGGCGCTGGCCGCGGCCTATGTCTCGTCCATGATGGGCGGGATCTTCGGCGTCATGGTGCTGGCCATGGCCATTCCCGTGGTCCGGCCGGTGGTCCTGGCCATCGGCACGCCCGAACTGCTGGGGATCACCGTGCTGGCGATCGCGCTGGTGGCCTCGCTCTCGGGCAGCACCCCGCTGCGGGGCATGGTGATCGCCTGTTTCGGCGTGATGCTGGCCATGATCGGCGCCTCGCCGCAGACGGGCACGCTGCGCTGGACCATGGGGACCTTCTACCTCTGGGACGGGCTGCCGCTGCTGCCCATCGTGCTGGGCCTCTATGCCCTGCCCGAACTGTGCGATCTGGCGATCAAGAAAAGCGCCCAGTACACCGGGCCGAGGAACTTCAACGCCTATGCCGGCATGTGGCGCGGCGCCAGGGATGCCGTGGCGAACTGGTTCCTCGTCATGCGCTGCTCGTCCATGGGCGCCGCCGTCGGCGCCATTCCGGGGCTGAGCGGCTCGGTGGTGGACTGGCTGGCCTATGGCCATGCGCTGAACACCGAGAAGGGCGCGCGCGAGACCTTCGGCAAGGGAGACATCCGCGGGGTCATCGCCCCGGAATCGGCCAACAACGCGACCGAGGGCGGCGGGTTGATCCCGACCCTGGCCTTCGGCGTGCCCGGCAGCGCCTCGATGGCGCTGCTGATCGGGGCGCTGATGATCCACGGCATCACCCCCGGCCCGGACATGCTGGGGATCCACCTCGATCTCACCTATTCGATGATGTGGAGCATCGCCATCGCCAACGTCATCGGCGCGGGCATCTGCTTCGCGCTCAGCGGCCAGTTCGCCAGGCTGGCCTTCGTGCGCTATACGCTGATCCTGCCGGCGATCCTGACCATCGTCTATGTCGGCGCCTTCCAGGCCTCGCGCAACTGGGGCGACCTCTACGCCCTGCTGCTGTTCGGCCTGCTGGGCTGGATCATGAAGCGGATACGCTGGCCGCGCCCGCCGCTGATCATGGGCTTCGTCCTCGGCCTGCTGATCGAGCGCTACATGTCGATCTCGATCATGCGCTACGACTTCGACTGGCTGCAGCGGCCGCTGGTCATCGGCTTGCTCTGCATGGCGCTGCTGGTCCTGCTGCAGCCGATCATCAAGGAGTTGCGCCGCAACGGCACGGCCCGCTTCCTGAGGCCGGTCATGCCGCGCCCGGGGCTGCAGGAGGCGATGTACCTCTTCTTCCTGCTGCTGATCGGCTACATGGTCCATCAGGCGTCGGGATGGAAGTTCGAGGCCCGCATAGGCCCGATGCTGGTGGGCGTGGCGGCGCTGGTCTTTGCCGGCCTCGGCCTGGTCAACCAGCTCTTCTTCGTGCGCTCGCCGGCGGCCACGGCCGGGTCGGGGGCGATCTACATGGACCTGGCCTCGGAAAGAAACGACCTTCCGGTCCGCACCCTGCTGCTGCGGTCGCTGACCTTCTTCGGCTGGCTGGTCGGGTTCATGGCCTCGATGTCGCTGATCGGGATCATCCCGACCATTCCGCTGTTCGTCGTGGCACTGATGCGGATCGAGAACCGCGAGCCGTGGAGGCTGTGCCTGATCTACGCCGCCGTGCTGACGGGCTGCATCTACCTGGTCTTCGACCAGCTGCTGCACCTGGCCTGGCCGCGGACCATGATCGGGATCTGGTTCCCGGAACTGAGAGGCATCATTCCGTCCGTCTGACGCGGATTCAGGTGTAGCATGTCCACAGGGAGGATCCGGAAATGCTGAACTCGGACAGACTGTCGAACCTGCGCCACATGCGCATCCTGCTCTGCGTCGCCCAGGTGAACAGCATCAGCCGCGCATCCGAACTGATCAACATGTCGCAGCCCGCGGTGACCCAGGCGATCGCCAAGATGGAGGCCGACTATGGCGTGCAGCTGTTCGACCGGCGCGCCACCGGCTCGTTCCCCACGCGGGAGGGGGCCATCCTCATCCGCCGCATCGCCCGCTTCTTCGAGATCGCCGATGCCGCGGTCGGCGCGGCGCGGCATTCCGCGCGCTCGTCCGAGACCGCGCCGCCGCTCCAGATCGAGCAGTTGCTGACCTCGACGCAGATCAGGGCCTTCCTCGCGATCATGGACAGCGCGCATACCGCCGAACACGCCAGGGAAATGGGCGTGTCGGTCACCTCGCTCCTGCGCTCGTCCCGGGCGCTGGAAAAGACCCTGGGCCGGACCGTCTTCCGGCGGACCGCGACCGGGGTCGAGGGCAACCAGGTCGGAACCGCCTTGGCCTGCAAGCTGCGGGTGGCGGTGCGCGAGATCGAGTACGGCTATCAGGAGCTGGCCGAGGCCTGCCGGGCCGCGGCCCCGGTGATCCGGGTGGGCGTGCTGCCGATGTCGGGCTCGTTCATCCTGTCCTCGGCGATCAATGCGCTGATGCAGGAAGAGCCGGAGGCGCGGGTGATCGTGCTGGACGGGAACTATGCCAAGCTGCTCGAGGATCTGCGCCTGGGCAAGATCGACATGATGTTCGGCCTCTTGCGCAAGCCCGCGGATGCGGTCGACGTGGTGGAGGAGCCGATCTTCATGGATACCTTCTATGTGATGGGGCGGCGCAACCATCCGCTGACGCGGTATCCGATGGTCACCACCCGGCAGCTGGCGGAATACAACTGGATCGCCCCCGCCCCGGGCACGCCGCGCCGCGGGCAGATCGACAAGCTGTTCGCCAAGCTCGACCCGGCCCCGCGCCTGGGGATCGAGACCAGCTCGCTCTCGACCATCCGCGCGCTGGTGCTCAGCAGCGACCTCCTGACCATCATGAGCCAGCAGGAGGCGTATTTCGAAGAGCTGACCGGCCTGTTCTCGCCGATCAGCTTCGACCTGAAATGCTCGCTGCCGCCGAAGGGGATCACCGTCCGGGCGAACTGGCTGCCGACCGTGGCGCACCAGCGGTTCATCTCGCTGCTGCGCTGGCATTCCGCCAGAAACCAGGGCGGCCAGAACCACCACAACCTCCTGGCGGCGCCGAACGCCCTGGAGCGCATCGCGATGCATTCCTGACCGCGCCGTGCGGCGGCCGGCCCGGTCAGCCGCGGCCCGCGATCCGGCGTCCCGTCTCCAGCGCCCCGAAGCCCTGCGAGGGCGAGGCCAGCAGGATGTCGAAACCGTCGCCCAGAACCTTCTCGACATTCTTCGCCCCCACATGGGGATGGCCGACGGGCACCTTGTGGGCCTTGCAGATCCGCACGACCTCGGCCATGTGCCGGACCACCTCGGGATGCTCGTATTCGCGCGGGCAGCCCAGCTCCTGGCTCAGGTCGCCCTCGCCGATCAGCACCGCGCCGATGCCGGGCACCTTGCCGAGGATCTCTTCCAGGTTGGCGATGCCCTGGGTGTCCTCGATCATCAGGATCACCAGGATCTCGCCCTCGGGGTCCAGCGGCCAGACGTCGGCCTTGCGGTAGTATTCGCCGGTGCCGAGCCCCCAGAATCGCGCGGCGGTCTTGGGGCTGTCGCCGCGGATCCCCGCCGGCTGATGGCGCGGGGCGGAGGCGAGCCGCGGATAGCGGCAGGCCGAGACCGCGTTCCAGGCCTGTTCGGCGGTGCTGACATGGGGCCAGACCACGCCGAAGACCCCCATGTCCAGCGCCTGCTTGGCCAGCCACTGGTTCATCTCGCCCCCGTTGGCCGGGATCCGCACGATCGGCGTCACGCGCGGGGCGGGCGAGGCGTCCTGAAGGATCTGCCTGCGGTCGAGCATGTATTGCAGCGTGTCGCGCAGCAGGCCCGCGTCCCAGGGGCGGTGTTCCATCTCGTAGATCACGCCGTCATAGGGCGCCGAGTTGACCCACAGCGCCGATTCCATCCCGGCGGGGGCGAAGGTCGCGAAGGCGCGCTGCCCCTTTTCCAGCGCGCCGATCATCCTGTTCATCCGCGTCATCGTCGTTTCCTGTCATGAAGCCCGGCCGGCATCCCCGCGTCCCGCGGCGGCGGAACGCCCGTCTGTTGTCGCTCAGGCGGCCGCGCGCGCCTTCAGGATGGCGTCCAGCCGCGGATAGACCCGGCGGGCGTTGCCCTCGTAGATCTTGGCGCGATCCGCGTCGCTCAGCCACGGAACCCCGTCGATGTAGCGCCGCGTATCGTCGAAGTTGTGCCCCGTCTCGGGGTCGACGCCCCGCACCGCGCCGACCATCTCGGACGCGAACAGGACGTTCTCGACCGGGATGACCTTGGCCAGCAGGTCGACGCCGGGCTGGTGGTAGACGCAGGTGTCGAAGAAGACGTTCTGCATCAGCAGCTCGCCCAGCGGCGGCCGCTTGAGATCCTGGGCCAGCCCGCGGTAGCGGCCCCAGTGATAGGGCACCGCCCCGCCGCCGTGCGGGATGATGAACTTCAGGGTCGGGAAGTCGGCGAACAGATCCGACAGCAGCAGCTGCATGAAGGCGGTGGTGTCCGCCGCCAGGTAATGCGCGCCCGTGCCGTGGAAGTTGGGGTTGCAGGAGGAGGCGACGTGGATCATCGCCGGCACCTCCAGCTCCACGAGCTTTTCGTAAAGCGGATACCAGCTGCGGTCGGTCAGCGGCGGGCCCGTCCAGTAGCCGCCCGAGGGATCGGGGTTGAGGTTGCAGCCCACAAAGCCCAGCTCCGTGACGCAACGCTCCAGCTCGGGGATGCAGTTGGCCGGGTCCGCGCCCGGCGACTGCGGCAGCTGGCAGACCCCGATGAAGCTGTCCGGGAACAGCTGCGTCGCCCGGTAGATCAGGTCGTTGCAGACCTCGGACCAGACCCTGCTGATCGCCTCGTCCCCCTGATGGTGGGCCATCTTGCCCGCGCCGGGCGAGAACAGCGTCAGGTCCGTGCCCCTCTCGCGCTGCAACCGCAGCTGCGCGCGCTCCAGCGTTTCGCGGATGTCGTCGTCGGAGATGGCCAGATCGGCCTTGCCGGGGCGCTCGGTCCCGGCCTTGAAGGCCGCCAGCTGCTTCTGCCGGAACTCGGGCAGCTGCGCGGGGGCGGTGGTATAGTGTCCGTGGCAGTCGATGATCATGGTATTCCTCCTCCGGTGGCGTCAGGCGACCGGAACGAACAGTTCGTCGATCGAGATGTCGCGCGGGATCAGGGCCTGCTGATGCGCGTAGCCGATCAGCGTCTCGATGGCGGGCCGGTTGGCCTCCAGCCCGTAGGGCAGCGGGTCGCCGACGATCTTGCCCAGGCCGGCCAGCTTGAGGTCGGCCTTGCCGTTGGCCTGGCCCGAGGCCACCCGGTCCAGATACAGCTTCTTGGCCCGGACGAAGGCGTCATGGACCGCCTGGGCCAGCCAGGGATGCGCCGCGAGAAGCTCGTCCCGGATGACCAGGGTGCTGTGGACCGGATAGATGCCGGTGCGGGCGAACCATTCGGCCTCGAGCGCGGCGGCATCGGGGAACAGCTCGCGGTAGTCGCCCGGATCGGCCTTCGGCGCGGCGTCCCAGCCGGCGGCGGGCTTGCCCTCGCGGCCGATGCCGGCATTGGCGGTGAACCCGGCCTGCAACTCGCCGGCGGCCATCATCCCGGCCAGCGACTTGCCCTCGGGCGCGTGGACCACGTTGGGCGGCAGCGGCATCTGGGCCACGTGCTCCTCGTCGTCGACCACCCAGGTGACCTTCGCGGGGTCGACCCCGTATTCGTTCTGCAGGATCCCGCGGGTCCAGACCCCGGTGGTGACGGAATAGGCCCGCACGCCCACCTTCTTGCCTTCCAGATCCTTCGGGCCTTCGATCCCCGCGTCAGGGCGCACGACCAGCCCGGCATGGTGGAAGCGCCGGCCGAAGAAGATCGGCAGCGCGGTGAAGGGGGCGCCATGGGCCTTGGCGATGACATAGGTGGTGGGGGCCAGTTCGCAGATGTCGAACTCGACATCCCGCACCATCCGGCGGAAGGCGGCGATCTGCGGCTCGACCTCGATCAGATCCAGCTCCACGCCATCGATGGAAACCGTGCCGTCCTTGAGCGCGGCCGTATGGCCATAGTTTCGGAACGAGGCTGTCAGCCGAAGCGGTCTGTCGGAGGTCACGCGAGCCATCCAGGGTCAGGGAAAACGAATGAATCTAATGTCCTGCGGCCGGGGGGCGGTGTCACATACGATTGGCGGACCGGGGTATTCAAATCCACGCCGCCGGGGGCCGAATGCGCCGCGGCCAAGGAAATGCGCCCCGGCAGATCCTGCCGGGGCCCCGTTCCCACGCCGCGCGGGCTCAGAATTCGACCAGTTCCTTCACCCGGGCGACCAGTTCGGGAGGGGTGGCCATGATCTCGTCGGCCATGCGCTGGACCGTCTCGCCATCCACCAGTTCCACCGTCGCCTGGGCGGCCTCGAGATCGCGGATGAAGTCGGGGTCCTGGGCCGTGGCGACGAAGGCCGCCCGCAGCGCCGCGAGCCGGTCGGCCGGAACGTTCAGCGGGGCGGCGAAGGGCCGGCCCACGTCCTGCGGCAGCAGCATCAGCCGCAGCATGGCCACATGCTCGGGGTCGGTGACGAAATCCATCACGTTGGGCACGTCCGGGATCGCCGGGTCGTTCTCGACCCCGAACTGCATGATCAGGTTCAGCTTGCCCTCCTGGTTCCAGCGGCCCAGGTTGCCGCGCAGCGTGCTGCCGAGGGACGAGGCGCGTCCGTCGACCTCGCCGCGCTCGATGGCCAGCTCGATGTCCTCGTTGCCGGCATAGCCGCGGATGAGGCGGAACCTGGTGCCGAGAAGCTCGTTGGCAAGCGTCGGATAGGTCACGTTCTCGGCCGAGGCGCCGGTGCCGCCCAGGATCATCTCGGTGTTGAATGCCGCCTCGGCGTCCTTGACCGCCGCGTCCTCGCCATAGCTGAAGATCACGTAGGTCTCGCGGCTGAGGCTGCCCAGATGGGCCACCTGGCGCGGGTCGAACCGCGTGTCCTCATCCGAAAGCAGCGGGGCCAGGAAGTTGTTGCGCTGCAGGGTGCCGATGGTCAGCCCGTCGGGCTCCATCGTGTGCTGAAGCTCGTTGGCCACGATCAGGCCGCCGGCCCCCGGCTTGTTGACCACGATGATGCCGGGATTGCCCGGGACATGCTTGGGGAAATGCGCCGCGAAGGTGCGGGCATAGGTATCGGCCGCCCCGCCGCCGGCCGCGCCCACCACCAGGGTGATGGTCTTTCCGCGGTAGAAATCCGCGACCGCATCCTGCGCGAAGGCGGCCGCAGCGCCCAGCATCAGGCCGGACGCGACAAGGCCCGCCCGCAGCGCAACCGCACAGCTTCCGAGGCCCTTGAAGACAGACATGTTTTCCTCCCTCTTTTTCGATGACGGCGGGGCATCGGCTCCGCGTCATGCATAGGCCTATTTGAATTCCGAGATGGCCCTGCCGGGGCAATTGAATCTCTTCCTGTTCTCATTGTTTTGTGGCACGGGCCGCCGCGCAGCCGTCAGAGCGGGAGGTCCAGCCGGTCCACCCGGCGCAGATCGGGGAACCACCGCCACCACAGGCCGGTGATCGCGATGGTCAGCACCCCGCCCAGCACGACGGTCACCGCCGGCCCGAAGGCCGCGGCCATCACGCCCGAACGGAAATTGCCCAGTTCCTCCGAGCCGTTGGTGAAGATGCTGTCCACCGCCGCCACCCTGCCGCGCATCTCGTCGGGGGTCGCCATCTGCACCATCGTCTGCCGGATGCAGATGCTCACCATGTCGATCGCGCCATAGACCGCCAGCACGGCGACCGACAGCCAGAAGATGTCGGAAAGGCCGAAGACGATGATGCAGAGGCCATAGGCCAGCAGCGTCGCGAACAGCAGCGGCCCTGCCCGGCGCAGGGGCGGAAGCTGGGCCAGAACCGCCGCGACGACAAAGGCGCCGACCGCCGGCATGGCCCGCATGATGCCGAGCCCCTCGGGCCCGACATTCAGGATGTCGCGGGCGAAGACGGGCAGGATCCCCAGCACCGTCCCGAACAGCACGGCGAAGAGGTCCAGCGAGATCGCCCCCAGCAGCACCCTGCTTCTCAGGATATAGGACACCCCGCCCAGCACCACGTCCCAGTTCACCGCCGTCGCGAAGCTGCGCCCCGGGCGGGCGCTGATCCAGAGCGTCCCGATCGTCGCCATCGTGAACAGGACCGCCATCACCGCATAGACGCCGTTGCCGATCTGCGCGACCAGCAGCCCGCTCAGCGCCGGGCCCGAGAAGGAGGACAGTTTCGAGAAGGTGGAGTTGCAGGCCACCGCATTGGGAAACAGCCGGTAGGGCACCAGGTTCGGCATCAGCGCCCGCGTCGCGGGGTTGAGAAAGGCCCGCGCCGCGCCATAGACCGACAGCGTGGCATAATAGGGCCAGACCTCGCTGGTGTCCGACAGGTTCAGCGCCAACAGCAGGCAGCAGGCCAGCGCCTGCACCAGATGGCACAGCGTCAGCACCCGGCGGCGGTCGAAACGGTCGGCGGTCAGCCCGGTCAGCGGAAACAGCGCCAGCGACGGGGCGAACTGGAACAGCCCGATCATGCCGAGCGCCAGGAAACTGTCCGTCATCAGATAGATATGCCAGCCGATGGCGACGGTCAGCATATGGGTGGCCAGCAGCCCCAGGCCGCGGGCCAGCAGGAACAGCACGAAGTCGCGCTGCTGCATCAGCTGGCGCATGGGTCCGGGCGGGCGTGGCAGGACCTCCGTCATGGCCGCGCGCCGTCCCCGCCGGCGGCGCCCGGCCGCCAGACCTCGGCCAAGGCGGCGATGTCGGGCTCTTCCTCCAGCCGCATCAGCCGCGACAGCAGCGCATCGGAGCCGCGCCGGCCCAGAACCGGAAGGATCAGGTCCTCGCCCTTGGCCACCACCTCGGCATCCGTCATCGGGTTGTCGGGCTGGCCGCGCACCGGCCTCGGCTCGCGCTGCAACTCCCGCCCGCCCTTCAGGGTGACGAAGAGCTGCGCCTGTTCCCCGCGCCGGGCGCCGGGGCGCGGCTCGACCCGGGTCAGCGCCCGCAGCGCCAGGATCCGGGGATCGGCCATCCGCCCCACGTCATGGACCGAGGCGAAGGTCGCGTTGCCGTCGACCAGATAGAGGCCGACGAGATGCGCGACGTTGATGTTGGGCATGGCGCTGTCGACCACCTGCGCGCGCTGCGCCGGCAGGGTGATGCGGATCGCGGCCACATCCCCGGGGCCGAAGCCATGCGCCCGCGTCAGTTCCTCGATCCCGTCCAGCGCCGCCTGGCAGGGAGAGCCCACGCACCAGCGCTTGATCGAGGTGCGCATGATCTCGTGGCGCTCGCCCAGGCCCTCGGTCGCGGCCTCGGGCCGTGCCTCCTCGAAAAAGGCGGGCCACAGTCCCGGCACCCCCTCCAGCGGCTCGGGCGCGCCGGTAACGCCGCCCTCGGCCAGCAGCGCGGCCTGCACGCCGCCCTGCGCCGGCATCCCGCCGAAGATGAAGGCCTTCTGCACATGGTCGGGGTCGCGGATCCAGCAGCGGTTGCCCGAAGCCATCTGGACCGCGTGCGAGAGGGCATGGGCGGTCTGCCGGCCGTCCAGCCCCATCAGGGCGCCGGCCGCGGCGGTGCAGCCGAATATGCCGCCGAAGGCATGTGAACTGTGATGGTATCGGTCGGCAAAGCGCGGGCCCCCCAGCGACATCGACAGGCGGGTGCCGATGTCGTAGCCCAGCGCTACGGCCTCGATCAGATCGGCGCCCGAACGCCGCCGGGCCTCGGCGATCGCCAGGGCGGCCGGGACGATCGAGCAGCCCGGATGCGTCAGCGAAGGGGCATGGGAATCGTCGGTCTCGTCGGCATGGCCGGACATGCCGTTGGCCAGCGCCGCGTTCAGCACGTTGGTCCGCAGCCCGGTCCCGATGACCGAGGCCTGCGGCAGCCCCCCCAGCGCCGCCACATGGGATCGCGCATGGGCCCCGGCCGGCAGCGCGCTGCCCGAGACGATGGCGCAGACCGTATCGGCGACATGCTGGACCGTCTTGCGCCGCACCTCGCGGGGCAGCGGCCTGCGGGTCTCGCCCGATATGTATCGCGCCAGCGTCTCGGTGATCCCCTCGCCCGCCTTCACGCTCCAACCGTCCTTCCCGCTCATGTCCCGGACGAGAGCCCCGTCCCCGGGCGACCCGCCCCGGCTCAGAGCGAGCCGGTCACGTCGTCGAACAGCTCCTCCACCGAAAGCCGGCGCGGCAGGAGCTTCTGCTGCATCGCATATTCGATGGCCAGTTCCAGCCCCTTGCGATTGGCCTCGACGCCATAGGGCCGGGTGTCGATCCCCTTGGGCGGGCCATTGGCCTCCTTGCTTTCCTTCAGCACCCGGTAAAGCTCGCGCACCACGTCGGGCCGGCTGCGCGACAGGGCTTCGGTGACCACGAACATGTGGTTGACCGGCACGGCCCCGCGCCGCTCGTACCACTCGACGGCCGCCTTCTCCGGCTCGGGGATCACGGTCTTCAGCCGGGGATCGTCGGGCATGTCCGACCCCAGCATCGCCGCATCCAGCTCCCCGTCCAGCAGCATCCTCGACAGCTTCTTGCCCGGCGGCGCGCGCACCACGTTGGGCGGCTCGACATATTCGGCGACATGCGCATCCTCGAAGGTGACCCAGGTCACGCTGTCCAGATCGACGCCGTATTCGTTGGCCAGGATGCCCCGCACCCAGGCGCCGGTGGTTTGCGTATAGGCGCGCACGCCCACCCGCTTGCCCGACAGGTCGCCCGGCCGCAGCTCGCCATTGGCGGTGTTGTAGGCGATGCAGTGGTGCTGGAACCGGCCCGAGATCACCGCCGGCAGCAGGACCAGCGGCTTGCCGTAGGCGCGGGCCTGCAGATAGGTGAACAGCGCCAGTTCGCCCGCGTCGAAGGCGAGGTCGCGCACCATGGGCTTGAAGGCATGGTTCGACACCTCGTAGGGCGCGAAGTCGAAATCGAACAGCGGCGAGGAGACGGTGCCCCGCCGCAGCGCGCGCGTCACCGGGTAATCCGCCAGAAGGGTCTTGAGCGTCAGCTTCTCGGCCATGACCAGTTCACCTGTCCGCCAGCGCGGGATAGAGGATCTGCGCGGTACCGGCGAGGATGTTGTGCCGGTCCTCGGGCGAAAGGCAGGCCAGGCAGGCCCTGGCCCGGCCCACGTTCTCCTCCAGCGAGCCGTCGGAGGAGGGATAGTTCGAGCCGAAGGCGATCCGGTTCGAGCCGAAGACCCCGACCAGATGCGGAAAGAAGGTCTCGGGCGTCGCCTTGTCGCGGGTGGCGAGATCGAAGGTGCGGGGCGTCACCTTCAGGTAGACGTTGGGATGCTTCGCCAGGGCGAACAGCGGCTCCGCCGCCAGATAGGGCGCGCCGTCGGAAATGTCGGCCCGCGCCAGATGGTCGATGACGATCCTGACCTTCGGGAACCGCCGCGCCAGTCCGTCGACGATGGGCAGCGCGAAGGGGCGGGTCTGCACGCAGATCGACAGGCCCAGCTCTCCGGCCCGCTCCCAGCCGGGATAGGTGCGGGGGTCGTCCAGCCAGCTCGCGTCGAATTTCATCTTCGAGCCGCCGGTATAGAGCCTGAGCCCGGAGATGCCCTGCTCGGCCAGCCGCGAGATCCGGTCGGGGGCCCCGTCGCTTACGATATCCACGGTCGCCACGCCGGTCACCCTGCCGGGCGCCTTGCGGATCGCAGCGATCAGATAGGAATTGTCGTAGCCATAGGCGGTCGAGGCCTGGACGATCGCGGCCTTGTCGACCCCGGCGCGGTCCATCGCGGCCAGATAGCCTTCGAAATCGACGGGACGGTGCTTGACCCATTCCGATTCCTCGCCGCCCATCGGCGACCGGGGATAGGCGGCCTGATCGCCCGAGATGATATGCGGATGGATGTCTATGACTTCGGTGGGCATATTCCTGTCCGTTCGACTGTGGCTGCATGGCTGGTTCGCGGGGAGGATGAGCCCAAAGCCACGTTTTTGCTCATCATTTCATATTCGAAAGCCATTGTAATTTGCGCTGCCCGCCCGCCGGATGCTGGGCCACGGCACAGGGAAGGCCCGCGCCGGATGGCGCGGACCATCGCCCCGTGCCGGGCCGGATCAATGCGGATGCGCCCGGCGGATGACGGGCGAAACCACCCTGTCGCTGATCGGGAAATCCCAGATCGCCGGCCCCTTCGCCTTCGCGAAACCGTCGATCAGCGCGGGCAGCCGCGACAGGTCGTCCACCCTCGCCCCCTCCAGGCCGAAGCCCCGCGCGATGGCCGCGAAATCCCGCCGCCCGAAGACCGCGCCGGCATCGGAAAGCCCCTCGGCCCGCAGCTTGTGGATCTCCGAGCCATAGGCGCCGTCGTTCAGCACGCAGATCGCGATCCGCATCCCGTGCCGGGCCATGGTCTCGATCTCCTGGATATGCATCAGCGCGCTGCCGTCGCCGTCGAACAGCACCACCGGCCGGCCGCCGGCGGCCTCGGCCACGCCCATGGCAAAGCCGATGCCGTTGCCGATGGCGCCGAATTCGCGGATGGTCAGGAACCGCTCCCAGGGGCGCGAGGGCATGTGCGCCACATAATAGGAACAGTGCCCCGAGGAATTCACCATCTCCCACTCCCGCGGCAGCGCGGCCTCCAGCGCGGCGACCACGTCGCGGGGATCGTGCAGGCCGGGCTCGGGCGGGAAGGCATGGCCGTCGAAGGGGGTGGTGCGGATCCGCTCGGCCAGTTCGGCGCTGCGCCATGTCCGGCTGCGGGTGCGGACCAGCCCCGTCAGCAGCTCGACCGACATCCCGGCGTCGCCCTGCAGCCAGGCGCCCGCGGCGACCCGGCCCTGGCTGAGGGCCGCAGGCTTCAGGTCGATCTGAAGCACCTTCGAGGCGGGGAAGAGCTTTCCCGCCTCGGAGTTGTGCGAGGCCAGGCTGCAACCGACCGCCACGACCAGATCGGCCTCGGCAAAGCAGGCCCGCGCCATGTCGGAGGAAAAGCCCCCCGCCACGCCCAGCGAAAAGGGATCGCCGGCAAAGAGCCCCCGCGCCGGCAGCGTCGTCGCCACCAGCCCGCCCACCCGTTCGGCCAGGGTGCGGCAGGCATCGGCAGCGCCCGATTGCGCCGCCCCCAGCCCGGCCATGACGATGATCTTCTCCGCCCCGTCCACCAGCGCCGCGGCCCGCTCCAGATCGGCGCCGAAGGGCAGGACCGGCCCCGTCCGGGGCATCAGGCGAGAGGAGGGGGCGGGCAGGTCCTCGGAGCCCTCCCAGGGCAGTTCCTGAAGATCGAAGGGAACCCCCAGCACCACGGGCCGGCGTTCGAGCGCGGCCTGCAGGAAGGCGTTCCGGATCTCCTCCGGCATCCGCTTCGGCCAGTGCAGCGGTCGGTAGGCGGCGCCCGTGGCGACGATGAACGGGGCCTGGTCGATGGCCTGGTTGTACCAGCCCGACTTCAGCGGCGCCTCGCCCGCGAAGATGACCAGCGGAATGCCGGCGCGGACCGCCGCGGGCAGCGCGGTCAGGATCTGCGTCAGCCCCGGCCCGCAGGTGACGGTGGCCAGGCCGGTCCTGTTCGTCTTGCGGGCCCAGGCCATCGCGGCGACGACCGCATTGTGCTCGTGCCTGACATAGACGAAGCGCCCGCTCAGCCCGGCCAGCGCGGTGGCCCAGTTCATGTTGGCATCGCCCAGCAGGGCGAAGCAGGGGCCGGGTTCCTCCTGCCGCACCGCGCGGGCCAGGACCTCATATGTCTTCGTGGCAGTCATCGAACATCCATGTCTGGGCTCGCCGGAACCCGAAGGGCTCCGGCGGGCGGCGTCCCGCCCGGGCCGAGTCTAGCGGCGGCGGAAGCACCGGCGGGGATTGGGACTTTGGTACGGGACATTTGATTGTCGTCCGCAAAACCCCCTGCGGCGGGGGCCGGCTATCCCACCGGGCAACCTGCGCTGTCGGCCAGGATCCGCCTGCGGTCGAGCTCCACCACCCGGTCGGCCAGGGCCCGGGCCTGACCGGCATCCTCCAGCGCCAGCACGAAGGTGGCGTCCAGGGCGGACAGGAGCCGCAGGTGCAGCCGCAACGCCTCCGCCCCGCCCGCCATCAGCAGGATCCGCGGCCGCAGCACCAGCGCGCGGGCGGTCAGCACCCGCATCCGCCGCGCGGGCGACAGCCGGCCGAAGGCCGGGCCGCGCCCGCTTCCCAGACCCGCGGCCTGCAGGGCCGACTGCACCTCGGCCAGCGGGGCGGCCCGGCGCGCGGCCCCGACCACCTGCCGCGGCGTCAGGCGGTCGAAGCCGCTGCCCGCCGGGTTCAGCCAGGCCACGGTGCCCGCCGCCTCCTCCGCCGACATCAGCCAGATGTCGCGCGAGAACAGGCAGACCGCGCCCGACCGCGGCGGCACCTCCCGCGCCATCAGCCGCAGGAGCGTGGACTTCCCCGCCCCCGCCGGCCCGCAGAGCGCCAGCACCTGCCCCGCGGGCACGGAAAGGTCGATCCCCGCCAGGCTGCCCGGCTGCCCCGGCCCGCCGCAGGACACCCGGCGCAGGTCGATCGCCGCGGTCATTGCAGCACCCCCGGCCCGGTCACGAGGATCGCGGCCGGACCTGCCGCGGGGGCCTGCGGCCGCCCGCCCTCCTCGGCCCGCCGGCAGCGGGCGGCAAGGTCGACCAGCGCCTCGACATCCTCCCCCGGCTCCACGTCGCCGAAGAGCCAGCCGGCTTCGGCCGAGGCCCGCCAGACCACCGGGCAGGGCCGGATGCAGCCCTCCAGCCGGGCCGAGCCGGTGAGTTCGAACCCCGCGCGCGGGCCGGCGGCGGCGATGGCCAGGCGCAGTTGGCCGAGCAGCGCCAGGCCCGGGCCGCAGGGCTGGCCGGTATGCCGGCAGGGCTGGCAGAAAAGCGTCCGGTGCGGTGCCGGGGCGGAGGGGGCCGCGGGGCGCGGCCGGGGATGATCCATCGCGAAGCTCCTTCCGGGGCACCCCGCCCGGTGTGGTTGACAACGGCGATGGCAGGTCTCCTGACTCGCGGGTCGCGGCCCTTCCCCACCTTCCCGGCCTTACGGCCAGTGGTCTGTCGGGGGCAGGCTCGCCGCTTACAGTTGCGGGGGCAGTCGCGGCATTGGCCCCGAGAGGCCGCACCGTGTTCCCTTTTCACCCGGGGCGCACCCGGGAACCATCCCCGCCATCAGAGCGCCCCGCCCCCGCCCCGTCAAGCCCCGGTTTACCGCGGCCCTGCGCCGTGCCATGGTCCCGCCAATTCCCCGGAGTCCCGCCGCCATCATGGCCCATATCCCCGTTCCCGTGCTGACCATCGGGCTCTTGCTGGTGGCCAATGTGTTCATGACCTTCGCCTGGTACGGGCATCTGGGCTACAAGTCCGCCCCCCTGCTCACGGTGATCCTGGCCAGCTGGGGCATCGCCTTCTTCGAATACCTCCTGCAGGTGCCGGCGAACCGCATCGGCCACGGGCATTTCACCACCGCCGAGCTGAAGACGATCCAGGAGATCATCACCCTTTCGGTCTTCGCGGTGTTCTCGGTGGCCTGGCTGAAGGAGCCGCCGGCCTGGAACCATCTGGCCGGCTTCGCCTGCATCGCCGCCGGCGGGTTCTTCATCTTCCACAAATGGTCCTGAGCCGACTGGACAGTTCCCTCCGCGGGGGCTAGCGCAGATACATGACCCCCGCACGTTTCCTGGACCGCTCCACCCCGCCGCACCTCTTCACCCTGGTGCTGATCACCGGCGTGGCGGCCCTATCGCTGAACATCTTCCTGCCCTCGCTGCCCTCGATGGCGGTCTATTTCGGGGTCGACTACGCGCTGATGCAGCTGTCGGTCTCGCTCTACCTCGGGATGACCGCGCTGTTGCAGATCGCCATCGGCCCGGTGTCGGACCATTTCGGCCGCCGCCCGGTGATGCTGGGCGCGGCGGGGCTCTTCGTGGTGGCGAGCGTCGGGGTGCTGCTGGCCCCCAGCTACGGCGTGTTCCTGGCCTGCCGCCTGGCCCAAGCGGTGATCGCCACCGGATTCGCGCTGAGCCGGGCGGTGGTGCGCGACATGGTGGGGCCGGACCAGGCCGCCTCGATGATCGGCTGGGTCACCATGGGCATGTCGGTGGTGCCGATGCTGGGCCCGGTGCTGGGCGGCGCGCTGGACGCGGCCTTCGGCTGGCAGGCGAGCTTCGTGATCATGACGCTGGCCGGGCTTCTGATCTTCGTGCTGGTCTGGGCCGACCAGGGCGAGACGGTGCGGGCCAGCGGCGGCAGCTTCGCCGACCAGCTGCGCCAGTACCCCGACCTGCTGCGCTCGCAGCGGTTCTGGGGCTATTGCCTGGCCGCGGGCTTCGGCTCGGGCTCGTTCTTCGCCTATCTGGGGGGCGCGCCCTATGTGGGCGCCCAGGTCTACGGCCTGTCGCCCGCGGCGCTGGGGCTCTATTTCGGGGCGCCGGCGGTGGGCTATCTGGTCGGCAACGGGCTCTCGGGCCGCTATTCCGCGCGGCTGGGGGTCAACCGGATGGTGCTGATCGGGGCCTGGATGTCCACGCTGGGCATGGCCACCTCGGCGCTGGTCGGGCTGATGGGGCTGAGTTCCGCCGAAAGCTTCTTCGCCCTGATGATCTCGGTCGGCCTCGGCAACGGGCTCATGCTGCCCTCGGCCAATGCGGGGATGCTGTCGGTGCGCCCGGGGCTGGCGGGCTCGGCCGCCGGGCTGGGCGGGGCCTTCGTCATCGGCTTCGGCGCCGCGCTCTCGGCGCTGGCCGGGGTGGTGCTGGTCCTCGGCAGCGGAGAGATGCCGCTGGTGCTGCTCATGCTGACCTCCTCCGCCACCGCGCTGCCCTGCATCTGGTGGGTGCGGCGGCGGGCAAGGCAGGTGGGGGCCTGAACATGGCGGTGCAGAAGCTCTACGCCGGGATGAAGCTGCGCGAGGTGCGCGCCCGGCTGGGCCTCACGCAGACCGCCTTCGCCGAGCGGCTGGGCGTCTCGCTGCCCTACCTCAACCAGATGGAGAACAACCACCGCCCGGTCTCGGCCGGGGTGGTGCTGGCGCTCGCGCGCGAGTTCGGGCAGGACGTGGCCACGCTCTCGGCCGGCGACGGCGAGCGGATGGTGGCGGATCTGCGCGAGGCGCTGTCCGACCCGGTGTTCGGCGGCGCGCAGGTGCCGCTCGCGGACCTGCGGCTGGCCGCGGCCAATGCCCCGGCGCTGGCCCGCGCCATGCTGGACCTGCACCGCGCCTATCGCCAGACCCACGAACGCCTGGCCTCGCTGGACGAGGCCTTGGGCCGCGAGGACGCCGCCCTGCGCCCCAGCCCCTGGGACGAGGTGCGCGACTTCTTTCACTATTGCGACAATTACTTCGATGCCATCGACCGCGCCGCGGAACATGCGGTTTCCGGCGCAACTACCTCGGAAGACAGGTTTTCCCTGGCTTTGCAGGTGCTGTCCGGCCAAGGCGTGCAGGTGGATATAACCGACATCCCCGACCTGCGCCGCTTCGAAGCCGGGCGGTTGCAGCTTTCGGCCCGGGTCTCGGCGCCCACCCGGGCCTTCCAGCTGTTCCACCAGTTGGCACTGCTGACCCGGGGCGACCTGATCGAGGCCACGCTGGATCTGGCGCAGTTCCGCAGCCCCGAGGCCCGCGCCATCGCCCGCATTGGCCTCGCCAACTACTTCGCCGGGGCCGCGATGCTGCCCTATGCCGCCTTCCAGGCCGCCGCCGAGGAAACCCGCCACGACCTGGAGCGGCTCGCCGACCGCTTCGGCGCCTCCATCGAGCAGGTGGCGCACCGGCTCTCGACCCTGCAACGGCCCGGCGCCAAGGGGGTGCCGTTCTTCTTCGTCCGCGTCGATCAGGCCGGCACCATCACCAAGCGCCACTCGGCCACCCGGCTGCAATTCGCCCGCTTCGGCGGCGCCTGCCCCTTGTGGAACGTGCACCAGGCCTTTGAAACGCCTGGGCGATTCCTGCGGCAGCTGGCCGAGACGCCGGACGGGGTGCGCTATCTGTGCTTGGCGCGCGAGGTGTCGAAGCCCGCCGGGGCCTGGGCCGCGCCGGTGCGCCGCTATGCCATCGGGCTGGGCTGCGAGATCGCCCATGCCGGGCGGCTGGTCTATGCCGACGGGCTGGACCTGCGGGGAAGGTTCGAGCCGATCGGCATCTCCTGCCGGATCTGCGAGCGGGCCGACTGCCACCAGCGGTCGGTCCCGCCCCTGGAACGGCGCCTGACCGTGGACGAGGACCGCCGCGGTCAGGTGCCCTATCGCATCGTCTGAAGATCAGCCCGCAAGTGCCCGGGCGATCTGGTCCTTTATCCGGCTGCGCTGCTTGCGCAGCTCGGTCTCGCGGGCCTCGGTGACCAGATCGACCCGGGTCTCGGCCCGGTGGACCAGATCGTTCACCTCGTCATATGCCTCCAGCAGCCGGGCGAAATGCGCGTCCGAGGTCTTCAGCGCGGTGATCTTCTCGCCCGCCCCGGGGAATTCGTCCTGCAAGGTGTGCGGGGTGTTCGACATGGTGTGCTCCTTCCGGTCTTCTCGACCCTGTCTCGCCCGCCGCCGATGGCGACTGCCTTGACCTCGATCAATTCACCGCTGCGCCACCTGCCAGTTGGGATGGATCCAGGGCTCCAGATTCGCCCGCGGCAGGGGCGCGCGGCCCAGCAGGTGGTCGGCGACCTTCTCGCCCACCAGGATCGAGGGGGCGTTGAGGTTGCCGTTGGTCACCCGCGGGAAGACCGAACTGTCGGCCACCCGCAGCCCGCCCACCCCGATCACCCGCGCCTGCGGGTCGACCACCGCCGCGGGATCGTCGGCCCGGCCCATCCGCGCGGTGCCGCAGGGATGATAGGCGCTTTCCACATGCTCGCGCAGGAAGGCGTCCAGCCGGCCGTTGTCCTGCACCGCCTCGCCCGGCTGGATCTCGGCCTTCACATGCGCGGCCATCGCGGGCTGGGCGAAGATCTCGCGCGCCAGCCGGATGCAGGCGCGGAACTCGGTCCAGTCGTCGGGGTGGCTCATGTAGTTGAAGCGGATCACCGGCGCCGCCACCGGGTCGGCCGAGCGCAGCCGCACCGAGCCGCGCGACTTCGACCGCATCGGCCCGACATGCACCTGGAACCCGTGCCCCTCCGCCGCCGCCCGGCCGTCATAGCGCACCGCGATGGGCAGGAAGTGGAACTGGATGTCGGGATAGTCGATCCCGGCGGCCGAGCGGATGAAGCCGCAGGCCTCGAACTGGTTCGAGGCGCCCAGGCCGCGGCCGGTGAAGAGCCACTGCGCCCCGATCAGCGCCTTGCCCCAGAGATTCCAGTATTTATAAAGCGTGACAGGCTGTTGCGCGGCGAATTGCAGGTAGACCTCCAGATGGTCCTGCAGGTTCGCCCCCACCCCCGGCCGGTCGGCCACCACCGCCACACCCTGCTCGCGCAGGTGCTGCGCGGGGCCGATGCCAGACAGCATCAAGAGCTTCGGCGTGTTCAGCGCCGAGGCCGCCAGCACCACCTCGCGGCCCGCCGGGATCACCTGGGTTCCGCCGTTGCGGGCGACCTCCACCCCGGTCGCCCGGCCGCCCTCGATCACCACCCGCCGCGCCAGCCCGCGCACCAGCCGCACCCTGCCGGTGCGCAGCGCGGGGCGCAGGTAGGCGTTGGCCGCCGACCAGCGCCGCCCGCGCCAGATCGTGGCCTCCATCGGGCCGAAGCCCTCCTGCTGGCGGCCGTTGTAGTCGGGCGTCACCGGATAGCCCGCCTGCCGCCCGGCCTCGATGAAGGCGCCGAACAGCGGGTTGGCCCGGGGGCCGCGGGTGACGTGCAGCGGCCCCGAGTCGCCCCGCCAGGCCGGATCGGTGCCGTCCTCGGCCCCGTGCCAATGCTCCATCCGCCGGAAATAGGGCAGCACGTCGGCGAAGGACCAGCCCGTCGCCCCCTGCTCCTCCCAATGGTCGAAATCCCTTGCATGGCCGCGCACATAGACCATGCCGTTGATGCTGGAGGAGCCGCCCAGCACCTTGCCGCGGGGCGTGGCCAGCACCCGGCCGCCCAGATGCGGCTCGGGTTCCGTGCGCAGCCCCCAGTCGTAGAGCCCCATGTTCATCGGGTAGGACAGCGCCGCCGGCATCTGGATGAACGGCCCCCAGTCGCTGCCGCCGTATTCGATCAGCGTGACGGTGCTGCCGGCCTCGGCCAGCCGGTAGGCCAGCGCGCAGCCCGCCGACCCTGCGCCGACGATGACGTAGTCCGCGTCCATCTCAATACGGCGCCTCGACCGGCACCATGCCGACATGCACGGCCTTGATGCGGGTGTAGTGCTCGACCGCCGCGCGGCCGTTCTCGCGGCCGATCCCGCTGGCGCCGGTGCCGCCGAAGGGCATCTCGACCGGGGTCAGGTTGTAGCTGTTGATCCAGCAGGTGCCGGCGTTGAGCCGCGCGATCACCCGGTGCGCGCGGGCGAGGTCGCGGGTGAACACGCCCGCCGCCAGCCCGAAATCCGTGGCGTTGGCGCGGGTTACGGCCTCTTCCTCATCCGCGAAGCCCAACACCGCCATGACCGGGCCGAACACCTCTTCCCGGGCGATCTCCATCGCGTCGGTCGCCTCCAGCACCGTGGGCTCCACGAACCAGCCGCCGGGCGAGCCGCCGCCGGTGACCAGCCGCGCGCCCTCGGCCCGGGCGCGGTCGATATGGCCCATGACCTTCTGCTGCTGCGCGGCGCTGACCAGCGGGCCCATCTGCGTGGCCTCCTCCCTCGGGTCGCCCAGGCGGATGCCTCGCGTGCGGGCGGTCAGGCGGGCCAGGAAGTCCTCCCGGATCTCCCGGTGCAGGAACACCCGCGTGGCGTTGGAGCAGACCTGCCCGGCGGAGTAGAAGTTGCCCAGCATCGCCGCCCCCACCGCGCCGTCCAGATCGGCATCGGGGAAGACGATCAGCGGCGACTTGCCGCCCAGTTCCATCGTGGCGGATTTCATCCCGGACGCGGCGAGTTCATAGACCCTGCGCCCGGTGGGGACCGATCCGGTCAGCGAGACCTTGGCCACACGCGGGTCGGAGACCAGCGCCGCGCCCACCGCGCCCCTGCCCTGCACCACCTGGAAGACGCCCGGGGGCAGCCCGGCCTCGGCGAGAATCTCCGCCAGCCGCAGCGCGCCGAGCGGGGTGAGTTCCGAGGGCTTGAAGATCATCGCATTGCCGCAGGCGAGCGCCGGGGCGGCCTTCCAGCAGGCGATCTGGCTGGGATAGTTCCAGGCGCCGATGCCGACGCAGACCCCAAGGGCCTCGCGGATCGTATAGGCGAAATCCCCGCCCAGCGGGATGGTCTCGCCGGTCAGGGTGGGGGCGAGCCCCGCGAAATACTCCAGCGCATCGGCGCCCGAGGGCCAGTCGGCCACCCGCGTCTCGGCGATGGGCTTGCCGGTGTCGAGCGTTTCCAGCTGCGCCAGATCCTCGGCCCGTTCGCGGATCAGCGCCGCGGCGCGGGCCAGGATGCGGCCCCGCTCCACCGGCCTCAACGCCGCCCAGGCGGGCTGCGCGGCGCGGGCGGCGGCCAGCGCGGCCTCGATCACCGCGGGGGTGGCCTGGTGCAGCCGGGCGATGGCCTCGCCCGTATAGGGGAAGAGCGAGTCGAAGGGCTCGCCCGCGCTGTCCTCCCGCCAATCGCCGTTCACGAAATGCGAGGCTTGCGGTTGGGCGATCATCCCCCGCCCCCCAGTTCTGCGGCCACATGGGCCCGCACGGTCGCCACCGCGGCGGCGGCATCCGGCGCCCCGGGCCGCAGCGCCTCGCGCAGGTACACCCCGTCGATCAGCGCCCCCAGCCCCTCGGCCAAGGCCCCCGCCCGCGCCCCGGCCAGCGGGCGCAGCGCGTGCAGGAGGTTCGAGCGCAGCCGGCGCTGGTAGACGGCCAAGAGCCGCCGCGCCGAGGGCTGGCTCTGCGCCAGGACGTAGAAGTTCAGCCAGGCCCCCACCACCTCGCGCCGGAAGTTCGCCGGGCTGAAGGAGGCGGCGATGATCGCATCCAGCCGCCCCGCCGGCCCATGCGCCACCGCCAGGGCACCCCGCACCTCGGCCCCGTAGATTGCCAGGATCTGCCGCATCGCGGCCAGGAACAGCGCCTCCTTGCCGCCGAAATAATGGTGCGCCAGCGCCGAGGACATGCCGGCGCGCCGGGCGATCTGCCCCACGGTCACGTCCAAGGACCCCGCCCGCCCGATCTCCACGATCGTGGCTTTGACGAGGGCGGCCTTTCGGATAGGCTCCATCCCGAGCTTCGGCATCTGCGGCGGTTCCCTGGAAAAATCGCTTGGCAAGCCGGGGTAGCGTGACGTTAATTGACTCGTCAATCAACAAAAAACGGGGAGCCTCCCATGACCCTACGTTCCACCCTGCTGGCCGCCGGCGCGGCCGCCGCCCTGGCCGCGCCCGCCTTCGCGCAAAGCTGCGACCGGGTGATCTTCAGCGATGTGGGCTGGACCGACATCACCTCGACCACCGCCGCCGCCACCCTGGTGCTGGAGGCGCTGGGCTACCAGACCGAGACCAAGGTCCTGTCGGTGCCGGTGACCTATGCCGGGCTGGCGGGTGGCGACATCGACGTGTTCCTGGGCAACTGGATGCCGACGATGGAGGCCGACATCGCCCCCTATCGCGAGGCCGGCACCGTGGACACCGTGCGCACCAACCTCACCGGCGCCAAGTACACGCTGGCCACCAACGCCCCGGGCGCGGCGCTGGGGATCGGCGACTTCGCCGACATCGCCGCGCAGCACGGCCCGCTGGACGGGAAGATCTACGGGATCGAGGCGGGCAACGACGGCAACCGGCTGATCCTCGACATGATCGAGGGCGACCAGTTCGGGCTGGGCAGCTTCGAGATCGTGGAAAGCTCGGAACAGGGGATGCTGGCGCAGGTGGAGCGCAACACCGCGGCCGGCCGGCCCATCGTCTTCCTGGCCTGGGAGCCGCATCCCATGAACGCCAATTTCGAGATCACCTATCTCGCCGGCGGCGACGAGGTGTTCGGGCCCGACTTCGGCGGCGCCATCGTGAACACCAATACCCGCAAGGGCTATGCCGCCGAATGCCCGAACACCGGCAGGTTCCTGGAAAACCTGGAATTCTCGCTGGAGATGGAGAACGAGATCATGGGCGCGATCCTGAACGACGGCGCCGACCCGGCCGATGCCGCGAAGGCCTGGCTGGCCGCCAACCCCGATGTCTGGAAGGGCTGGCTGGACGGCGTGACCACGAAGGACGGCGGCGATGCCGTCGCCGCGGTCGAAGCCGCGCTGAACTGAAGGCGCAGGGGGCGGGGGCCGCGTGCGCCCTGCCCCCGCGACGGGACCGCATGGACTGGCTCGACATCCCCAAGATCCCCGTGGGCCCCACCGCCCGGACGGTGGTGGACTGGCTGAAACTCCACCTCGGCGGGGTGTTCGACACGATCAGCGAGGCGCTGGGCTGGCTGATCGGCGGCACGCTGGGCCTGTTGCAGGCGCCGCCGCCCATCGTGGTGGTGCTGGGCTTCGTGGCGCTGACCTGGTGGTTGCAGCGGTCCTGGCGGATCTGCCTCTTGGTGCTGCTCGGCTTCCTGTTCATCCTGAACCAGAACTACTGGAAGGCCACGACCGAAAGCCTGGTGCTGCTGTTCTATTCCTGCCTGTTCTGCATGGCGGTGGGGGTGCCCATCGGCATCGCCGCGGCGCACCGGCCCCGGCTCTATGCCGCGCTCTCGCCCGTGCTCGACCTGATGCAGACGCTGCCGACCTTCGTCTACCTGATCCCTGCGGTGGTGTTCTTCGGCCTCGGCATGGTGCCCGGGCTGATCGCCACGGTGATCTTCGTGCTGCCGGCGCCGATCCGGCTCACCTATCTCGGCATCTCCACCACGCCGCAGGCGCTCCTGGAGGCCGCCACCGCCTTCGGCGCCACCCCCCGGCAGCGGCTGTGGAAGGTGGAACTGCCCTGGGCGCTGCCGCAGATCATGGTCGGGCTGAACCAGACCATCATGCTGTCGCTCTCCATGGTGGTGATCGCGGCCATGGTGGGGGCGAACGGGCTGGGCATCCCGGTGGTGCGGGCGCTGGGCCAGGGCAACACGGCGCTGGGCTTCGAATCCGGCTTCGTCATCGTGGTGGTGGCGGTGATGCTGGACCGGATGCTGCGGGTGAGGCGCAAATGACCCGCACCGCCGTGGAATTCGACCGCGTCTCCATCGTCTTCGGCGACCACCCCGAACGCGCGCTGCCGCTGATGGACCAGGGGAAAAGCCGCGCCGAGGTGCAGGCTGCCACGGGCCAGGTGCTGGGCGTGCACGACTGCACGCTCTCGGTCGCCGAGGGCGAGATCCTGGTGCTGATGGGCCTCTCCGGCTCCGGCAAGTCCACCCTGCTGCGCGGGGTCAACGCCTTGAACCCGGTGGTCCGCGGCGAGGTGCGGGTGCTGGACGGCGAGCAGATGATCAGCGTCACCCGCGCCGACCCCGAGACCCTGCGCCGCCTGCGGCTGACCCGCGTCGCCATGGTGTTCCAGCAGTTCGGCCTGCTGCCCTGGCGCACGGTGCGCGAGAACGTCGGGCTGGGGCTGGAACTGGCCGGCCTGCCGCCCGAGGCCCGCCGCGCCCCGGTGGACGAGCAGCTGGCGCTGGTGAACCTCTCGCAATGGGCCGAGCGGCGGGTGGGCGACCTCTCGGGCGGGATGCAGCAGCGGGTGGGGCTGGCGCGCGCCTTCGTGACGCAGGCGCCGATCCTCTTGATGGACGAGCCGTTTTCCGCGCTCGACCCGCTGATCCGCTCGAAGCTGCAGGACGAGTTGCTGGACCTTCAGGCGAGGCTCAAGCGCACCATCGTCTTCGTCAGCCACGACCTGGACGAGGCGTTCAAGATCGGCAACCGCATCGCGCTGATGGAGGGCGGGCGCATCGTGCAATGCGGCACCGCGCGCGAGATCATCGCCAATCCGGTCAGCGACTATGTGGCCGATTTCGTGGCCCACATGAACCCTTTGTCGGTACTGACCGCGGGGGATGTGATGGAGCCGGGCACCACCGCCTCGCCCGTCGCCGTCCCGCCCGGCGCGCCGGTGAAGGAGGTGATGGCGGCGCTGCAAGGCGGGGTGGAAGAAGTGGCCGTGGCCGAAGGCGGCGCGCGGCTGGGCGTGGTGCGGGTGGGCCGGCTGATGGCCCGGCTGATCAATCCGCGGGAGGGTGGCGGGGCGGGCTAAGCCCGGGGGCGCGGCTCAGGACGCAGACCTGCCCCGGGACGAGACGTTGCGCGCCCTCCATTTCGCCGGATCGAGCGTGAAGTCGGCAGCGAGGAAGCGACAAATCTCCTCCGGCCTGCCGTCGTAGAGATCGAACACCAGGAATCGGCGCGTCGTGTCGGCGGCGAAATAAGCGGTCATCTCGCGCAGGGCGGCGCGATACTGATCCTGCCACAGGGCGAACATCTCGTCGTCGCTGCCGATCTGATAGAACTCGCGCGAACGCCGCAGATAGTCGCCGTTGCCGTGCCGCCGGCGGGAATCGACCCAGTCGGCTATCGGGCGGCAGACGAAGATGAAATAGGCTTCTGGATAGTGTTCATGCAGGGAAGGATAGAGCAGGCCAGCCTCGAACAGGCAGGCATCCGACGCATAGGACAGGTCGGAATAGGCGTCGAACTCGCCGATGTTGGTCAGCGGGTCGCGCCGCAGCATGAAGTTGCGATACATGTTCAACGCAAGGTTTTTGCGCGGGTTGTTGCTGCCGTGGTGGCGCGAGTTCAGGCCGTTCTCGGCAAAAAAGCCGTGCAGCGTCGAGGTTCCGCATTTGTTGAAGGACAGGTTGAAAATCTTCGGTGATGCCATGGGCCTTGTCCTTCCCGCTGCCTGCCCGCAGGGTGATCTCAGTCCGCCGTGCCCTTGGCCGCCTTGGCCTTGGCGGGTTTCGCTTTGACCGCGGCAGGTTTCGCCTTTGGCCTGCTGGCGGTGGGCTTGGCTTTCGCGGGGCCGTGCGCCCCCGTTCGTTTCGCACCCTTTTTGCCCCCCTTCGCCGCCTTCTCGGCCACCAGCGCCAGCGCCTCTTCCAGCGTGACCGCCGCGGGGTCGGCGCCCTTGGGCAGGGTGGCGTTCACCTTGCCCCACTTCACATATGGCCCGTAACGCCCCGGCATCACCTGGATTTCCCCGCCCTCGGGGTGCTCGCCCCGGCGCTTG